>JAEEXG010000037.1 GCA_016291405.1 Lachnospiraceae bacterium
ACAAACCAAATGAATAAGTAACCTATGACAACTGCTGTCATGGTAAAAGGAATACCAATCTTAAAGAAATCTTTATTCGTTACAGTATAGCCTTCTTTTCGAAGTATTCCCATGCCCGCAACGTTTGCGGATGCTCCGAAGGGAGTGATGTTTCCGCCAAGGGTTGCGCCTGTAAGTAAGCCAAAGTATAAAACAATGGGGTCGATTCCAAGCTTGATTGCGATGCCCTGTACAACGGGAAGCATTGCAGCAACGTAAGGAATGTTGTCTATGAATGCTGATAATAAAACCGATGCAAACACGATGATTGTGTAAAGCAAGAATACGTTTCCGTTACCGATTGATGCAAACCACTCAGCTATTGCATCGATGATGCCGGCTTCAGTGATTGATGCAATTACAACAAACAATCCGCAAAGCATTCCGATTGTTGCGTAGTCCATTTCTTTTAAAACAAGTTTGAAAGGATTTGCGCCCTTTTTCTTTATGCAGCTTCTTATTACATCAATGATGCAAAGAGTCATGCAGATGATACCGTTCTTTAAATCGTCTATTACAGGGATTGTAAAGAAGGAAGCAATAATCAAAGAAACTATAACCCCAAGCAAGAATAATCCGGGAACTTTATCTTCAACAGGTGTAAGCTCGCCTTTCTCAATGGGTTCTTTGTGCTTTTTAAATATGTTCCATAAAATTAAAACGGTTCCTGCGGCTCCAAGCTCAACAGCCCAGAAAATGGAGAACTTTCCGTGCCAGAAAATGAAGTCGTTGAAGGTCATGTTGGCATATCCGCCAAGAAGAATGGAGGTTGTGTCTCCAACAAGTGTTGCAGCGCCTTGTAAGTTAGAAGAAACCGCTATGGAAATAATAACGGGCACAGGGTTAATCTTCATCTTTTTGCAGATTGCAAGGCCTACGGGAGCAACCATTAAAACTGTTGCTACATTATCAAGAAATGCTGAAATGATACCTGAGAAAACTGCCAATGCAACGATTGCTGTTGCGGCATTCGGAACCTTCATAAGCATCATATCGGAAAGCCTTGAAGGCATACCGCTTTCTATGAATAAGCTTACGATTCCCATGGTACCCATGATCATCATTATTACGTTCCAGTTTATGGCACCAAATACGTTTCCCAAGGGAAGCACGCCAAGAATTACCATTAAAGCCGCTGCGGATAAAGCTATCCACACACGATACTTGCTGAATGCAAGCATTCCTACGTACATAAGTACAAAAATAATAAGTGCTGTTATCATATGCTCTCCTAATTTAAACAATATAAAACCGGATATAGATTTCTATATCCGGCAATATAATCAACCTTTCCAATCAAGTAAAGAAGTTGATTTTTGAATCTTTTGCTTCATGGTGTAGGCAAAAGCCTCAAATGCCATCACATCCATCTTTGCCCATTCATTTCCCATTCTCTGCATAATTTCTCTTGTGGGAAGTGATAAGAAATTAAGCATCTGTTCGGGATCGTATCCCTGAATGCTTGTTATGGGAGTGTTGTCTCCAAGGTAAGCCTTGGTGGCATCCGCAATAAACTTCTTTTCTCTTTCTAAGTTTTCTTTTGCTTCTTTTTCATCTTTATTTTCCAGCATTCTCTTTAATGCCAGAAGGTTATCCATATCGCTCATATGTCCTCCGTCCCCGTGAATGATTCACACACAGAATACTTTATCATAAAACAATTAATGATTCTATAACGAGTTTCTAGAATAAGTCAATCAGGTCAGAGAACTTATCTATGGTGTAATCGGGAGTATCTACGCTTCCAAATCCATACTTACAAAATACAAATTTTAGACCCGCTTTCTTTGTTGCTTCATAATCTCCGAAGGTATCTCCGATGTAAACCGTTTCATTTAAATCAAGGTTGTTTCTTTTGCATATAAGCAAAATGTTTTCATCCTTTTGAAGGCCTGTGTGACCAAAGCACTCATAGTCTTTAATAATATCCGTAAGGCCGTTTTTATGCATTACAAGCTCGATGTATCCGTCCTGACAGTTGCTAACGATAAAAAGGTTATACATACTTTCAAGCTTATGCATGGTTTCTTTCATGCCTTCGTATGATAAGTCTTTTTCGTTTTCTTCCAAAGCTTCGTGCTCGTATTTGCAGCACGCTTTAAGAATATTTGCCTTAACTGTAGGGTCGATATCTCCGAATAAGTCATCCGCAATAACATCCATTGGCTTTCCGAATTCTTTTTGAAGTGTCTTATCGGTTATTATATGCTTTTTTAATTCTTCAATGGGACCTTCGTTTACTGCCCTGTTCCAGGCCGTTGCCACAACAGGTGTTGAATTCCATAAAGTTCCGTCAATGTCAAAAATAAGGTTTTGCATCAATACTCCTTACAAACCAAAGTATGAGATTATTCCCATAACAAATATAACTATAATAATCAAAGGAAGCACAAATGTCACGTAGGGTTTAATCCACTTAGGGAATTTAACGCCCTTTCCAAGGTTTGCTTCCGAAATGAAGTTTTTAAAGCCCCAGCCGTATCTGGTGGTGCAATAAATTACATAGATTAAAGAACCCAGAGGAAGCATTATTGTCGAAACAAAGAAATCTTCCAGGTCGGAAACATCTTTTCCTTCGATTCCAAAGGCCTTAAAGCCTGACCATACGTTGTTTCCAAGAATAAAAGGAATGTTTAAAACTATCATTACTATGCAGACAATGAAAGCTGTTTTCTTTCTTGATAATTTAAATGCTTCGTGTGAGCACGCGATGATATTTTCATAAACTGCCAAAACCGTTGAAAACGCGGCAAAGCTCATAAATAAGAAGAACAAAGCGCACCAGATTCTGCCGCCGGGGATTCCCATAAATACATTGGGAAGGGTTAAGAACAACAATCCGGCACCTTCAGTAGGCTCTACGCCGTATGCAAAGCATGCGGGGAAAATGATTAAGCCTGCGGTGATGGCAACAAATGTATCAAGAATAATAATATTAATAGATTCGCCTGTCAAAGATCTTTCTTTACCCAAATAGCTTCCAAAAATAGCCATTGAGCCGATACCAAGGCTTAAAGTAAAGAATGACTGGTTCATGGCTTCTGATATTACGCTTGCATTAATCTTAGAAAAGTCGGGCTTTAAATAAAAGTTAACGCCCTCTTTTGCACCGGGAAGTGTAAGGCCGTATATAGCCAACGCAACCATTAATATTAAAAGGGCAATCATCATGTACTTTGTGATTCGCTCCAAACCTTTTTGCAAAGAAAACGAGCAAACTGTACAGGCCGCAATTGCAATGATTGCAGTAAACACAAGCATCATCCAAGGGTCTGAAAGCATATTCATAAATTCGCCCGTAACTTCCTCGGTAGTCTTACTTACAAAGTCTCCTCTTAAGGCTTTAATGAAGTATCTAAAAATCCATCCTGCGATGGTGGTGTAAAACATCATTAAAAGAACATTTGCAAAGGGCGAAATGTATCCGTGAAATCTAAATGCTTTCTTTGTGGGGGTAAGGGTGTGATAAATGTACAAAGGGCTTGTCTGAGCCGCTCTACCCATTGAAAATTCCATAACCATTACGGGAAGGCCCAAAAGAATAAGACAAGCTACATAAACAAGCACGAAAGCGCCGCCTCCAAGCTGACCTACCTTCATCGGAAATCTATAGACATTTCCAAGTCCGATGGCGCATCCGGCACTTAACAAAATGAAACCCAAACGGCTTTTTAATCTTTCTCTCTCCATGAAAATCTCTCCTTTAAAAAACTTACACAACACGCTCAGTATAGCATTTTGGCAAATTAAAGTCGAGATTATCTTGCGCTTACTCTTCTTTTTGGATACTATGATTTTGACTGAATTTAAAGGAGAGAAAGTTATGAGTGAAGCTTTAAAAAGATACAAAGAAATCATTACAGAATGTAATAACTTATCCCATGCCCAAAACACAATATACTGGGATATGGAAACCATAATGCCTAAGGAAGGATTTAAAGGTCACAGCGATTCATTAACCTACCTTTCCACAGAGGTTTTTAAAAAGACCACATCCGATGAATTCTATGAAATTCTTAAAACCCTTAATACTAAAGAGGAATTTGAAAAGTTATCGGATATCGATAAGTACTGCGTCAAGGAAGACTTAAAGGATATTGAAAAAGACAGACGCGTGCCCGCAGACTTCTTTGAAAGCTTTGTAAGAGTCCAAAACGAAGCAGGCGTTGCATGGCAGGATGCAAAGAAAGCAAACGACTTTTCTATCTTTGCTCCCCATTTAAAGAAAATGATTGATATGACAAAGCAAATGGTTAAGTATCAGTATCCCGACAAAGACCCCTACGATGCTCTTTTGGATCAATATGAAGAAGGCATGACAAGGGAAGCTTACGATAAGATATTTAATGAATTAAAAGAAGGCTTGGTGCCTTTGATTAAGAAAATCGTAGCATGCGGCAAAAAAGAAAACCCTAAGTTTAACGATACTTTTTCTATTCAGGCAGAAAAAGAAACCGAAAAGCTTTTGCTTAACTACATAGGCTTTTCTTTTGACAAAGGTACTACAGGCGAAACCGAGCACCCCTTTACAATGGAGTTTTCTTCAAAAGACGTGCGTGTATCAAATCACTTTAGTGAAGATGATGTTACAGACCCCATGTTTTCTGCTATTCACGAAGGCGGACATGCTATTTTTGAACAAAACGTTTCCGAAGAATTAGACGGCACAACCGCAGGTTCATGTAAGTATTTAGGCCTTCACGAAAGCCAGAGTAGATTTTATGAAAACATTTTGGGACGAAACAAGAATTTCTGGATTCCCATTTATGAAAAGATTCAGGAAATCGAGCCTAAGCTTAAGGCAATTTCTTTGGACGAATTCTATGAAAAGATTAACTTTGTAAAGAACTCATTTATAAGAACCGCAGCCGATGAAGTGACTTATTGTTTACACATAATCGTGCGCTTCGAACTTGAAAAAGAAATCTTTTTAAACAATGTGGATGTTGATTTACTTCCTAAGCTTTGGAATGAAAAGATGCAGGAATACTTAGGCATAACTCCTTCCTGCCCCGCAGAAGGAATCTTACAGGATATGCACTGGAGTGACGGAAGCTTTGGATACTTCCCCACTTACCTTCTTGGAACGATTTACGACGGAATGTATCTTGAAAAGATTACTGAAGACCTTGGTGATATCGATGTAATCTTAAAAGAAGGAAGAATCTTAGAAATCACAAAGTGGCTTAATGAAAAGATTCATAAGTACGGTTCTTCAAGAAAGCCTAAGGAAGTTATTGCTGCAGTTTGCGGCAAAGAAGTAAGCGCTCAGCCGATACTTAAGTACTTTAACGAAAAGTACAGCAAGATATATAACATTTAGAAAAAAGGCACACACCGAAAAAACGGTGTGTGCCCTTTTTCTAAATTATCTCTACTGTTCCGTCTTCTTTGACTTCAATGGTGTCACCGGTTTTAACGGTGTTTAAAAATTCTTCTCCAAGATCATCAATTGCGATAATATCAGACCCTTCCCATACAACGGATAAAATCACGCCTGCTGCCGCAAGGGAGTCTATCTTCTGAGAAAAAAGCATGCAGGAAGGATTAATGCCCATTGAGCAAATAACCTGAAGCACCATGCCCCCTGTGGTGGAACCGATGGTCTGAGGAAGGCAAAGAGCCTTTCCTGTTATGTTCTTTCCAAAAATATCGGGATTGTTCTGGTCTGCAACAATTACGTTTTTAGCATTTGATAAAGCAGACTTTTGGAATGTGGCCAAAGTGTTTACACCCTGGTGCGACACAACGGCCTCTCCTTTATAGTATCCGGGATTAATAACACGTCCTTTAAATGTAGCCATCTTTAAACCTCCTTACCCACAATGTAATTTAGTAACTCTTCGTCTTTAAAGTACTTAGCCATTGTGTATGTACGAAGTTTATTTGAAGGCGTCATGATACGTCTCTTTTTGGTTAAAGGATTTGAAGTATACATTAAGGGACAGATTGATGTTAACCTGGCTCCTGTCTTTAAAAGCTCTTTATACTTATCAGTCTTTACAAACTCTTCTCTTACGGGAGGAGCTGTACAAAGAACGGTCTGACAGGTAACCTTCTTTTTGCCTGTTTCTTTAAGCCCATTAATAATTGCATCAGTCCATTCGTTTAACTGATTCATTGATAAATGAGGACAGCCTATAAACACAAGGTTTCCGGGCTTATCGGGCTTAAGCCACATAACAGGATATGACTTATAGACTCTTTCTAACTCTTCATCATCAATTACATATTCTTTGTAATCATCTACTAAGAGACTGTTTCCAAGCTCTTTAGCTTCAGGGGTTAAGTTTTCAATATGATATAAACCTACCGCACCGTTTGAAGCTGTGGCTGCGCCAAAGTCCTTTAAGTAATCCACTGCAGCATCGTTAAGCTCTGTTCCTATCCACTTATCAAGGCCCACAACGTAAGGCACATCTTCCATTACCTTAATACCTATTGCGGAACCTAATATCTGAGGAATAGGTTTCTTTGTGGTATTAACGATTACCTTCCACTTAGCCTTTCTTCCTTCATCGGTAAGAAGGCCAAACTTAGGTACGTAACCTAATATTGAACCAAAGATATCAATCATACCTGAGTTACGATTGCATCTTGCGCCGATAACTGAGTTTGCGTAGTTAACTGCACTTGATTCTGCCCAGGAAAGAATGTCCCCTTTCTTAGGCACGTTTTTCATTTGCTTAAAATAGCAGGCACAGCTAAACGCATCCTCTTCTTTTAAGCCAAGCTTTTTTAACTGTTCTTCGTAAAAGTTTTGCTTTCCGTAAAGAACTGTACTAAATAAAAGCTTTTCTAAGGGTGAACACTTTACGTTTTCAAAGTCCACAGGACGAGGGTCCATTGTAAAGCCGCCTTCTACTTTAAGACCTGCCTTAATGAGCTCGTCCATAACGCGGTATACGGGCTTAAGAAGCGACAATCCAAAGGAAGTAACCAAATGGCCTTCGGAATGAGTGATCTTTACAAGTTCTGATGCGTCAAACAAATCGCCGTATCTAACAAGGGTCTCCATTACTTTTGCTTTTGTAGCGCCTTCCGAACCGTTTAAAATAGCTAACTGTTCTTTAGTTAATTTCATTTTCGGCTGATACATATCCCCATTCTCCTATATCTTCATTGCTACATCCCATGCGCCCCATATAACGGTTCTTAAATTACCTACGCGGTTGCAGTCACCTACGTACTTAACCTTTTTACTCTTGCTAAATACCGGTGCGGGATGATAACCCATTGATGTAATTACAGTGTCTGAATCGATATTAAAGACGTTTCCGTCTTTATCAACTACAGTAACCCCTGTATCAGTAATCTTTTTAAGCCTTGTCTCTAAATGCACTTCCACATTGTTAAGTGCAAAGAAATCTCTTAGATATGAGCTGTTTGCAAGACAGATTCCGCTAACCGCCATAAGGTCATTCTTCATTTCGACAATGATTGGCTTAACACCCTTTTTATAAAGATCGTAAGCGATTTCGCATCCTGATAAGCCACCACCTATAATAGCTACAGTCTGTCCAACAGTGGCACCGTTTAAATAGTCGCAGGCTTCAATGGCTTTTTCCATTCCTTCTATAGGAGGCTTATTTGCCTTAGCTCCCGTAGCAACTATTATTTCATCAAAGCCCTTAAGCTCATCTATGCTCTTAATCTCTGTGTCAAAATGAACCTCTATCTGAGCCTTATGAATCTCTCTGTCATACCATAAAAGAAGCTCTTTATCTTTTTCTTTAAAAGAAGGAGCTGATGCTGCGTTAAAGATTCCACCAAGCTTATTGTTCTTTTCAAACAATACAGGCTCGTGACCTCTTAACTTAAGCACTCTTGCAGCTTCCATGCCTCCGATACCCGCTCCCACAATAGCTACTCTCTTTTTCTTCTTTGCAGGCACGATTTTATATTTCTTATGCTGCATGGTAGTCGGGTTGATGGCGCATCTTGCCATTCCTCTGTTATCGGATAGTGACTGGTCGTTTGCAACGCCTTCATAGTGAGCCATGTTAAAGCAAGCATTGTGACAGCAGATACAAGGCCTTATGGAATCTTCTTTATCTTCCATAATCTTTGTAATCCACTTAGGATCTGCCAAAAATTGACGGGCTACGCCCATTGCGTCTAAGTCGCCTGAAGAAATTGCTTTTGCTGCAGCATCGGGAGTCATTCTTCCTGCACATACTACGGGGATATCCACAAACTGCTTAATATGCTTTACATCCTCTAAGTTACAGTTTTGATCCATATACATCGGAGGATGGCTCCAATACCAGGCATCGTAGGTTCCGTTATCGCAGTTAAGGCAGTCATATCCTGCATCCTGTAAATACTTAGCTGCCTTTTCACTCTCTATCATGTCTCTTCCCACTTCTTCATATATTTCACCGGGAAGAGCGCCTTTTCCAAAGCCCTTTGTTTTAGATACTACGGAATATCTTAAAGAAACCGGATAGTCTTCTCCACATTCAGCCTTAATGGCCTTAACGATATCCACAGCAAACTTATATCTTCCTTTAAAGCTTCCGCCGTATTCATCGGTTCTTAAATTTGTATAAGGCATTGTAAACTGGTCAAGCAAATATCCTTCATGAACGGCATGAATTTCAACGCCGTCAACGCCCGCTTCTTTACAAAGCTTTGCAGTCTTAGCAAAGGCTCTAACCATCTGCTCGATTTCTTTTTTCGTTAAAGGTCTTGAATCAACCTTGTCATACCAGCGGTTTGGAGTCTTACTTGCCGAAGCAGTAAGATAAGAAACATCAAGTACAGGCTTCATTACAGCGCCTAAGAATTTATTTTCCAAAGCCTTAACCATAATGTCGTTTACAGCCATGCTTCGGCCAAAACCTGCAGTAAGCTGCACAAACATCTTGGCTCCCGTCTTATGAAATTCATCCATAAAGGCGGAAAGTTTTTTAAACTTTCCCTTTCCCTGATAAAGCCACTTTCCCCCAAGGGTATCCTTAATAGGTGCAATACCCGGGAGTATTAGCCCTACGTTTTCTTTTGCCCTCTCAAGCAAAAAGTTAGCGGCCTCCTCATCAAAGTGGTTTGGCTCAAGCCATCCGAAAATGGATGTGCCACCCATGGAAGTCATGACAAAACGGTTTTTAATTTCCAGATTGCCGATTTTCCATGGAGTGAATAAAGCCTTGTAACTTTC
Organism: Lachnospiraceae bacterium; assembly: GCA_016291405.1. Classification (GTDB taxonomy): domain Bacteria; phylum Bacillota; class Clostridia; order Lachnospirales; family Lachnospiraceae; genus UBA1258. Next base: position 9,200 of record JAEEXG010000037.1, read on the forward strand.
CTTCATCTACATAACCCTCCGTAATATATTTAAGTTTAAGGATATAGTTTTCTATCTAAATAAACGTCCACATACTTATTGGTTTCTACGCCGTAATCAAGGTAAGCGTTTTTATGCTGCTGATTAAATGTGCCATCTTCGTTAACGGTTATAACGGTTGCTCCTCTTTGTAATCCGCTGTACATGATCTTATCTCCGTAAGCTTCGTTATCAAGAGAATATCCGTAGCTAAGCATTACGCCTTTATATTCAAGCACCGCATCGTTTACATGGTCGTGTCCGCAAAAGATTGCTTCAACGCAGTTTGTTTCTTCGCACATAACTTCAAAGAACTTATCCTGGTCTACGGGAGTCTTTGAATCATCGTGAAGACCACCGTAGCAAACCTTTTCATCCCAGCCGCCGCCGATAACTTGAGTGTTTACAAGATTGTTACTTTCAACCTCTTCTCTTGCGGCCTGATATTCACCAACAGGAATGTGCATAAAGCAAAGTGCCTTTAAGTATTCGCCTTCAGGTAAACCTGCTTCTTTTGATAATTTATTAGTCTCTTCCTTTGCCCAATCTACCTGAGCATCGTGGATTACATCATATTGACCCTTTATGGAAGAAATAAGGCCTGTGGTCTGATAAGCGTTTGAATCTATTAAGAGTAAAAGCTTAATTACGTTTCCCTCTTTGTCTTTAAGCTTAATAATCTGGTTTGTGACGCTTGGAACGGTCTTTGCATCAGGGTCAGTATATTCAGACTCAAAGAAACAGTACTTTGAAAAATCGCTTTCATATAAGGCGCCGACTTTAGCTCGTCCCGCGTAATCCAAAGCTTCCGTATCATGATTTCCAAAAACCGTGGTGAAATATACGCCTTCATGGTCAAAGATTGTAATTAAAGTCTTTGCAACCATTATGTTGTTTGCGGTAAAGCCTCCGTTATATCCAAAGCCCGGAAGGCAATAGGTGTTATCGCCTGTTAAAACCACCACATCGGGAGCTTCTTTTTGAAGCATTGTGATTACTTCATAGATTGTCTTTTTATCGTTTTTATAGGTCCAAAAACCGCCGCCTATATGAATGTCTGTTAACTGCATTATCTTTAAATCACCGTCAACGGTAATTGAGTAGTGATCATCTTCCTTAACAGGCACCACACGATCTGAGGAATAAGAAACCGGCTCGAAAGATTTAATGTACTTTCTTAAGTTAGCATTACATATGATGTTTGCGATACATCCTGCCAAGTATAGAAAAGCAAACACTCCCAAAATTATTAGTAATACTTTTAGTCCCTTTTTCATTTAGTAAATCTCCTTTAGTTTCTGAATCTTTGAAGTACTCTGAAAAGCTCTTTTACATTTATAGGCTTTGCAAGATGAGCATTCATGCCTGCCATCAACGCTTTCTTTTTATCTTCTTCAAAAGCGTTTGCGGTCATTGCAATGATGGGAAGCTTATCGTATTTGTTGGCTCCGTAATTTCTTATGGTCCTTGTAGCTTTATACCCATCCATGTAAGGCATCTGAATGTCCATTAAAACGTAGTCGTAATACTCAGGCTCTTTTTGAAGCACCATCTCAACCGCAACAGAGCCATCGTTTGCTTCTTCAACAATCAGGTCTCGACTTTCCAATATATTTCTTGCGATTTCTCTGTTCATTTCATTATCTTCAACAAGAAGCACTCTCTTATATTCAAGACCCGATTCCAAAATAGGCTCTGCTACGTTTGTAACATCCTTTTCGCTCTCAGACACTCTAAAATCAATTCTTACTGTAACTATGGTGCCGACGCCTAGTTCACTTTGCACATCGATGGTGCCGCCCATCATATCAACAAGCTCTTTGGTGATTGCCATTCCAAGGCCTGCGCCTTCAACCCCTGTTTCCGTGGTGGAACGCTCTCTTGTAAATGAATCAAATATATGGCTTACAAAGTGTTCGCTCATGCCGATACCGGTATCGGTTACCGTGAATCTGTATCTTGCATACCCAACTCTTGTCTGAGACATTTCTTCAACAATGAAATGTACTTCCCCGCCTTCTTTTGTGTACTTTAAAGAGTTACTGATTATGTTTGTAAAAATACGGTTAAGCCTAAGCTCATCACAGTAAACCCTGTTATGAACTATGTCTTTATATTCAACAAACATATTTAGCTTACTTCCAAGTCCGCTTTGCTTTAAAAGCTGGAAGGTAGAGTTTGTGCATATAACAATGTCATTTGGAAGCTCTTCTATGGCAACCTTACCGTTTTCGATTCTTGCCATATCAAGGACGTCATTAACAAGCCCTAAAAGCTGACGGCTTGCAACTTTAACCTTTGATAAATACTCAAGTCTTTTTTCTTTATCCTCTATGTTTTCTTCCACCATGTTGGTGTAGCCGATTATGGCATTCATAGGGGTGCGGATATCGTGACTTACGTTAAATAAAAAGGTACTCTTTGCCCTGTTTGCAGCTTCCGCCCTCTTATTTGCTTCTTTTAACTCAATCTGTCTGTTTTGCTCTTCTCTGTTTTCTTTTTCTCTGTTTGCAATACCGATAACGATAATATTGGGCCTTGAATTTTTCTTTCCGACCTTAACGTATTTTGTTTCAAATATTTGCTCAGAACCATTAATTAAGCACCGATAACGCCTAAGTAAAAGTGGCACATCTCTTAAAGCTTCCCTTACGTGTGACGGTTCTCCCGCAACAAAAAGCTCTTCCTGGTCGTCCGGATGCACAACAGAACTTACATACACTCTGTAAGCAACTGAATAGCCAATCTTACTTTTAAAGAATTCTCCGAATCTTACTTCCATTGAAGCATCGAGTCGAATAGGCGTAATAAGGTCTGTGTCAAGGTCTACATAGAACGCCGATGCATATTCGTTTGCAAGGACTTCGATAATTGACTTATCAAGCTCTAATTGTTTCTTTTGCTTTTCAGCTTCTTTTTCCTGAAGCTTTAAGCGTCTACGCCTTACAATTTCACTGTATGCCAAAACAGAAACTGACCTTAATATAAACCTGTCGTTAAAGGCTTTCTTGGGATTATCGATTCCAAAGAAACCGACTGTTGATTTTCCTTCTCTAACTAAAGTTCCAAGAAGCGTTTGTATATTTTCCTGAATAAAGTAACTGTATAGATCGGTATCGAGGTATTTTGCCGCTTCGGGGGATTCCATGTATACCTCTCCGTCTTGATCAAAAGAATTTACCCAATCTCTGAAAACATGGCCTTTCACTTGGGATATTGAATTATTTGAAGATAGGCCTTGAGAAAACCATTCGTAGGTGTTTTTAAAAACATCGTCTTCTTCGTCATATTCATACAAATAGCATCTGTCGGCATTATAAAACTTTGCCACCATTGAAAGTACCTTATCAACGGCCGCATAAGTGTCATTTTCTTTATAGATAGCGTCGATACATTTTCTTAAGACGTCTTCGCCTTTACGGTGTGCTTCGTATTCCTTCATTACGCCCTCCTAGGCAATAATTTATAATACGTATACCCATATCGCACCAACATATCTATTATACTTCTAAGACACACTAAAAAGCAATCGCTAACCCCTGTTCCATCACATATAAAAAGTCCGACGGATTATCCGCCGGACTTAAATCTCTTTATTTAGTTTATTAACTCTTAATAGGCGAGTATCCGTAGCCGTTTACAAAAGCATCTATAGGCACGTGATTGTCGCATAAAGGACATTTTCCGTGATCGTAAACTTTGTAATCGGGAATGTCGCTAGCCTTAAACAATGAAGAAATGGGAATCTTACAAATTGAATTAATCATACTGAATATTGATGTGATTCCCGTAATATGGCCTTCATAGTAATGAATACATTCTAAGCATCTGTGAAGCGTCATACCTGTTGTGGTGGATGCCAAAAGAAGGAATACGTTCTTTCCTTCAATCATAGGACGGGTGTTATCTCTAAAGATAATCTGTCCCGTTGAGTTAAACTCGGGGCTAACCACGTAAATGGTCTTGTGTGCGTTCATAGAAATGATTCCTGCTCTTGTGAGCTCTTCTGCAAGGTACGCTCCGATAACTTCACAGCCATCCATACAAACGATGGTATCAACTATGGTGTTTGAAGAATACTTGGAAGCAATTGCCCTGGCCACTGCTCTTGCCTCGCTCTCACGCATCTTAGTCATTGTAAGATCTACGTAGTAGTTAATGTGGGAGTGAGATGTAACGAAGTGACCGGGAATGACACGAATTTTTATCTCAGGAAACTTTTTAGAATAGATATACTGTACGCGCTGTTCCATAGATAACCTCCTACCCTAAGAAAATTGTTTTTACATATACATTTTACAAACAATATTTAATAAGGTCAAGGAATTGTCTGACAAATTAATTAAATATTAAACAGCTTTTTGAATTTATAAGTTTTTATTAAGATGCTGTCTTATAAATATTATCCTTATATATATTCACCTTGTGATAATAGATTAAGAAAATGATTACGCTTAAAGTCCAGGTAATGGGATAAGCCATAAATACAGTGGAAATCACAGGGCGAAGCTTTACGGCGATTGTAATATAAGTGATTCTGAATAAGCACCAGCATCCAAGCATAACAAACATAGGAACCGTAGTTTTTCCGGCGCCCCTTAAAACTGCCGCCATGCAATGAGCAAAGGCTAGCATGCAATAAAACAAGGCTTCTGTCTTAATCTGAAGCTCTCCGAAGGCTATTACATCAGGATCGTTTGAAAAGAGTCTTAAAGCTATGGGAGCTATAAAATAAAGGATGATTCCCGTGGTTTCAGCTAAAGCTACTCCCGAAATAATACCAAATCTTGCGCCCTTCTTAGCTCTGTCAAATAAACCTGCTCCAAGATTCTGGCTTGTAAATGTGGTAAGAGCCGTGCAAAAGCTTGTTATAGGTAAAAATGCAAAGCCTTCAAGCTTAAAGTAGCTTCCACATCCTGCCATGGCAAGGTCTCCGAAGGCATTAATGTTTGACTGCACCACAACGTTTGCAATTGCAATAACGGAGTTTTGGATACCTGTAGGAAAGCCTAATGACAATTCCTTCTTTAAGGTATCAAAATCTATTTTAATATCTTTTATTATTAGTCTGTGGGGGCCTGTAACCCTAGTTAATTTATAGAAAGATAGGCCTGCACTTATATATTGTGAAGTAACGGTTGCTATTGCAGCGCCTGCTATTCCAAGTCCAAACACAACCACAAATAAAATATCTAAAAAGATATTTAAAAGAGAGCTTACAATAAGGTAATACAAAGGATGCTTTGAATCTCCCATTGCCTGGAATATTCCGCAACAAGCATTGTATAGTACGTTTGCAAGACCACCTAAAAAGAATATTCTTAAATATAAAACGGAATTTGGCATTACGTTTGAAGGGGTGTTCATAAGTCTTAAAATCGTTGGGGTAATTAAATACCCAAAGATTGTTAAAAACACACCGGATATAAGTGAAAATCCGATTCCCGTATGTACTGCCGTATGAAGGGCGTCTTCTTCTCCCGCACCATATCTGTTACCGATAATAATGCCTGCGCCCATGAATAGGCCGTTTATAAAGCCTACAATAAGAAAAATAAAACTTCCCGACGAACTAACAGCTGCTAAAGCCTCTTTTCCAACAAAGTTACCTACAACCGCCGAATCCGCCACGCTATAAAGCTGCTGTAAAAGCTGCCCTAAAAAAACGGGCAGCGAAAACAGCAATATTTTTTTGTAAATGGAACCCTTAGTCACGACTTAATCTCTTCTCTCTTTTATTTCCAAGTTCCTTTAATTAAAGTAGTATGCCTTTGCCGAATGCTTAGGTAAGCTAACTTTAAGTTCCCCTTTAAACTTAACATTTTTAGATGTTAAGATATCTATTCCCTTTAATTCATCATACATTTCAATGTCAGTATCTTTAAGTGTATATGTACACTTCTTTTCACCTATGTTAAATACGCAAACATAGATGCCGCCATCTTTACATACAGACATCCAAAGCACGATTTCGGTGCCGTCAATATTTCTTCTAAACACCTGATGAGCGTGACGAGATAACTTATGCATCTTTAAAAGCTCTTTGTTGGTAAGAAGGCTTAAATTAAAGTCATCAAGCTTTGTCATTTCCGCACCTATCATTAAGGGTGCTCTAAACACGCTCCAAAGAACCATCATAGTGATTACTTCATCATTTGTAAATGCACTTTTGTTATTTTTATCATAACATTGTCTGATGGCGCCTATAGGAAGCATGTCGGCATCGGGATAAGAACCGTTACCTGTATGGATGCTCCATTTTTCGCATCTTTCAAACATGTTATATAAAAGTTTCCAGTCATCCCAGAAGTCATCGGTAATTCTCCACATGTTGGAAACTTCTTTGTAAAACTCTGCTCTTTCCAAAATTGCGGGACCGGGAGAAATGCTAAATACCATGTCTCTTCCGCAGTTTCTTAAAGAATTACTTATAGCTACAAGCTCATCTTCTTCCTTTGGAAGCTCTCTGCAGATATCGTCGCACTTAATAAAGTCAACGCCCCAGGAAGCGTAGAGTTTAAATATACTATCGTAATACTCTTTTCCGCCGGGCTTATTGGTATCTACCCCGTACATATCCGTGTTCCATGCACAAATACTGTTTGTTTTGGCTATATCTCTTGCAGTGTATTTTGTGCCAAGAACCGGTGTGTCTTTAACCACCGCTTGTCTTGGGATACCTCTCATTATGTGAATACCAAATTTGAGGCCTAAAGAATGAATGTAATCGGAAAGTGGCTTAAATCCCTTTCCGCCTTTTGCGGAAGGAAACCTGTTTTCTGCCGGAAGAAGCCTTCCGTATTCATCCATTTTAAGCTCGCAAAATGGTCTGTATTCATTGTTTATAGCATCTTCTGATGACCATTGAATATCAATAACCACATATTCCCAGCCGTATTCTTTTAAGTTCTTTGCCATGTATTCGGCGTTTTTTCTGACGGTTTCTTCGTCTACAGCGGCGCCGTAACAGTCCCAGCTGTTCCACCCCATAGGGGCCTTTTCAAATATCATTTTGTAACCTCCGATATTAATTTAATTTATCCAAAGCCATTCTAACCTAAAAACGCCCGGCGTGTCTATGAGACAGCCGGACGTTTTTCTTCTTCATACTATGTAAGGTAAGTATAACTTTAAAAAATTAAACCAAAAGAAACTCCAAGTTAACCTATCATTAATGCAATTTGCCCTCTTTATGAAAAAACACTTTATCTTCTTTACATTTTATTATATAATGGAAACTCGCTGGAATTAACACGATAAATTTAGAGGTAATGTAGTGAAGAAAAACATTAAACAGATGCTAAAGAACTTACGCATCGACATTTACCGGGGTTACAAGCGCGAATCGAATATTAATGTAATTACAATGGTATGCGCCGTCTTTTCGGTTGTTATGTTGGTCTTTACAGTTATAAATTTGATTCAGGGGTATTACAATTCAATGCTGTTGTCTTTGACAAGCACCGTTTTATTCGGAGCTTCGGGAACAATATGCTGGCTTAAAAAGAATCGAGAAATACCCGCAATCTTAATCACCATAGGTGTTGGATTGCTTTGTACTTTCTATACTATACGAGGCACAAGCGAAGGATTTGCCATTCTTTGGACCACTCTCCTTCCAATCGCCTTAATGTACTTTTTAAATGTACGTTTTGGAATTTATTTTTCAATCTATTTTGAGATTCTCTTTATAGTATGTTTCCTTACACCTATCAAGGAACATATCACCGGCTATTCTGATTTGTTTATGGCAAGATACCCTCTTTTGTATCTTTGCATAGTGGTAATTGACTCAATAGCAATGATTCAGTATCACAACAACACTCTTGAACAATATGAATACGACGCTCGCTTAAGCGACGAAGTAGAGACCATGACTAGACGTGTAAATGAACGTTCGGAACAGATTGAAGAAATGTCTTTCCAGATGATTCAGACTTTGGCTAACGCAATCGATGCTAAAGACACTTATACAAAAGAACACTCTTTAAGAGTGTCACAGTACTCCGTAGCTTTGGCAAGAGCCCTTGGATGGAATGAAAGACGTATCAGCCGCTTAAGATATGATGCCATGGTTCACGACATCGGTAAAATCGGTATCCCCGATGACATCTTAAACAAGAAGGCTCGCCTTACTGAAGAAGAATTTGAAATCATTCAATCTCATACCATTAGAGGTTATCAGATTTTTGAAAAGACCACTGCTTTCCCTACCGCAAAGCTTGTGGCAAGACATCATCATGAACGCTTTGACGGAACCGGTTATCCCGATCACTTAAAGGGAAAAGAGATTCCTGAAAATGCAAGAATCGTTTGTATTGCCGATGCATTTGATGCAATGAGCTCTGACAGATGTTACAGAAAAGCCCTTTCAATCGAAAGCATTCGTGAAGAAATTGAAAAAGGCGCGGGAACGGAATTTGATCCCGAATACGCAGAAGTGTTCATTAAGCTCCTTGATGATAAAGTAATTACACTTAAAGATATAGAAGAAGACCTAAGCAAATAGCTTAGGTCTTTATCTTTACGCAAGATTACTCTTTTTATAAATCGCTTTCTCAGCCTTAATGGCGTCTCTAACCTTACTCATCTCTCCGTCTTTTACGGGAGGTAAGAATTTAACTTCCACAACGTGATGGCCAAATATCTTTGGAATATTTCTTCCGTAAGGATATACTTCGAAGGTTCCGTTAATGCAAACGGGAACGATTTCTGTGTTTGTTTCTTCACTTAACTTCTGTGCCCCGTTTTTAAAAGGAGCAAGCTTTCCGTCTCTTGAGCGCTTTCCTTCCGGGTGAATCAAAAACTTTGTGGGAGCATCGGATGATAATACTTCTGTAGCTCGCTTAAGGGCTAAAGATGTGTTTTCGTTTCTAAACAAAGGAATGGCTCCAAGTATATCAAAGGCCTTCTTTAAAACGGCTGAATTCCACACATCCTCCGATGCAAAGCAACAAAAGTTATCCATAGAAATATTGTTTTTATAAAAGGCTAAAAGCACCATGAATGGATCATAGTTACTTTCATGATTGGGGCAGATAAGCTGCTTTTTATCTGAAATATTTTCAATTCCGGATACCCTAACATCATAGGTTTTATCTAAGAATTTAAGGATTTTTGAAAGCTTCTTTTCATCCTTTTTCTTAGGATATTTTGAATAATCAATATCGAATTTGCTTCTTTTTTTCTGAGTGATTTCTTCAAGCAAATCGTTGATTGTGATTATTTCGCTGCTTATATACTTACATACTTCAAGCTTTGTACGCTCTTCGATTTCTATACAGGCAGAAAAAAGTTCCAAAGAATCTATGTTTAAGTCTTCTTTTATCTTTGTGTCTATATCTACATAATCATTTGGGCGAAGGTCGGAAAATACCTCCACCATAAGCTTTTCTAAATCATTTCTTTTCATCTATGCCATTTTCCTCAATTCAAATCGTTTTACTTTTCCCGTGCTTGTGGTAGGAAGGGATTTAATTAAATGCGCCTTTTTAATCTTATAGTTTTTAGGCGCCGCATTTGAAAGCTCATATGCTTTTTCTAAAAGTGACTCATCTTCGCTTTCTATAAAAAGGTGAATGTCGTCACATCCTGCAGCTGTCGTGACACCCACGGATGCAATGGGCACCCCATCCATTCTGTAGTACTCATCAACTTCCGAAGGGGTTACCTTCTCTCCGTTTGCAAGCACTATGTTTTCTTTGATTCTTCCCTTAACATAGAGCCTTCTGTCAGGGCCTATAATTCCAAGGTCTCCTGTCTTAAAGAAACCGTCCGGTGTAAAGGCATTTGCCGTAAGTTCAGGGTCTTTAAAGTATCCCTTCATCATAAGCTCACTCTTTACAAATATTTCTCCGATTCCTTTTTCATTCGGCTCATTAATTTTTATATCAATTTCCCCGAATTGATCTACACTTCCGACGCCTTCAAATTCATATCTGTTAGATACGTTGTAAGCGCAAATGGGGAAGCAGGTTTCTGTACTTCCGTACACGTTTACAAAGTTAAGGCCCAAATCCAAATAAAACTTTATAAGTTCCTCTGAAAAAGGCGAAGCTCCTCCGCCGATAGTCCTTATATTGGGTCCAAAAATCTGACTGTAAATAGGCTTAGTTAAAAATTTAAGATTAAGCCCAAACTTTTTTCTAAAAAGCCTTAAAGTATCTGTGGCAAATTTATAGTAGGCTCTTTTTAGCCCTGAGCGCTTAATAACCATAAGCGCCTTTGTTTTCATTAGTTCAAAGATTCCCGGAACCGCTTCAAAGGTGGAAGGCTTATAAAAGTCAAAGGCCTTCACCAAATTTGCAGGGTCAAGCTTTTCTAAAAAGCAAAGTGTGGTGCCACATCTTAAGAAAGAAAATGCGGTTCCAAATCCCGCCACATGGCTTGGAGGAAGGATATTTAAGAATACATCCTTTTCTAAAATGCCCGCATACTTTTCCATCATTTCACATGATTTCCAGATTGCCTTATAGGTAAGGCCTACACCCTTAACGGTGCCTGTTGTGCCTGAAGAAAACAAAATTGCCATAACATCCGCATGGGATTTTTCATAGTCCTTTGTATAAAGCTTATCAACGGATTTAATAAGCTCATACTTACACCCTCTTTTCATAAAGAAGACTGAGATTTGATCATCCTCTAAGCCTTCTTTAAACTCTTCTTCCAAAAAAACAGCCTTAGCGTTAGATTTAACCAAAAGGCGATTCTTTTCGATAAGGGGCAGATTAAAGTCAATGGGGACTATAACAATTCCAAGATATGCCAAAACCTGGCATAAGCCGATGTAACTTTCGGTAGTGGATGAGATGATTGCAACACGGTCATGGCTTTCAATTCCAAGGCCTTTAAAGGCTTCTTCCACAAAAGAAATAACTTGATTGAATTCTTTGTATGTTATTCCGACTTTCTTGTTTACCTCAGGGTATTGAAATAAATCTTTACTTGGAAACTTCTCCATGTTTTTTAAGAGAGTTTCCGTAAATAACCCTTGATAATCCATATATAACTCCTCTGTACACTTCTTTTCCGATTCATAAGTATAACATAGGTTTACTACTCTTTGTATAGCACCATTTTACTATATGAAAAATTTTTTAATCGGGTTATAATTTTTCTAAGTTTGGAGGGATTTAAATGAACAATGAATTGGAAGAATTAAAAAAAGAAATACGCACCAACAGAATATTGTTAATCATTATTTTGGTACTGGTTTTAATCCTTTTGGCAGGATTTATTGCAGGTGCAGTAATCGTAGCAAAATACATTAATATCTTTGAATCACAGCTTAAGCCTTTATTGGAAATGGCATCAAAAATCGATATAGATAAAATCAACAATACAATAACCAATATCCAAAGCGAGATTGACGGTTTCAAAGAATCAATCGAAGCTTTCAAAGGAAACTTTTCGGGATTATTTAATTTCTTTGGTAAATAATAAAAGGGGTGAGATTTCTCACCCCTTTCTTTATAGCTTAGCCTGATATTCAGAATAGCTTACTCCCGCAAACTTTTTAAAGCATCTTCCGAAATAATTTGGATCGGGAATTCCCACTTCCGATGATGCCACAAACATCTTTACATTCTTAGAAGCTAATTCCATTGCTTTTTCCATTCTGCACTCGGTTAAGTATTCAACAAAGTTTTTACCGGTTTCCTGCTTAAACTTTCGGCTTAAGTAACTTGAGCTAAATCCGAAGGTCTGTGCTACAAAAGTCAAGTTTAGCTTTGAATCCGTGTAGTTTTCTTTTATATACTTTGTAATCTGCTCTATGGAAGAATCTTCAAACTCTTCCTCTTCTTCCTGCTTTCTTGGCCCCATGGCTTCAATCTTTGCCTTGGCGCGCTTAAGCGTCTCAGTCACTTCACCTCTTACAAAAGGCTTTAACATATAGTCAAAAACAGGAAGGCGTATACACTGCCTTGCATATTCAAATTCATCAAAAGCAGTCATGATGATAATTACAAGATTAGGATATCTTTTTGTGGCAAGCTCGGTAAACTCAATACCGTTCATAAAGGGCATTGAGATATCTACAAAGGCAAGGTCAGGCCTAAAGTCATCTATTACGTTTATTGCCTCTATTCCGCTTGCCGCTTCCCCCACAACTTCCATATCAAGGGATGCCCAGTCAATTGACTCTCTTAAAAGACTTCTTGCCGACTGCTCGTCGTCTATAAGCATTACTCTATACATTCTTTAGCCTTTCTCTTCAAGTGGTAAAATAAGCTCTATTTGCGTGTATTCTCCAAGTTCACTCTTAATCTTTACAACATCGTCTCTTCCGCAGTAATACCTGATACGTTCAATGGTACCCTTAAGTCCAAAGCCTGAAAGATTATCATCTAAGGATGTGGGATGATCGTCAATCTTTAGTACGCTCTCTATTGTATCCTGAGTCATACCTATACCCGTATCCCATACTGTAATGTGAAGCTTGTTATCTTCAATCCAGGAAGAAACCTTTATGATTCCCTTTTCCCCTGTAAGCCTTATACCGTGATAAATACTGTTTTCAACAAGGGGCTGTAAAATAAGCTTTGGAATCTGACATTCTTTAGTCTCTTCCGATATATCGTATTCATCGTTTAAGATATCTCCGTATCTTAATTTCTGTAAGGATAAATAGTCTTTTACGATGTTTATTTCTCTCTCTAAGGGAATCTCCCTATCACCCTTACTTAAAAAGTTTCTGTAAAAGCTTCCAAGTGTTTCTAAAGCCGAGTGGACATTCGGAGCCTTAGCTTCAAGTGCCATATAGCTTATGGTCTCTAGTGAATTGTATAAGAAATGGGGCTTAATCTGCTCATGAAGCACTCTCATTTCAGCCTTCTGGATTACTTTTTCTTTGTCTAGGAGTCTTGTAAACATTTCATTTAAGTAATCGATCATGCTGTTATAGCTTTCTTTTAACATCGAAAGCTCGTTATCCGGCATTTCTGCATCTATCTTTTTAAGCCATCCTGCTTCTTTGGTCTTTTCGATTTCTTCTGAAAGCTCATAAATAGGATGTGTTATGTTCTTTGTTATAAATACTGCCGCTACGGAAATTGAAGCTAAGAATGTTACGAATAAGAGTAACATGGCTATCATGGTTTCCATGGGAATAGTCTCGGGAGACGATGCATTTGATGCACAAAGCACGATTAGCGGTGTCTCAGGCACTCTTAAGGCTGAAATCATCCTTACATTTTTATCGCCTCTTACGGCTCTATGGACCATGCCCTCTGCATTTGCAAAGTCATCTGAGAAAAGTGCTGCCACTTCTTCGCTTCCCGCAAGGAATTTTCCTTCTTCAGTCACAACGCAAACATTTGAGCCTACCTGTCCCTGAATGGTGCTTTGCAGCATTCCTGTGGAAATATTTACAAGCAAGATTCCCACTCTTTCCTGAGAGTGAATGTCGTAGATTGCACGGCCTATTGTAATAATAGGGTCTCCGTTTGCTCTGTAAACGGCTTTGTTACCGTTCATAAATATTACGGTACCGCCTTCTTTTACCTGAATAACGGCCTGCCAGAAGCTGTCTCCCATTAAGTTATAGTCGATATAATAAACGCCTTTACCTGTTGTAACGTAGTGCTTATCATCACGGAAAATAAAAACTGAATCAACGTAGTCTGATGCAACAAAGATATCGTTTATGCCAAACTTTGTATCATTTTTAAGGCCTGCGTCCACTTCGTCGGATTTTGCACGAAGAAACCTTACGACCTGATTGTTTAACATTACAAGTCTAGTGATATCTTTATAGCTTTGAAGATTGGCGGTAATGTTACCGGACATGGAATTTAAAACTGTTTCAGATTCACGGATTTCATAGTCACGGCGGGATCTTCCCGTCATAACCAAAAATGCAATCGCGAAAACAACGGTAAAAACAAGTAAGGCACCTCCGATTACGTACCAGGCTTTTACCGTAAGAGTGTTGTTTGAAATAAAAAACTTATGTTTTCTTTCTTTTTTCTTTTCTCCCATAAATTCCGCCATCTTTTACCAATCTATAAACAGTTTATCACTCATTAAAGCAAAAAACCACCAATTTAAGCCTTTTTAGCCCAAATGGTGGTTTTTTGAGATTATGAAAAGAAATTTATCCTTTAATTGCGCCTGCCATAAAGCTTTCCTGAATCTTTCTGCTTAAGAATACGTAGATTAAAAGCGTCGGGAAAGTTGCAATAACCAGTGCGGCACCTACAATACCCCAGTCTGTTGTGTGCTGGCCAAAGAAGGTCTGTACTCCGACGGGAATTGTCTTAAGTTTGCTTGTAAAGTTACTTGCAAACATGAACTCGTTCCAACACTGTAAGAATGTGTAAATACCTATTGTTGCAAGGGCGGGAGTCATTAAAGGCACGATAATTCTAATGAATATGCCCCATACTCCGCATCCGTCGATGTAGGCTGCTTCATCAAGGTCCTTTGGAATCTCACCCATAAATCCTGTACAAATAAGGATTGCCATTGCAAGGGAGAAAGCCGAATAAGGGATGATCAAAGCCCAGTAGGTATCATATAAGCCAACAAGCTTAATTGCCTTAAATAAGGGCACCAACGCTGCATGAAGGGGAATTGTAAGTCCTAACATGAAGAATGAGTTCATGAGCTTACTGCCCTTCCAGACAAGACGTGTAAGTGCGTATGTAGCCATCAAAGAAACCACTATTGTGATTGCTATTGATGCAACAGCTATAAGCAAGCTGTTTCCAAAGAGTTTAAGCATGTTAACTCTTTGCATTGCAAGTCCGTAGAATTCCCAGTGCCACTCTTTGGGAAGGCCGATTACGTTGATACCGTAAATTTCGGGATTCGTCTTAAGTGAGAATGTAAACATCCAATAAAGCGGGAATAAGTTTATTATTGTCCATATTGCAAGCAAGATGTAGATAATAACCTTTACCACGGGATTTGTTTTCTTTATGCTGTATGCGCTTAAATCCTTAGGGGGCGCTGTAGCCTTAGTTGTTTCTTTTGCCATTAGTCTTCCCTCCTAAATACTCTGTTAACCACAATCGCAAAGAAGAAGCACAAAATGATAAGCATTACTGCTACAGTACTTCCAAGACCAAATCTGTTTCTTGCAAACAAGAAGTTGATCATTAATGTGGAAGGCACTTCCGTTGCGTGATTGGGGCCACCGTCTGTCAATACTTTTATAAGGTCATAGGATTTAAGTGATCCTGTAATTGCGAAAATAACACTGACTTTGATAATGGGTTTGATACAGGGAATAACGATGTATCTGTTAATCTGAGAGTCAGTAGCGCCATCAAGCATGGCGGCTTCACGTAAGTCGGGTGATACGCCCTTTACGCCTGCGTACATAAGCAACATATGATAGCCTACGTACTGCCACAAAATAGGAACAAAAGCTGCAGAAAGAGCAATCTTTTTATCACCGAGCCAAATAATAGGTGAGCCTTCTTTTATAACACCTATAGCTTCGAGTGCTCTTGTGAGCAAACCGTAATCCGGATTGTATATTTTAAGCCATAACTGACCA
>JAEEXG010000038.1 GCA_016291405.1 Lachnospiraceae bacterium
ACGCTAAAGGAAAGCTTGACGTGGGCGGCGCCATAGGAAGAGGCTTTTTAAGAGTAATAAAGGATTTAGGTCTTAAAGACCCTTATGTGGGCGAAGTGGAACTTTTAACCGGAGAAATCGGTGATGATATAACCCGCTACTTTGTAGAAAGTGAGCAGGTGCCTTCATCCGTAGGCCTTGGCGTATTAATGAATAAAGATAACACTGTAGCGGAAGCAGGCGGATTTATCATTCAGGTAATGCCTTTTTGCGATGATGAAATCATTGATAAGCTAGAAGAAAACTTATCAAAAATCACTTCCGTAACGGATTTATTAAAGGCAGGAAAGACTCCCAAAGAAATCTTGGAGCTTGCTCTAGACGGCTTTGACATTGAGTTTAACGACGAAGTAGAAACCAAGTTTTACTGCAACTGCTCAAAGGATAGATTCGCTAAAGGCCTTATTTCTTTAGACAGAAAAGAAATGAAGGAAATGATCGATGAAGGAAAGACCATCGAAGTAAATTGCAGTTTCTGCGGTAAACACTACTATTTCACAAAAGAAGAATTAATCGAAATTGATTCTTTAAGATAAAGATTAAAGGAAGCCTATTAAGGCTTCTTTTTTTATAATTTGACATATCCGCTTTAACGCGATAAAATCACCTAGGTGCGCTCGCTTCCGGCAGGCATCAAAGTATTTTACTAAGAGGAGAGTAATATGAAAAAGAAGATTTTTGCGGCTATTTTGGCTGCAGCAATGGTAATGTCTCTTACTGCATGCGGTAAGGACACAAAGGTAACTTCAAGCGTTGAAGAAGTGGTTGAAGAAGCAGTTGCAAGTGTTGAAGAAGCAGCTGAAGAGGTAGTTGAAGAAGCTGTTGAAGAAGTTGCAGCTGAAGAAACTGCAGAAGAAACAGAAGATGTCGACATCACAGGAACTATTGATGGCAATGTTTACACAAACGAATTCTTCGGATTTAAGGTTGAAGCAGCAGAAGGATATACCTTCACAGATGAAAATCTTACAGGTAATCTTGAAGAATTAGCCAATGAAAAGATAGCAGAAACAGATACAGCTCTTGGAAAACTTGCATCACAGAAGGTAAAAGCAGGCGGTCAGGTAGTGGATTTCTATCTTACTGATTCTACTTTCTTAAACACAATGAACTTAACAATGTCATATTTAGGTTCTTCTACCATAACCCAGGAATCTATGGAATCTATCATGAGCATCATGCTTCCTTCATTAAAGGAAACTTATGAGCAGATGGGCTTTTCTGATCTTACATGCGAAATGTCCACAACAACAGTTATGGGTAAAGAAACACCTTGTATCGTCCTTCAGGGTAAGGGTGAATCAGAAGGCATCACATTCGATATGTACATTAACCAGGCATTCATGGTAAAGGACGGTTACATGGCTTGCTTCACAGCAGGAGCAGCACTTGAAGATCATACAGCCGATCTTTTGGCTATGATTTCTTCATTGGAATAATCACTTAAAAAATAAACCACTGAAGTCCAATCGGATTTCAGTGGTTTTTATTTTACTCATTTATAAATTCATAAAACTTCTTTGCCGCATCTACATGCTTTGCATTTGCCCAGATGCCAAAGTAAACTTTGTCTGTTGCGTAGCAAAGGTTTTCTTCGCTCTTAAGACCTTTAGCATCGCTTACATCGATAAGGAAGGGGATTTCTTCTCCTACGGGCTTATCGGTATCGGGATCGTTTAACTTAAGCCAGATGACTTTGTCGCCAAGGTCTTCTAAGAATTTCTCATCATATACTTCTCTTAAATCCATAAACATATCGGACTTAGCGTAGTGCTCACCGTACTCAGGGGGAGTAAGGCAGGCATCTGCGGAAGCGGAAGCAACAACTGCCATAAGCTTTTGCATGCTTGCGTATGTTGTCTGGTCAAAAGAATCAAGACCTGACATCATATAAGAAGAATCGAAATTAACTTCAAATTTCTTTGTATCGATTTGAAGCTCCGTCGCAAAGGCTTCTTCCGAGGGCTTTCCGATTGCGTTTATCATGATTGCTTCAAAAGCCGGATCTTTTGCGGTTACAACAGTTTTTATGATTGAGCCTACTAAGATTAATGCACCAATTGTAATAAAGGTTGCTACTCTGTAGTATTCCCAAAAGTATTGAAACTTATACTTAAAGCCTTTGCCTTTTAACTTGCTTTGGCTTTCTTTAATATCGTCTATTACGGGCATAACATTCACCTCATTTTATATCGCTGTTTACCATTATTATATTCTTTTTTGTTTTAGTCAATTAAGCAAAGAACAAAGAATTCTAAACTTTCTGTGAAATCAGGAATTTTTAAGAAAAAATGTTTTGATTAAACAAAAAAGTCTGCTATAGTATTTTTAGATTTAAATGGAGGAATTGTTATGAGCGAATCTTATGTTGAATGCATGGTTGCGAGAAAGACTCCCGGCGTGCTTCTTTTATGTAAATATGTATTGATAGGCCTTACGGTTGTGGCGTTCTTTGCTTCCTTTTTATTTGGAAACATTCTTTTCTTTGCAGCCATTGCCCTTGGTGTTGCAGCTTACTTTGTAGGCATCTTCATTGATGTTGAATACGAGTACTTGTATTTGGACAAAGAAATTACGGTTGACAGAGTGTTCCACAAGTCAAGAAGAAAACGCTTTGCAACCTATGAAGTCGATAAGATAGAAATTATGGCACCTATTAAATCCTACCACCTTGACGGATACAAAAATCGTGATTGGAAAGAAGTGGATTTATCAAGCCGAGTTGAGAATCAGCCCGACACAAGATACGTATTTTTCTATGACGGAAATCAAAAAATAATATTCGAGCCTAATGAAGCATTGGTTAAATGTGTAAAAAATGTTGCTCCCAGAAAAGTTTTTATGGATTGACATTATTTTACGAGTATGCTACATTTTAGAGCAAATTTAAAACTGTCGGTAATGATTATCGGCAGTTTTCTTTTAAAACACGTTAATTAGTTAACCAGGAGGACAGAAAATGAGTCAGATAATCGGCGACGGAATTACATTTGATGACGTGCTCTTAGAGCCCCAGTATTCACAGGTGATTCCCAATCAGGTGGATGTAACCACTTATCTCACAAAAAAGATTAAGCTCAACATTCCCGTAATGAGCGCAGGTATGGATACGGTTACGGAACACAGAATGGCGATTGCCATGGCCAGACAGGGCGGAATCGGAATTATTCACAAAAATATGTCAATCGACAAACAGGCCGAAGAAGTTGACAAAGTTAAAAGATCAGAAAACGGTGTCATCACCGATCCATTTTCTTTATCTCCCGAACATACACTTGCCGATGCTGATGCACTTATGGCAAAGTTCAGGATTTCGGGTGTACCTATTACCGAGGGAAAGAAACTCGTTGGTATTATCACAAATCGTGACTTAAAATTCGAAACAGACTTTTCTAAGAAAATAAAAGAACGTATGACAAGCGAAGGTCTTGTTACAGCTAAAGAAGGCATTTCTTTGGAAGAAGCAAAGAGAATCCTTGGCGAAGCAAGAAAAGAAAAGCTTCCTATCGTTGATGATAACTTTAATTTAAAGGGTCTTATCACAATCAAGGATATCGAAAAGAACATTAAGTATCCTTTGGCAGCAAAAGACGATCAGGGACGTTTGCTTGTAGGCGCAGGTATCGGCATTACCGCTAACTGCATCGAAAGAGTTGACGCACTTGTTGAAGCACATGTTGACGTAGTTGTTTTGGATTCGGCTCACGGTCATTCAGAAAACGTTATTAAGTGCTTAAAGATGATTAAAGAAAAATATCCCGACCTTCAGGTTATCGTAGGTAACGTTGCTACAGGCGCTGCAACAAAAGCATTAATCGAAGCCGGCGCTGACGCAATCAAGGTTGGTATCGGACCCGGTTCAATATGTACCACACGTGTGGTTGCAGGTATCGGTGTTCCTCAGGTAACGGCAATCATGAACTGTTACGAAGTTGCAAAGAAGTACGGAATCCCGATTATTGCAGACGGCGGTATCAAGTATTCGGGCGAAGTTACAAAGGCTATCGCAGCAGGCGGTAACGTTTGTATGATGGGTTCAATGTTTGCAGGATGCGACGAGGCTCCCGGCGACTTTGAATTATTCCAGGGTAGAAAATACAAGGTATACAGAGGCATGGGCTCCATCGCAGCTATGGAAAACGGTTCAAAAGACAGATACTTCCAGGCAGATGCAAAGAAGCTTGTTCCCGAAGGTGTTGAAGGTCGTGTGGCTTATAAGGGAAGCGTTGAAGATACAATCTTCCAGCTTATCGGCGGACTTCGCTCAGGTATGGGTTACTGCGGATGCAGAACAATCGAAGAGCTTAAAGAAAACGGAAGATTCATTAAAATCTCTGCAGCTGCATTAAAAGAATCTCATCCTCATGACATTCATATCACAAAAGAAGCTCCCAACTACTCATCGGATGCTTTATAAGAAAACCATTAAGGCGGAAAGAAACAGTTTCTTTCCGCCTTTATTTATTATAATCTGTTAAGCACTTTAGAATAAAATGGTAACATCCATTACTATGGAAGGTTATATCAATATAATTAATTATGATACTTTTCTTGTAAAAGAAAGCTTAGTTATGTTAATATAATCCTAAGGGGAAGATTAGAGGTAATTTGGTGGAGAATCTTAATAACTTAGGCGAAAATGACAATGTCACACAAGAAGTTATGCTGGATTTGATGATTGTTAGAAGAATGGCGCTTAGATACAGCAAAGTGGCCAATCTTTATTTGCTTGCCTACAATTCGCAGGGAGAGATACTTTGCGAGATGACAGGTGATCCGGCTGAAAACAAAAAACTTCTTGATTACATAGGACAGGATAGACTTGAAGCTTTGTACACAAGAGTCGCTACAGACGATTTGGAGGTGCAGGCCACCGAAGACACCGCTGTGTCAAACATTAAGATAGCGGGGTCTTCTTTGCATGTTGACCATAAGCCCATTGTTACTTGGCTTATAATCGGCGTTATGTCTGATCCTGAATTTGTAAGCGACCCTACCGCCGTAGTTCCTATGGAATTTTCAAGAGTCACCACATTTGAACAGTTCAATGACTCTGTAGATATAATAAGAGACGTAACTCAGCTTATCGTTTGCTCAAAGCTTTCAATGGCTTCTGCGGAGGCAGAAAGCAGAAGGTCTAAATCTTCTGAAGAAGAAATAAGAGTTTCAATGAAGCGTGTGGAAGCAATTTCCGCAGTGGTACAGCTTCTTGATTCAAACGATGCAATTGAAATAATAATGAATTCCATGCTTAAGATTGTCGGTGAATATCTGGATATTACCGGCGCCTTTGTGGCAAGAGTTAAGCGAGGCATGGAAAACTGTGATATAGCCGCCGAGTGGTATAACACCGGTGTGGTTTCTTTCTTTGATAAGCAAAGAGGACAGAAGAGGCTTCACTTTATGTATACAGAAAAGCCCCTTGTATTCTCTTACGATTCAGAAATCGACGAGGCCGACAAAGAGGTAATGGATAAGTTTAACGTATCCGCTCTTTGCGTTATTCCCATTCAGATAGCAAACGGCGTGGCTATGTATGCGTGCTTTACGGATTCTAAAGAGAACAGAAAGTGGACCACGGATGAAGTAAAGTTTTTGTACGATTCAATGAAGGTGCTTCAAAGCATCATCACTAAGAGAATTCAGAAAAACTCACTTGCAAGCTCCTATGCTTCTTTGGAAGCAATCCTTGATAACGTAGGAAGCGCAATCTACGTGCGTGACATAGAAACAGGCTCACCTCTTTTTGCAAACAAGGTTTTAAAGAGTACCTTTGCAAAAGAGCTTTCGGAAGGAACTTTGGATGAGCTCTTTGATTCTGCGATTGCGGTTAATTCACAAAGCGGAATTTACGAAGTAAATCACGTGGCAAGAAACCGCTGGTACGACCTTCACTACACCTACATTAACTGGGTGGATTCAAGAAAGGTTTCTTTGTGCGCGGCATACGATGTTACGGATAAAAAGAACTATCAAAGAAGAATCGAACAGCAGGCCTACACAGACTTTCTTACAGGCCTTTACAACCGTATGTGCTGTGAAAGAGACTTGGCAAAGCAAATCGACAGGGCTAAGAAAAACGGCACAAAGGGTGCTTTGTTATACCTTGACCTTGATGACTTTAAGCATATTAACGACGGTCTTGGACATCAGTATGGTGATGTGTTGTTAAAAGCAATTTCTCACTCCCTTCAAAGAGTTGAGGGAATTCAGAATACATGTTACAGAATGGGCGGTGACGAGTTTGTCATTATCGTGCCTCCCGAAAGCTATGAGACCTTTGAAAAGATCGTAAGTCAGATTCAGGATATTTTTGCAAAGCCTTGGTACTTAAAAGATGCGGATTATTACTGCACCATGAGTATGGGCGTAGTGGAATTCCCGGACCTTGGCGAAAACGTGCAAGAGCTTATTAAGAAAGCCGATATTGCCATGTACGATGCCAAGAAGAGCGGTAAAAACCGTGTGGCAAAGTATTCTGACAAGATTGTTTCTTCGTCCAATGAACGTCTTGACATGGAAAAGAACATGCGTGACGCCATGACGGAAGGATATAAAGAATTTGAAGTTTACTATCAGCCAATCGTAGACGTTACAAAGGATAACAGATGCGTGGGTGCCGAAGCTTTAATAAGATGGAATTCAGACGAACTTGGATTTATAGCCCCCGGCGACTTTATTCCTTTGGCTGAGTATTTAGGGCTTATCAATCCTATCGGAAATTATGTGTTAAGACAGGCCTGCGAAGAGTGCCACAGATGGAACTTAAGCGGACATCCCGACTATAAGGTAAACGTTAACTTATCTGTCGTACAACTTCTTCAGTCAGACATTGTTGAAATCGTTGAAGATACTTTAAAGGATACGGGACTTGAACCTAAGAACCTTACTTTGGAAGTAACGGAAAGCCTTGCCATAAATGACATGGAGCGTATGAAGACAATCCTTAGTAAGATTAAAGAGCTTGGCGTAAAGATTGCTCTTGATGACTTTGGAACAGGTTATTCATCCCTTAATCACATCCGTGAGATTCCTTTCGATGTTATCAAGGTGGACCAAAGCTTTGTTAAGGACCTTGCGGAAGACGATTACTCTCGCTCATTTGTAAAGATGGTTGCGGAGCTTGCTCAGACCATCGGCGTGCATGTGTGCGTTGAAGGTATCGAAACAGAAAAGCAGTATGACGCTCTTACGGATATGAAGATAAAGTACATTCAGGGCTACTACTTTGACATGGCTTTATCGAAAGATGATTTCGAAGAAAAGTACGTGGCAAAGAAACGTCGAGCTGCAAAAACTGTACAGAAATAAAAAAATGTGTTAAAATACCTTGTTTGAAGAGAGAAAAGAATATTTTTTAGCGTGTTTGCATAGATTTAACGGAGGTAATGATGCAAGAAGGTTTATTATCCGGACTTGAATCTTTCGGCCTTGGCGGTCTTGAAGGAATGAGTCTTTTTGAAGAAGAAAAGAAAAAGGAGCAGGCAAAAGCAGTAGTTGAACTTACAGAAAAAGACTTTTTGCTTGATAAGTCAATGACTTGCCCTGTGTGCGATGCCGAGTTTAAAGCCCGTATGGTTAAGGGCGGTAAGGCTAAGCTTGTGGGACAGGACCTTGATTTAAGACCTAAATATAAAGAACTCGATATCACAAAGTATGACGTTGTTATGTGTCCTCAGTGCGGATACACAGCACTTCAGAGATACTTCCCCAACACATTGGAAGTTCAAAGAAAGCGTATCAGAGAAAAGATCTGTGCTAACTTTAAGCCTCAGAAGAATTTCCCTGAAACATATACATACGACGAAGCAATCGAAAGATATAAAATGGCACTTGTAAACGCAATCGTTAAGGGCGCAAAGGCAAGTGAAAAGGCATATATTTGTCTTAAGTCTTCATGGGTGGTAAGAGGTAAGGCCGAAGAACTTGGTGAAGGCCATGCTGATTATGCTAAGACTAAGGCTATGGAAGCTGAATTTACAAAGAATGCTTTCGAAGGCTTTATGGCAGCAGTACAGAGCGAAAACTTCCCTATGTGCGGAATGGATGAAGGCGCAATCAACTACCTCTTGGCAGTTCTTGGTTACAAGACAGATCACCTTGATATTTCTCAGAAGATGATTGCCACCATCTTACAGTCATCCACAGCAAATCCTCGTATGAAGGATAAGGCAAGAGACTTAAAAGAAATGGTTGTTGCAAAAATTAAAGCTAAAGGTTGACAAGCCATTAAAAATCTAATAACCTAAATGCAGGTCTATATGACTGACGGAAGTGGAATTGACCACAGGAAGTATAGATGACGATAAGCCGACCGTCTGGGCAAGAGCGCTCAGACTGTCGGTTTTTTTCTTTCAGAAAAAAACGCTCCGCGGGATCGCACTCGCGCGATACGAAACTGTTGCCTATGGCAACCGCGCTCGGCGGCTGAATGTCGCTAGCGACATTCAATATAAATTCAAAAATTAGGAGGCACATATGAAAAGCTTTGAACTTTCAAACTTACTTAAGACCAACGAGTATCCGGGAAGAGGAATCGCTATCGGCCGTTCCGAAGACGGAAGACATGCCGTTATCGCTTACTTCATTATGGGAAGAAGCGTAAACTCACGTAACCGTGTGTTTGTTGAAGACGGAGAAGGAATCAGAACAGAAGCATTCGATCCTTCAAAGATGTCAGACCCTTCACTTATTATCTACTCTCCCGTAAGAGTGTTTGGTTCACACACAATCGTAACTAACGGTGACCAGACAGATACAATCTATGACGGCTTAAGAGCGGGAAAGAGCTTTGAAACATCTTTGCGTTCAAGAAAGTTTGAGCCCGATGAACCAAACTACACACCCAGAATTTCAGGTATTTTGCACTTTGAAAACAACAGCTTCTCATATGAACTTAACATATTAAAATCAAACTTCGGTGACCCCACCGCTTGTAACCGTTACAACTTCTTTTACGATGTTCCAAGAATCGGTGAAGGAAGATTTATTCACACCTACATGAAGGATGATTCACCCTTACCTTCTTTCGAAGGCGAACCTGAAGTATTCACTTTAAAGGGTGACATCGACACTTTCACAAAGAGCGTTTGGGAAAGCTTAAATCATGAAAACAAGGTTTCTTTGTTTGTAAGATACGTCGATTTAGAGACAGGCAAATGGGAAACAAGAATCGTAAACAAGAACGAAAAGTAAGTGAGGATAAACATGAGCGAAATTCAATTAAAATACGGATGTAACCCCAATCAGAAACCTTCAAGAATCTACATGGAAGATGGTTCCGAGCTTCCCGTTACAGTATTAAACGGACGCCCCGGATACATTAACTTTCTTGATGCTTTAAACGGATGGCAGCTTGTAAAGGAATTAAAGAAAGCAACAGGCCTTCCCGCAGCAACTTCTTTTAAGCATGTATCTCCCGCAGGCGCTGCTGTAGGTCTTAAGTTAGATGAGACACTTGCAAAGATTTACTGGGTAGATGACCTTGGAGAATTGACTCCTCTTGCATCAGCTTATGCAAGAGCAAGAGGCGCAGACAGAATGTCATCATTTGGTGACTTCATTGCACTTTCCGATGAATGTGACGCTTGCACAGCAAAGCTTATTAAGAGAGAAGTTTCAGACGGTGTTATCGCTCCTTCTTTCTCAGCCGAAGCTTTAGAAATCTTAAAGCAAAAGAAAAACGGAAATTACAACGTAATCCAGATAGATGAAAATTATGTTCCGAAGGAAATCGAAAGAAAAGAAGTTTTCGGTGTAACTTTTGAACAGGGAAGAAACGAATTAAACATCGGTGACGATTTATTCTCTAACATCGTAACCAAGAACAAAGACCTTCCCAAAGAAGCAATCATTGATTTAAAAATCGCAATGATCACTTTAAAATACACTCAGTCAAACTCAGTCTGCTACGTAAAGGGCGGCCAGGCCATCGGTATCGGCGCAGGCCAGCAGTCACGTATTCACTGCACCCGCTTAGCAGGCCAGAAGGCCGACAACTGGTTCCTTCGTCAGTGTCCCAAGGTTTTAAATCTTGATTTCTTAGACAACCTTGGACGTGCAGACAGAGACAACGCAATCGATGTTTACATTGGCGACGAATACGAAGATGTTTTACGCGAAGGTGAATGGCAGAAGCGCTTTAAGACAAAGCCCGAAGTCTTCACCCGCGAAGAAAAGAAAGAATGGCTTTCTAAGAACCAAGACGTAACCCTTGGCTCCGACGCCTTCTTCCCCTTCTCAGACAACATTGAGCGCGCCTACAAGAGCGGCGTAAAGTACATCGCTGAGCCCGGCGGCTCCGTTCGTGATGACCTCGTCATTGAATGTGCCGACAAGTACAACATGGTCATGGCCTTCACAGGTATCCGCCTCTTCCACCACTAATTTGTCTGTGTTTTTGACCCGGCCTTATGGGCCGGGTTCTTTTTTGCCCTCGGGGGGCGCCGGTGGCCCGATATAGTTTTCAACGAGAGTGCCTAGAGCCATACATTTCTTTTTCGACACGCTCTCGCTCGGCCTTCGCACCAGCGGTCGCAGGCAACCTGCCTGCTGACTAAACTCGCCGTTCCTTACAGTCCGGCTCGTTAAGTCCCGGGGCTCAGGAGGGTCTCAAAAGTAATATATGACTCTCTCACTCTCGGTGAAGGTTAAGGATTTGGCCACCGGCGCTCCCCCGAGGTCATTTAAGCAATCTTAATAATTCTTTCCTTTATCATAATAAACTGTCCACAGTTTCTTTTAATTTGTTTGCTAAGATGTATTCAACGAAGAGAAAAGAGGGTGGAAGAATGAAACTTGGTATTTTGTCTGACATTCATGGAAACTATGAGGCGCTCAAAGCATGCCTTGATTATATGGAAAAAGAGAAAGTTGACAGGTACATTTTTCTTGGAGACTATGTTGGAGAATTTCCGAATCCGGAATTAACCTTTGGGTTGATTCACGGACTTATGAATAGGAAGAAATGCTATGTGTTAAAGGGAAATAAGGAAGAATATATTGAAAGAGGCCTTGGCGCAAATCATCCTGAATGGGATTCATATACAAGTATTGTGGGGATGCTTAGATATGCATACGACCATGTTACGGGGCGGGACAGAGACTTTATAAAAAGTCTCCCCATAACCGACGTGGTAAAGATTGAAGGAATGCCTTCCATAAGGATTTGCCATGGAGCGCCTTGGAAGTCAAACGTTCATTTTGATAAAGTAACGGATGAAGAAGTTGCGTCTGTTGAAGAAGATGTTATTATCTTTGGACATACTCATGAGCAGTATGCTAAAAACAGATGCGGAAAAACAATCTATAACCCCGGTGCGGTGGGGCTAAACTTAAACAGTGACCCAGTGGGATGCTGCATGATTCTTCATGCGGAGTACGGCACCTGGAGACCTGAATTTTTGGAAATTGAGTATAACGTACAAAAAGAAATCGATGCCATGGAAAGAGACAATCTTTTCTCAATCGCACCTTATTGGAGCATTGTAACCCTTGATATTTTAAAGGGCGGCGGAGTGTGGCACGGAAGCGTGCTTGAATACGCCATGCGCCTATGTAAGAATGAAACAGGCGAGTGCGAATGGCCAAAGATTCCTGAAAAATATATGCAAAAGGCCGTATCTGACCTTGTGTTTTTAGACTAGAAAAAGGGGTAAATGAAAATGATAACTTACCATGAAGAAGTTCCCGATGTGGAAACATATTTTGAATTAAGAAAGGCTGTTGATTGGGCAGTATTTTCAGAAGAACAGGCAAAGAAAGCTTTAGACCGAGCTGTGTTTGCCATTATTGCAAAAGACGGAGATAAGCCCGTAGCTATGGGCCGTGTGATTGGTGACGGCATGTACTATAGAATCTGTGACGTAGTAGTGCGTCCCGAATACCAGGGACAGAAAATCGGTGCCACAATGCTTGATAAGCTTGTAAATCTATGCATTAAGGATGCACCTGAAAATTCGCGAATAAGCGTAGATTTGATAGCTGCCAAGGGAAAAGCCCCTTTCTATTTAAAGCAAGGCTTTACAGCTCTTCCTAACGACGAGTGTGGACCTGCATTAAGGAAAGTATTCTATTTCTAAATCATTGCAATAACATTACAAATGCAATATAATGTAATAAAATAGCAATGAGGAGGAAACGCCATGGCAAGTACAATTCAGGTACGAGTTGACGATGACTTGAAGATAAAATCCGATAATTTGTTCAAAGATTTAGGAACTGACACGACGACTGCAATTAGAATGTTCTTGACGCAAGCTGTCGCTGTTAACGGTTTCCCGTTTGAAATAAAGAAAAAAGTTGAGAATCCATATGCACCTTTATCAGAGGAAAAATTCATGCAGAAGCTGGAAGAGTCAAGATATCATGCCGGTTTGGGAATGGTTAGAGAAGCGGATGATGTGATATTTGATATGAGGAATAAATATGGACTATAAGGTGGTGCTTACATCAGACGCCGAAGCGGATTTAGATAATTTTATCAGCTATTTATTGTTTGTAAAAAGAAGCAAGCAGGCAGCAAGAAACCTGGTGGATGATTTTGAGGAAACAAAGAAAGATTTATCGAAAGTTGCACTGAGCCTTAAACTATGTGATAATCCAAAACTTAAAGTAATGGGGTACCGAAGGATTAACTTTAAATCACATCGTTATTTTATGTTGTATAGGGTTGAGGGCAACATAGTGACAGTAGATAATATATTTCATGAATTGCAGGATTATGAGAATAAGATGATATAAAAAACGGATGCGTAAGCATCCGTTTTAGTTTATTTAAGGAGTGATTCGGTTAAATTAATGTATTTGATATTTTCTTTGTAATTCATTTCGGCATTGAAGGAACCATCGTATAAGGAGGATTCCATGATGCCGTTTATGGTGAAGGTAAGCATCTTCATATACTCTGAAAAGTTCTTTTTAGACTTAACTGATTCATCGGCCTTTTGAAGAATGGTTGCTTCATTGGAAGCTAGCTGTGCCTTGGCGGTTTCGACTGCCAAAACGGCCTCCGTTATGTCTTCTTTTTTACAGGCATTTAAAAACATAAACATGTAGGGATAGCTTTTTAAAACCTGCATTTTTGCAGCTTCCATCTGGCGCAAGATTTCAAAATAAGAAGTCTCGTTAGGGTCGATTGCACTTGATAATTCCAAAGAAATAAAGCGCACGGAATAATCGTAAATAAAAGAATAAACGCCTATTTTTGAATCAAAATAATGGAATAAAAGGCCTTTGGATATGTGAGCTTCCTTAACGATATCGTCGGTACTTGCGTGAGAGTATCCGTTAAGAGCGAATATCTTTAAAGCCGCATTTACCATGCGGTCCTGTTTTTCCTGTTTTAAATCAAAAAATTTAGCGTTCATACGTAACCCCTGTAAATTATTGACTTATTCAGTCGCTTTTTAAGCGTACCATAGTTTCTTAAAACCTTCAAGAAGTGTTTACAGAAATTTAAAGTAATAAAGTATTTAAAAATGACAAAATGTTGGTATAATCATAGATAGACGCACTTAACCGAAAGGAGAAGGATTATGGCAAAAAAAGGAAGCGGATTAGCAAAACTATTGATTATCGGCGCTGCAGCTGCAGGTGCTTATTACTATTTTAAAAAGAAAAATTCAGAGATCCCCGCTAACATGGAGGATGATGACGATTTAGATAATTTCTATGAGGATGAACCTGTTAAGCCCGAAAAGAGCAAACGCTCTTATGTTTCTTTGGACTTTAATACCGTTGAAAAGAAGGTAACGGATGCCGTAAATAAGTTTGCGGGAAGCGCTGAGCAGGCTGCAAACACAATCGGTGAAAAGTTAAAGACAACTGCCGGAAAGGTAGAAGAGTTCTTTGATGACAGAAAGGCTGATGCTGAAGAATTTGCAGAAGAGGCGGCTGAATCCATCAAGGAAAAGTTTTCCGAAAACTCCGAAGATGACTACGTAGAAAACAACGATCAGGAGTAGCTTGCATTGAAAGAAAAGCTTTACACCATACCGCTTAACGATGCGGTAAATGCGAATGATGAGTGTCCCTTTTGTTATATAGAAAGAAACGTGGAGAACGATTTACTCGATTACGTTCTTGGCTCCGCGGCTTCTTATATGGAGGCAGACACAAGAGAGCTTACAGATAAGTTTGGATTCTGCAGAGAGCACATCAGAAAGATGTACGATTACGGCAACACTCTCGGAAATGCCTGGATTTTAAAGACTCACTATAGAAAGACAATTTCCGAATTCGAAGAGCAGATGAAGAAATATGCTCCCGTGAAGATGACTTTAAAGGATAAGTTTTCAAAGCCCGAAGGATTTAAAAATTCCATGGCTGAGTGGGCGCATAGTAAAGATGAATCCTGTTACATCTGTAATGAGTTTAAAAAGACCTACGAAAGATATTTGGATACCTTCTTCTATCTATATAAAGAAGATAAGGCTTTTAAAGAAAAGGTCGATAACGGAAAAGGCTTTTGCCTACATCATTTTTCGGACCTTTGCGAATACGCAGAGCTTCATATGAATGAAAAGGATAAGCCCGAGTTCTTTGAAAAGATGTTTTCTTTAATGAAAAATAACTTGGAGCGAATCTACGAAGATGTAAGCTGGCTTATTGAAAAGTTTGATTACAGAAACAAAGACGCGGACTGGAAGAACTCTAAAGACGCTGTCGCAAGAGGCATGCAAAAGCTAAGGGGAAGCTATCCCGGAGAAGTACATAAACAGAAATGATTTAAACCCGATACGAAAGTATCGGGTTTTTAAGTTTCCGAAAACACAAAAATCTACCCCCTTAATTTTCCAAAACCATATCTTGTAGTTTTTTTTACCGAAAGATATTATAATGGTGAACACCACTCAAAAAAAATTTTTGAGGTGCTACATTGCCTTTAAATTCAACAGGGGATACGAATTTAAGGGCCTGCCTGATAATCAGGCAGAGAAAGGATGGTATATGAAAAATAGAGTAGTAGCTCTCTTGCTGGCATTTTCTTTAGCCGCAGGAACATGCCTTACAGGTTGTGGAGACAAACAGGAAGGCGCAGCGGTTTCTTCATCCAAAGAAACAACCGTTGAAGCCACAAACAAAGAAACACCTTCTACAGAAGAAAAGGTAGAGGCGGCTGATTTATCAACGCCTGAAGCGGTGCTTAAGTTTGCAACAGGTAAATGGACATTAAAAAATGAAGACACAGACGAAGCATACGCAGAACTTGAAATCAATGCAGACGGAACAGTAAAAGTTAAAAGAGATGATAGCGAAAAGGCCTGTGACGGAACGATTGCCTTTTCTGAAACACCAAATTCAAAAATGGTTGGTGTGCATGAATATGATTTAAATTGTGTGGGACTTAATGAAGCATTTAGCGCACCAAGAGATGAAAGCAACTCAAACGGATACTTTAGAGTCACTCAGACTGCGGGAACAGACTATTTGGTGCTCTATGAAGTAGGAAACGGAATATCGACTGTTGCGACATTTGTTTTTGTGGCGCCCGACAAAAGAAACGCTCTTACGACTCCAAAGACATGGGTGTTTGAGAGAGAAAACAAAATTAAGAGCGATGAAGAGCCGATTAAAGGTGAGACTTTCTACGCATCGGCTATTTCAAATACGGAATCCGGTATGCTTCTTCAAAAGTTAGAGGATAAGCACTTTGATGCAAGCTTTCCTTTATACGACTTTTTATATGACGGAATTGAATTCCAGGAGGCTGAAGGAAACAGAGGAACATTTTATAAGCTTGCTTCGGACGCTGATTTAAGCGGTATCTTCTATGAAGATGTTTTTTCAAAGGCTCATCCGTTGAATGTATATGAAGTAACGACAGATGATAACGGTGACGTTAAAGAAATCAGTGAAGTTGAAAAGTCATATTACAACGCATATGTTGGCGGAGATAAGGAGCAGGAAGTTTCGGCTGATGGTACCACATTAACAGTTTTCACAGATCAATATACACTTGCCCAGCTTGGAAACGAAGGAAATGCAATCAATGATGTGGAAGCCTTTGGTGATTACGCAATCGTGGAAGGACACATAGGACCTCACGAAAGTCAGTATTCAATCTTTAACTTAAGAACCCTTAAGGTGGAAAGAACCATCTCAGGTGCTAATTTCGTGCACGGTGATAAGATTTGGAAGTCTTTCTATTCATTTTGGAATACGGTTTATGATTATGAGGGAAAAGAAGTTTATACGGTTGACGGTACGGAGATTGCAAGTCTTGAGATTGACGGCGATAAGTTAAAAATAGGCTACTGGAAAGATGATTATGATACTGTTTACGAAGAAACTATTGATCGCCCCGAAGTCACTAATGCTGCAATTTATGCATATGCCGATTACATGCACAGAAAATGCGTTAAGACCTGGAAAGAGTTTTTAAGCTATGCTCCTGAAGGCGCATCATTCATGGTAATGATTAATCCTTTTGATGATGACGAATGGATTTACAGCCCTTCAAAAGCAATCGACAAAGGCGATACAGATCATGTATATGTAGTTTCACTTAAGAAGGATTTGGAGTTTGAAATCGATGGTAACAGTTCCGGCAAACAAGGAAAAGGCTGGAATTACAGATACGACGTAATGGTTTCCGAAGGTGCTCCAAGCCATACGATTAAAGCAACAGCTCCCGACGGACAGACAGCAGAATGGCCTGTTACAATTATAAGCGGTGAGAAAGATTTACGTTGGATATTTAAATAAATAAGATATGGTTACAAGGCTCTCGGGAACCCCGAGGGCCTTTATTGTTGCCGAATTTTACATTCTCCTTTATTCATTTAAAGTGCCGAGCTATAGGCTCAGCCTATAACTAAATATCTGCGAAGCGTATTGGACGAATTGTTTCTTTCAGCAGATAATAAGACAAGCTTAAGGAAATGAACCGGTCATGACAAAGAAAAGAATTTCCAAATATTTTTTTTAAAGGAGGATAGGCTTTTATAAGCCTTATATAAAAATGAAAAAGGTAATAAGAAAAATCGTAACAGCCGCTTTGGCATCAGCCCTTGTTTTAGGCCTCACAGCTTGCGGCGCAAAAGCAGAAAACAAGACAGAAGTATCAGTATCAAATGAAGAAGTTGCAGCAGCAGAAACAGTTGAAACTTCTGAAAGCTCTACAGAAGAAGCAACAACCGATGCAGACAAGAAGATCGTTGTAGGTGTTAACCCCGTTCCCCATGCTGACATTTTAGACAATGCAGTTAAGGCAGTTTTAGCTGAAGCAGGTTGGGATCTTGAAGTTGTAGTATTCCAGGATTACGTACTTCCCAATACTTCACTTGAAGCAGGCGAACTTGACGCCAACTACTTCCAGACACTTGGTTACATGAACGGACAGAACGCTGACAGCGGACTTCACCTTGTAGCAGTTGCAGGTGTACACATTGAGCCCATGGGTGTTTACTCACAGAAGTACGCTTCTCTTGAAGAGATTCCCGACGGCGCCACAATCGGTATTCCCAACGATCCTGAAAACACAGAACGTGGCTTGAATCTTCTTGTACAGAAAGGCCTTTTAAATTCACTCGGTGAATTTGGCAAGGATCCTAACGTATCAGCTGAATCATTATCAGACGATGCAGAAGCTAACCCTCACGGATTCAAGATTACAACTTTGGAAGCAGCAAGCCTTCCTTTGTCACTTCCCGATCTTGATGCAGCAACAATCAACGGTAACTACGCTCTCGGAGCTGACCTTCCCGCTACATTCCCTGCACTTGGTATCGAAGAATTTGACGAAGAAACAAGCGTAAGAAGAACAAACTTCGTTGTTGTTAAAGAAGGTAACGAAGAATCAGAAAAGACTAAGGCTTTGGTTGAAGCAATCAAGTCTGATGCAGTTAAGAACTATATTGAAGAACATTATAAGGGATCCGTTATTCCTTCATTCATCGATCCCCAGTAGGAAATTATGATAACAATAAAGAATGTTGAAAAATCCTTTCAGGGCCTTAGGGTCCTGAAAGGTATTTCATTATCTATAGAAGATCACGAAATATATGGAATTATAGGGCAAAGCGGGGCCGGAAAGTCTACGCTCCTTCGTTGTATTAACGGGCTTGAAACCTTTGACGCCGGTGAAATCAATATTGACGGAACCGTTGTGGACACAAAGAACAAGAAAGCCTTAAGAGCCCTTCAAAAAGGAATAGGTATGATATTCCAAAACTTTAACCTTTTGGAAAGACTTGATGTATACGATAACATCGCTCTTCCTTTAAAGTTTTGGGGTATAAGTCCAAAGTCTAAAGAAAGCAAAGAAAGAATATTAAACTTAATTCACTTGGTTGGCCTTGATGAAAAGATTCATGCTAAGCCCAAGGAATTATCGGGAGGGCAAAAGCAAAGAGTGGCTATTGCCAGAGCTTTGGTGTTAAATCCTCAGTTTCTTCTTTGTGACGAAGCAACAAGCGCCCTTGACCCTGAAATCACCAAGGGAATTTTAGCTTTGCTTCAAAAGATTAACAAAGAACTTGGCATTACCGTTGTGGTGGTAACTCACCAGATGGAAGTGGTTAAGCAGATTTGCTCTAAGGTAGCATTTTTAAGCGACGGAAGAGTGCTTTCTGAAGGTAAACCCGAAGAACTATTCATCATGCCTGCAAATAAAGAAATTAAGTCATTTTTACGAGACGGCAGTGAACAGCTTCCAAAGACCGGCGTAAACATTCAGCTTTTCTTCTTTGGAGAAGGTTCGGAAGAGCCTGTTGTCACACAGATGGCAAGAGAGTTAAAAGAAGATTTCAGCATCTGCTGGGCAAAGCTTGAAGACTTTAGAGAAAACGTATACGGAAGCCTTGTTCTTAACATGAAAGAAGAAGACAAAGATAGAGTGTGCGAATTCTTAGATAAGAAAAAAGTGCATTGGGAGGTGCTTGACTAATGGGTATAATTTCAAATGCAAGTATGACAAGTGTAATCCTCAAGGCACTGTGGCAGACTCTTTACATGGTATTTTGGTCTACCTTGTTTTCGGTAATAATCGGCTTTATTCCCGCTGTAGTGCTGACACTTACAGCACCCGACGGTCTTCACCCTCAAAAGGCTGTATATGAGGTTTTAAGCTTCTTAATTAACGTATTCAGAAGCTTCCCCTTCATCATCCTTTTGGTGCTTGTAATTCCTTTTACAAGACTTGTGGTAGGTAAAGCAATCGGTACAACGGCATCAATCGTGCCCTTGACTCTTTCGGCGATTCCGTTTATTGCAAGAATAATGGAGAATGCCCTGAGGGAAACGAACCACGGTGTAATAGAGGCTGCAAAGTCTTTCGGAGCCTCCGACATTCAGATTCTTTTTAGAGTATATGTAAAAGAATCCGTGCCCAGAATGTTAAACGGTGTTATCCTTCTTATCATTTCCTTAGTGGGATACTCGGCAATGGCAGGGACCGTAGGCGGTGGCGGTATCGGTGATATAGCCATCAGATTTGGTTATCAACAGTATAAGACTGACTACCTTGTGGTTTGTTCACTCATCTTAATTGTCTTTGTACAGATAATCCAGATGATCGGTAACTTCCTATACAAGAAATTGTCATAAATTTATTAAATCCCGGGACAATCACCCGGGATTTTTTACGGAAAAACTTTGCATGAAGTTTTTTATGTCATAAAATGAAAGAAGATAATCTTTAAAGGAGACACGCCGTGACCATTCAGCAATTAATATATGTGATCACCATATCCGAAGCGGGTTCTTTAAACAAAGCCGCAGAGACTTTATATATATCCCAGCCCTCCCTTACAAGCTCCATGCAGGAACTTGAAAAGGAACTTGGCATTACCATATTTAACAGAAGCGGAAGAGGGGTTTCTTTGACCAATGACGGCCTTGAATTCATGCAGTACGCCCGCCACGTGGTGCAGCAGTATGACAGGCTCATGGAAAAGTATGGAAACGGTGAAGCGGTTAAAAAGAAATTCGGTGTATCCACCCAACACTATTCCTTTGCGGTTAAAAGCTTTGTGGAAATGGTAAAGCAGTTTAACATGGACGAATATGAATTTGCCATCAGAGAAACAAAGACAAGAGAAGTAATCGATGATGTGGCTGTGGGAAGAAGCGAAATCGGAATCCTTTACTTAAGCGACTTTAACAGAAAGGCAATCGAAAAGATTTTAAAGAGTAACAGTCTTGAGTTTCATCACTTGATAGACTGCGACGCCTACGTATACATTTGGAAAAATCATCCTCTTGCAAAGAAAAAGTCGATTCGCTTTGATGACTTAAAAGACTACCCTTGCTTATCCTTTGAGCAGGGCGCTGCGGGTTCTTTCTATTTCGCTGAAGAAATACTTAGCACAAGCGAATATCCAAGGACCATTAAGGCAAACGACAGAGCCACAATGCTTAACCTGATGGTTGGCCTAAACGGTTACACCCTTTGCTCAGGTATTATCTGCGAAGAGCTAAACGGCTCCGACTATATCGCGGTTCCTTTTAAGCCCGATGAAAAAGAAAAAGCTTCGAAGATGGAGATTGGATACATATCCAAAAAGAACATGCTTTTAAGCAACATGGCAAAGCTTTACATAGAAGAGCTTGATGCATATTTAAATAATTCGGTTAAGTAAATTAAAACCTTCGAGGATTACTCGAAGGTTTTTTATTATCTGACCGGTTTCTTTTTGCCTATCAGGAAAAACAGACAGTAGTTTATAAGGAATATTAACAAGGCTTCCGTCACCACCATAAACAGGGTGAAATTAAGGATATACATATAGTACTTAGCAAATGATATAAAGCTGTCCATCCACCAGGCAAATGATAAGCCTGATACGACCATAAGGCAGTCAAGGTGCGTAAGCATCACAATGAGCGAGTTCTTTCCGAAGAAAGAAACCGGGCGGACGTTTGGAAGGTGCTTACATATAAGCAGGATTCCGATTGATGCGCTTATAGCCGCTAAGTAAAAAATCAGGGTATTATTGTAGGCTACGTAGTGCATGTCAACGCGTCCGTTTAAAAGGGCAAGGCAAATATTTACGCCAATTAGTAAAACGCCTATAAGCACTTCTATAAAGGGCTTTATGGGCCTGTTTCTTTTTACAAGCTTATCATTAAGTGCCCCAAGAGCATATCCTGTTCCTAAAAAGGCAACGGCTCCCGGCAAGCGAAGTAAGAAAACAAGGAATAATCTTAAAAACCTTAATCCGTCTGTAGTGATAATATCCGGGATTAAAATATCGAGCCTTCCTCTAAGAAACGAAGGAATCAAGGCGAATACTATGATAATCACCGAAGCGACTTTAAAAGGCAGTTTCTTTATGAGTAAGTAAAAAATGATTTCTCCAAAGAATATGGCCGGTAAAAACCAAAGTACAGATATTCCGTATAAAGAAAAGGTCTGTAAAAACGCGTCATGGATATATTCCGGAGTTATTATTTCTGATGACTTAAGCTGAAAGAAATAAAATAAAATGTAAATTACGCTAAAACTTATGTATGGAATTATCATACTGAAAAAGCGTTTACGGGCAAAGCTTTTAAAGCCTTCTGTTTTTGTGTTTTTATAATAAAAAAGAAGGCCTGATATAACAAAAAATAGTGGCATGTGAAAGGATGTAATAACGGTTAAAAGGTTAAAACCAACAAGGGTTGAGTGCCCCGCTACCACCAATATAATGGCAATGCCTTTTGCCATATCTATGTATGAAAGTCTTTTGGATTTTTCCATTTTAAGCTCCGACGACTGAATTAAAATCTTAATCTTGATTATACACAAAAAAGCCTCAACACAAAAGTTGAGGCTTTCATAATAATTATTTAATTTAGGCTGTCATTTCTGCCTGTGATTCTTCTTTTTCAATAACGGCTTTTTCTTTAGAAGCACTCATTGTAAAGAATGACATCTTTTCATTAAGTGTTTCAGCCATGGAACGAAGGTCTGCGGCAGCATCGCTTATAAGAGCGAAGGTAGCGTTTAATTCTTCCATGGAAGCATTTGTTTCCTGAGTGGAAGCTGCGTTTTGCTGAGAAATAGCCGATAACTCAGAAATGATTTCTGTAAAGCTTGATTTTAACTCGCTTAACATATAAATCTTTTCTGCAATCATCTTTGTGGAAACTTCCACGTTATTTACGTTTTCAACAACGGTGTCCATATCATCCTTTGTGGATGTAAGGTCTTTGTTTTGCTCTTTAATGTTGTTGTTTAACTCTTCGATAGTATCAACGCTTCTTTGTGACTCTTTAACAAGTGCTTCCACAATAGCTGTGATTGTGTCGGTAGCTTCTTTTGACTGAGCTGAGAGCTTTCCGATTTCTGTTGCAACAACAGCAAAGCCCTTTCCGGTATCGCCTGCTCTTGCGGCTTCGATTGAAGCGTTAAGAGAAAGAAGATGAGTCTGATCTGCAATAGCCTTAATTAAGCCTGTAGCTTCAGAAATGCTTTTTACTGAATCATTTGTAAGTCTGATTTGAGCGTCAATACTCTGCATTGAGTTCATAACGCCTTCGTTTTTATCCATCAAATTGTTAAGAGTATCGACTGTACGGTTTGCGCCTGTCATCATTTCAAGGGCGGCGCTGTTTAAGCTTTCAATCTTTTCTGTGATTTCATCAATGCTGTCACCCATCTTAGTGGTGTTCTTAACTGAATTTTCAACGCTTTCAGCCTGAGACATTGCGCCACGGCTGATATCTTCAACAGCGGCTGTAACCTGCTCTGCAACATGTGATGCAGTAGCGGCCGAGCTTGCAAGGCTTGCGCCTGAATTTGTTACATCGTTTGAAAGTTTCTTTGTGGCACTGATAACGTCTTGAAGCTTATCTCTTACCTGAGCTGAACTTGCAGCGATAACCCCAAGTTCGTCTTTTCTGTTAAAGGTTTTGTCCTTAATGTAGAAAGAAAGCTCACCGTCTTCAAGCTTCTGTAAGCTTCCCACAATATCCTGAATTGCCTTTGAACTTGTGCTGATAAGGTAACGTGCAACGCAGAAGTTAAATAAAAAGAAACCAACAAATGTAATAATAATAGCTGTTGCGGCTGCCTTTAAGTTTTTATCAACGATAGATGTGTCACGTCCTACAAAAATCATACCGGCTATTGTGCCGTCTGCGTTCTTTAAAGGAAGGTAGTATGCATACCAGTTCTTTCCCGCAAGCTCGAAGTTCTCGGCTAAGTAGTCGTTTCCCTTATTTAATACTTCTGCCACAACGGTTGAAGAAGCCTGAGTGCCTTCCATTCTTTCATTTGTGTTTGGATCGATCAAAGTGGAAACGTGACGTGTGTCGCCGTAAAAGATGGTGTAATCCATTCCTGTTTTTTCGTGAAGGTCATCAAGCTGCTTTTGGAAAACCTCATAAACACTGATGCTTCCTTTTTTAAGCTTTCCGCCTTCTGTTAAAGACCAATCACCTGTATACTGATGTGAAAGTTCACTTTCCATCAATACTCCGGCAGCCTTTAATCCTTCTTTGAAAGAATCCATATATGCTGATTTAATGTGTCTAAACCCGATAAAGCCAACTGTACCGGCCATGAGTATTCCAAGAACCGAAGCTACAAGGATAATACCACGAACCATGCTTCTACTTTTTTT
This sequence comes from Lachnospiraceae bacterium, assembly GCA_016291405.1. Taxonomy (GTDB): domain Bacteria; phylum Bacillota; class Clostridia; order Lachnospirales; family Lachnospiraceae; genus UBA1258. The sequence goes on from JAEEXG010000038.1 coordinate 23,592, forward strand.
ATTCATTCTAATAACCTCTCTTTGTGCCAAGAAAAGGTTCCCCTTGGACTAGGACTGTAGTCCTATGCCGAGGATAAATTATACTTAAAAGAAAGGTGAGGTGCAATATTTTTTTAAAGATTCTCTGCTTTGCATCAAAATAAACAAAAGAGAAATGACTATACTGTCAAAAATAAACAAAAAAAGGGATGGCCTTTAGCCATCCCTCTTTTCCTTTATCTAACTTCGAATTTATTAACCACTTTGTCAAGACTTTCGGCATTTTCCTTACTGTTCTTTGCAAGGTCTTCAATGTTTCTTGTAACACCGGATGTCTGCTCGTTCTTTTGAATGATTTCCGCAACACCCGAACTGTTTTCGGAAGATGCCGAGTTAACCGCCGTGATTTCTCTTGCGATTTCATCAACGGAAGAATTAAGGGCATCCATTGCATCGCCGATTGCGTTAACCGCTTCCTGAATGGTAGCAATACCTGTGTTAAAGTGCTTGCTCTGTTCAGCAAAGTTACCAAAGGTATCGATAACGTCAGTCTTAACAAGCTCGATAAGCTTATTAACCTGATCTCTTACATTAACAACGGATCTGTTACTTTCTTCAACGATTTCCTGAATGTTTAATGCCGTATTCTTTGACTGGTCTGCCAGTGCTGCGATTTCTCCCGCAACAACCGCAAATCCGCGTCCTGCTTCACCTGCTCTTGCAGCTTCGATGGAAGCGTTAAGAGATAACAGGTTAGTCTGAGATGTAATCTGCATGATGGCATCCGCAAGCTCGTTGATCTTTTCAACAGCCTCTAAGCTCTTTAATGCTTCCTGCATGCTCTCAACTGTTTCATCAAGAGTGGATACGTTTGTTTCAACTTCTTTATCAATCTTTTCGCTTAAGTCACTGGCTGTAGCGATAAGTTCGTCAGAGTCTTTTCTTCCTTCGGAAACCTTTTCTGAAACTGTTCCAACTAAGCCCACAATCTTGTTGATTTCTTCGTTAACGGATTCAATTGAAACATTGGTGGTATCGATACTTCCGGAAAGAGCATCCGCAACGTGTGCGTTTTCTGAAGTAACGGATACAAGCTTATCGGAA
>JAEEXG010000039.1 GCA_016291405.1 Lachnospiraceae bacterium
TAATATGGAAGCTTGCGCGTAACGATTTTAAAAACCGTTACCCCGGTTCATATTTAGGAGCACTGTGGGCAATGGTTCAACCGGTTATCACAGTGCTTATGTACTATATAGTATTTGATAAGATCTTTCAGTCCAGAGGCCAGGCTGTTGCGGGAAACATTGAGATTCCCTATGTTTTATTCTTAACTGCAGGTTTGGTGCCCTGGTTTTACTTTTCAGAAGGCTTATCAAACGGTACAAATGCACTTATTCAGTACAACTACCTTGTAAAGAAAGTGGTGTTTAAAATTGATATCCTGCCCATCATAAAGGTGGTTGCGGCATCCTTTATCCACGTTTTCTTTATAGGTGTTATGCTCATTGTAGCAGCTGTATATCACTATTACCCGAATCTCTATACCTTGCAACTAATCTATTACAGCTTATGTATGTTTATACTTCTGGTTGCGCTTTCGTATACGACTTCGGCCATTGTGGTATTTTTCCGTGATCTAAGCCAGATCATTCAGATAGCCCTTCAAATCGGAATGTGGGCCACACCTATTCTTTGGAATATTGAAACTTTACCTAGAATTTGGCAGTTCATTATGAAACTGAACCCTGTAGCTTATATAGTGCTTGGCTACAAGGCCACAATCTGTGAGAATAAAGGCTTCTGGGTAGATTGGAAGTATACACTTTATTTCTGGGCTATCACTGGAATCTTCTATCTATTAGGTAGAACGATTTTTAAGAAGCTGAAAGTACATTTTGCGGATGTGTTATAAGCGGTTTGTTTAATCGTGATATAACTAATCGATGTGATTGAACAAAAGTATAAATGCAAATCAATATAAAAATAACCTTTGGTGCAGAATTTATGTATTGTATTCGAGGCTATGTGGAGCCTCGGCACTTAACGAGCCGGACATAAGGAACGGCGAGTTTAGTGAGCAGGCTTCTTTATAGCCTGCGGCCGTTAGTGCGGAGCCCTAAGCGGGAGCGTGCCGAGAAACAATATATAAATTCTGCACCAAAGGGTAGGATTGACTATGAATGATTCATTTAATAAGAATGAAAAACTAAATGATGTGGTAATATCCGTCAAGGGTCTAAAGAAGATGTACAAGCTGTACAAGAAGCCTTCTGATAGACTCTTGGATGCATTCGGATTAAAGAAGCATAATTATACCGAGCACTATGCCCTTAAAGGTGTTGATATAGACATATACAAGGGTGAGACAATTGGTATCATAGGTACAAACGGATCAGGTAAATCCACTATCTTAAAAATAATAACAGGCGTTCTTAATCCGACTGAGGGCGATGTTAAGGTAGAGGGAAGGATTTCGGCCCTCCTTGAATTGGGAGCCGGATTTAACCAGGAGTATAACGGAATCGAGAATATATATCTTAACGGCACCATGATGGGCTTCTCTAAAAAGGAGATTGATGAACGCCTTCAGGATATACTCGATTTTGCTGATATAGGCGATTACGTTTATCAGCCCGTTAAGACATATTCTTCGGGTATGTTTGTGCGACTGGCCTTTGCAGTTGCAATAAATATAGATCCTGAAATATTGATTGTTGATGAAGCGCTTTCTGTGGGTGACGTTTTCTTTCAGTCAAAGTGTTATCATAAATTCGAAGAGTTTAAACGCTCAGGTAAGACCATCATATTTGTATCTCATGACTTAAGCTCAATCTCTAAGTACTGTGATAGAGTTATGGTGCTTAATAAAGGCGATAAGGTTGCAGAAGGAAAGCCTAAGGAAATGATTGATGTTTATAAGCAGATCCTTGTGGGACAGTATGATGCCGGAAAGAGCGAAGAATTAATTGATGTAGAAAAGAACCATGAACTTTTGGAATATGGCTCGGGTGAAGCCAAGATAATCGACTATTACATAACCGATTCTAAAGGCTTAAAGACTCAGGCTTTAATAAAGGGCTCTGAGTTTACCATACATATGAAGGTGCACTTTGATAAGACGGTTGATAAGCCCATATTTGCATATAAGTTTGTAAATCCTAAGGGCGTTGAAATAACCGGCACCAACACTATGTTTGAAAAAGCCTTCCTTGAGACTGTTGAAGGCGGCAAAACATTAGAAATCACCTTCACTCAGGATATGAACTTGCAAGGCGGCGAATACTTAATATCCTTTGGATGTACCGGATATCAGATGGATACATTCGTTGTATATCACAGATTGTATTACGCCATGAGCGTTGCAGTTATTTCAGACAAAGATACTGTAGGTTATTACGATATGAACAGTAAGATTACTGTAAAAGAGGTTGAATGATTACAAAGACAATCGGTAAAGTGAATGTAAACTTAATAGATTGTGATTTTGAGGAGAATAAAGATCCCTTCAAAGCTGACTTGCTTTCAATCGTTAGGGACAGGGCAGTGTACGAATACCCTTCTATCATCGAGGAAAAGGCGAACTTACTTAAGAAAAAAGGGTATGATTATCTTTATCACCTATCGGATATTAGGGGCAATATTGTAAGATGGTTGCCCATTAAAAAAGGGGATGTTATCCTTGAAACGGAAGCAGAGTGTGGTGCGATAACAGGTGCATTCCTTGAAAAGACTGAAAATGTAACGTGTATAACGCGTTGTGCGACAGATGCAGAGATTCTTGCAGAGCGATTCTCAAATTGCAAGAAATTATCCGTTTATTCAGGTAAATTCTATGAAGCCATTCAGGCGTTAGAGAGCGAAAAAGCTTTATTTGACTGGATAGTTGTAACGGATGCAAGGGCATTGTCGGGCATACACAATTTGCTTAAAAAGAACGGCCGAGTGGTTTTTATAACAGATAACCGTTGCTCTATGAGAAGCTTTTCAGGAATTGTTCCTGATAAAGACACAAAACCTTTTGAAGGTGTGGAAGGTAAGTTTGAAGCAGGCTTTACTTTCGGAGGCCTTAAAAAGCTTATGAAGGTAACGGGCTTTAATGAAGCCCAGATGTATTATCCTTATCCTGATTATCGTTTTATGAAAATGCTTTTTTCTAACAAGCGATTGCCAAGAGTGGGAGAACTTCTTGATAACGATAATAACCTTTCCGAAGACGGATATAAATTGTTTAATCAAAAGGATGCTTTTGATGCATCCTGTGAGGATGGAAGCTTCCAATATTATTCAAATTCTTATTTGCTGGTAATGGGACCTTCTTTGGAAATTGAATATGCAAGATTTTCTAACGACCGTTCTCCTGAGTATGCAATCTATACCACAATCGAAGATAACGGTTTAAGAAAATGTGTAAAGAAATATCCCTTAAGTGAAGTTTCGATTGAACACATTAAAAATCTTTCTTTATATGAAAAGAAATTAAATGAGCGTTATAAAGGAAGCGGACTTAATATAAATAAGTGCTTTATAAACGAAGGTATAGATTCTGTTTTTGCTGAATTTGATTATGTTGAAGGTACCGAGCTTTCAAAGCTTATGGATAAGTGCTTACAAAAAAAGGACTTAAATGGATTTTATGCTTTGTTTGATAAGTATGTATCCCTGGTAGGCTTTAACGATGATTTTGATTTTTCTGATATAGACGTGGTATTTTCAAATATCTTAGTAAATAAAGATGAGTGGACTTTGATTGATTATGAATGGTGTAAAGAATCATCCACTAAGATAAGGGAAAGTGCTTATAGGTCCATTTATTGTTATCTTTTGGAAGATAAATCAAGGAAAGTGTTTGATGTAGACGAGATACTTAAAAAACTTGTTCTTTCAAAAGAAGCGGCGGAAGAAATTGAACTTGATGAATTAAGCTTTCAAAAGCATGTAACGGGAAAGAGGTTAAGCCTTTCTGAAATAAGAGAAAGACTTGGGGTTAAGCTAATCAATCCTCTTAATCCTGAAGAGAATTCAACACTTGATAAAGAAATTTATGAAGTGAAGGCATATCCTTCAGATGCAGATGAAAAGTTTTCTGAAGAAACAGCTTTTGTAATTAAGGGTGCATATGATAGCGAGACTCATGCTAAGGCACTTGTTCCCGTAGTTGCCGGAAACAGCATTATGAGAATCGATCCCATAAATGCTCCTTCAATTGTTACAATTAAAGAAGCAAAGCTTGAGGAGCTTGACTTCCCGGTTGATTCAAAGAAGTATTTACTCAGTAATGGTAAAAGAATCGGAAAGAACATTTTTGTGTTTGATACAACTGATCCAAACTTTTTCTTTAATGTAGATGGATTTGTGCATGAAGAAGATACGTTTCTTTATGTGGAATTTGAAGTTACAAGGCTTGACGCGGAAGTGGCAAAGGCCGTTACTTCTAATATAAAGAAGTTTTTTTAACTTCACAGCGAAATAATTGGGGTTAGTAACTGTGCGTTTTATTTTGAGAGAAGAGAAATGGTTAAGGAACTTGTAAAGAAAAGTTTAGTTAAGAGTGCAGGGGAAAAATATCAAAAAGAACTTAAATCAAAGACGCTTTCTTTTGACGAATGGATTCGCGAAAAAGAGAGCTCTTTAGAGCGCTTTGATATGACAATAGACTTAGCCTCCGCAGAGCTTTCTGATAAAAATGCAAGCAACATGTCGTTTACGGCAAAGTTTGGGTCAACTACCATCAGCATCATTCCTTATTCCAAGGTAAACTCAGATTTCAAAATAACCAACTATATAGAAGATATTCTTGTTTTTGTAAACGGCGAAGTGACTGATAAGGCATTCCCGCTTCTTGCAAAAAAGTTTAATGATTCTCCTGAAGTAAATATTGTTTACGGGGACGAAGATATTGCGGATGTGGACCTTAAAAAAGAAGGAAAGTATGGAAAGAGCATAGAAGGCTCGAGGCGCGAGCCCTTCTTTAAGCCTGACTGGTCTCCCAATACATTTTTAGATCACTTCTATTTCTGCAATATTGTGGCAATAAGAAGAAGTGCTTTCAGAGAATATAATATTGCAACCGGGCTTGAAGGAGCTTTGGCGATTTATGATTCTCTATTAAGATATGTTTTTGCCAATGAAACGAATCTTGAAAAAAGCGTTGCTCATATAGATGAGATATTGGTGCACGCTACCGATTATGAAAATAACTATATAAAGGATGAGAGGGCTTTGGAATATGCATCAAAGATGCACGTATTTGAAAAAAGCGATGCAAAAATATCGGTCCTCATTCCTTCTAAAGATAACCCTGACCTGCTAAATATAGTTTTGGGTTCATTAAAAACGAATACAGAGCCAAATTTGATTCATGAAATTATCGTAATTGATAACGGAAGCAATGAATCAAATCAAGAAAAGATAAAAGAATTATCTAAGCAATATGATTTTAAATATATTTATAAATCTATGCCCTTTAACTTTTCGAAAATGGTAAATTTGGGGGCAAAAGAGGCTACAGGAAACATTTTTCTTCTGCTAAATGATGATTTAACTTTTGCAAACAATAACGCCATCGCAAAAATGACAGATGTTACATTGCTTAATTTTAGCGGTCTTGTGGGAATTAAGCTGCTTTACCCGGATTCAGATTTGATTCAACACGCAGGTGTAATTAACAATCGAATCGGACCTGTTCATAAATTACAATTTCAAAGAGACATAGAAAATCATTACTTCGGATTTAACAAAAGTACAGTAAATGTCAGTGCTGTGACGGCTGCCTGTGTAATGATTAGAAAAGAAGTATTTGAAAAAGTAAAAGGATTAAATGAAGATTTAGCAGTTGCTTTCAACGATATAGACTTAAGCTTTAAAGTTATGGAAGAAGGCTTCATGAACGTGGTTTGTAACGATGTTTACGCCATTCATGCAGAGTCTGTTACCCGTGGAAAAGATACGGATGAAAAATCCATAATAAGATTAAACTCCGAAAAAGATAAATTGTATGCTTATCACCCGGCTTTCAAAGGATATGATCCTTTATATTCTAAGTATTTGATAAATGATTGCTTAGATGTTAGAATCTGCCCTGCTTCAGAATATGAATATGAAAGGGCGGCAGAAGATGTAAAGAGCATAAGCAGAATAAAAGACGGTGTATCAGGCTTTAGAGAAGAGCCCTGCGTCCAGCTTTCCCTTGAATATGTCGGAGAAATGAATAAGTTTTCTTATAAAGAAAAAGATGAAGGATACTACTGGCTTCAAGGATTTTCATATGTCCAGGGAAGCGATAACGCTTGTTATAAAAAGTATATTCTTTTAAACTGCGGAAACGAAACATATAAAATCAAGATTAAAGGTGCAGTAAGAAGTGATGTTTCTGAGTTTGCAAAAGATCAAGTAAACGTTGGTTTATCGGGCTTTGCCGTGAAAATCCCAAAGGGACTTTTAAAGCCCGGTGAATATAAAGTAGGTTTTCTTTTTGTAAATAAGTTTGCAAGAGAGAAGCTTTATAATTTCAGTAATAAATATTTGGTGGTGAAATAAAGAATGGATTACAAAGAAAAGTACGAAGAAGAGCTTGAAAGAAACAATCTTCTTTCAGAAAGGCTTGCAGAGCTTTCTGCAGAAAAAGAAGAGGCTGAATACAAGCTTAACAGAATAAAGAGCAATCCCCTGTGGAAAGCTTCGGCTCCCGCAAGAAGATTTGTGAATAAGTCTGTAAATGCCTACAGAAAAGTTAAGGGAATCGGCGGAGTAAGAGGCCTTAAGGCTAAGCTTGCTTATAAAAAGCGTGAAAAGCTTGCAAAGGAAAACTACGGCACTAAGAGCTTTCCCGATGAAGACAGAAGAAAATTTGAAGAATCTTACGAATTTGAAAAAAGACCCCTAATCAGTATTTTGGTGCCTTTATATAATACGGATGAGACAATGCTTAGAGAAATGATAGGCTCTGTAGAATGGCAGACCTATTCAAACTGGGAGCTTTGCTTAGCGGATGGCTCCGATGATGCGCATGCTTATGTAAAAGACGTTGTGGCTTCTTTTAACGATGAACGCATTAAATATAAGAAGCTTGAAAAAAACGGCGGTATTTCAGAAAACACAAACCAGTGCTTAACGCTTGCAACGGGAGAATATATCGGTCTTTTCGATCACGATGATATTTTGCATCCTTCGGCTTTGTTTGAATATGTGAAAGTGATTAACGAGCAGGATGCGGATTACATTTACTGCGATGAAACCACATTTAAAAGCGGTAACATCAATCACATGCTTACAATGCACTTTAAGCCGGATTACGCTATTGATAACTTAAGGGCAAATAATTACATTTGCCACTTTAGCGTGTTTAAAAGAAAACTTCTTGATTCAACGGAACTTTTCAGAACAAAGTTTGACGGAAGCCAGGACCATGACATGATTTTGCGCTTAACCGATAAGGCTGAAAGAATAGTGCATGTTCCAAAGCTTTTATACTATTGGAGATGCCATCCCGCGTCCGTTGCAAGTAACATTTCCGCAAAGACTTATGCAATCGATGCAGCTAAGGGTGCTGTAGCAGATCACTTAAGAAAGCATGGCTATACAGACTTTAGAATCACAGGCACAAAGGCCTTTGAAACCATATTTAAAATCCGTTATAAGATAAACGGAACACCTTTAATAACAATCGTTATTCCAAACAAAGACCATGCCTCAGACCTTAAAAGATGCGTAACTTCCATACTTGAAAAGTCTACCTATACAAATTACGAAATTATAATAGTTGAAAATAATTCTACTGATAAGAAGACCTTCGACCTTTACGAAGAGCTTAAAGAAACCTCTGAAAAGATTAAAGTGGTAGAGTTTAAGGGCGAGTTTAATTATTCTGAAGTTAACAACTTTGGTGTATCTTTTGCTAAGGGAGAGTACATTCTTCTTTTAAATAATGATACTGAAGTTATAAGCGTAAACTGGCTTGAAGAAATGCTTATGTACGCTCAAAGAGAAGACGTGGGGGCGGTAGGTGCCAAGCTTTATTACGGCGATAAGACGATTCAGCACGCAGGTGTTGTAATAGGCCTGGGTGCTCACAGAACTGCCGGTCACACTCACTATAAGATGCCAAAAGATAATTTAGGATATATGGGAAGGCTTTGCTATGCCCAGGATGTAAGCGCGGTTACAGGTGCTTGCCTGCTTGTAAAGAAGTCTTTATGGGATAAAGTCGGTGGTCTTGACACTGATTTTAAAATATCGTTAAATGATGTTGATTTCTGCTTAAAGCTTAGAAAAGAAGGCTATTTAAACGTATTTACACCTTTTGCGGAATTGTATCATTATGAGTCGATTTCAAGGGGCCTTGACGATCAAGGAGAGAAGGCTGAAAGATACAACAAAGAGTCTGAGCATTTTAGAAACAAGTGGAAAAGTGAACTTGAAAAGGGCGACCCGTATTATAACCCTAATTTTTCTTTGGACAGAAGCGACTTTTCGGTTCGCATATAGTTAAATGAAAGGATAAAAAACATGACAGTTAAAGAGCAGTACGATTTCTGGTGCAGCAATGCTTACTTTGACGATGCCACAAAGGCAGAGCTTAAGGCCATTGCAAACGATGAAAACGAAATTAATGAAAGATTTTATAAGGATCTTGAGTTTGGTACAGGCGGACTTCGAGGAATCATCGGAGCGGGTACAAACCGTATGAACGTTTATACCGTTAGAAAAGCAACTCAGGGACTTGCAAATTACATTATAAAGCAGGGAACACAGAATAAGGGCGTTGCAATTGCATACGACTCAAGAAGAATGTCTCCCGAATTTGCGGATGAAGCTGCTCTTTGCTTAAACGCAAACGGAATTAAGGCTTATGTGTTTGACGCACTTCGCCCCACTCCCGAGCTTTCCTTTGCATTAAGAACAAAGGGATGCACGGCAGGTATTGTGGTTACTGCAAGCCATAATCCCCCTGAATACAACGGATACAAGGTTTACTGGGAAGACGGCGCACAGGTTACAGCTCCCAAGGATAAAGAAATCATCGACGAAGTAAAGGCAGTTACCGACTATAACATGGTAAAGACAATGCCCAAGGAAGAAGCTGTTAAGGCAGGACTTTACATTGTTATAGGAAAAGATATCGATGATCTTTACATGGAAGAATTAAAGAAACAAATCATCCATCCTGAAATCATTAAGGAAGTAGCAAAGGACTTAAAGATTGTTTACTCACCTTTCCACGGAACAGGAAACGTGCCTGTAAGAAGAATCCTTAAAGAACTCGGATTTGAGCATGTTTACGTGGTTCCCGAGCAAGAGCTTCCCGACCCTGATTTCACCACACTTGAATATCCAAATCCCGAAGATCCCAAGGCATTTACTCTTGCTTTAAAGCTTGCAAGAGAAGTTAAGGCAGACGTTGTGCTTGCAACAGACCCTGATGCCGACAGACTCGGAATTTACTCATACGATACAAAGACTGATGATTACGTAGCATTTACAGGTAACATGTCAGGAATGCTTATTGCAGAGTACATTTTAAGAGAACGTACAAAGCTTAACATTATGCCTGAAAAGCCTGCTTTGATTAAGACAATCGTTACCACAAACATGGCAGACCCCATCGCTGAAAAGTATAATGTAAAGCTTATCGAAGTGCTTACCGGATTTAAGTATATCGGTGAACAGATTAAGTGGTTTGAACAAAATCATACAAACAACTACGTATTCGGTCTTGAAGAAAGCTACGGATGCCTTGCCGGAACACACGCAAGAGATAAGGATGCCGTTGTTGCGGTTATGTGCTTATGCGAAGTTGCTGCTTGGTGCAAAAAGAACGGAATCACTCTTTGGGATCAGATGATGAACATCTACAACGAGTACGGTTTCTTTAAAGAAGACCTTTACACCATCACCTTAAAGGGAATGGACGGTTCCGAAAAGATTAAAGAAATGATGACAAAGCTTCGTAACAATCCTCCCAAGAAGCTTGGGGATTGGGATGTGGTTTCTTTCAGAGACTACGACAAAGACGAAGTGCTTGATATTAAGACAGGGGCAAAGAAACCTACCGGACTTCCTAAGTCAAATGTTCTTTACTTTGATTTAACTGATAATGCATGGTGCTGCGCCCGTCCTTCGGGAACCGAGCCTAAGATTAAGTTTTACATGGGCGTTAAGGGCAGTAACTTAAATGATGCAAAAGATAAACTTACTAAACTTACTGAGGCATTAAAGGCTGTATTGTAATGGGTAATGTTCAAAAAACCATCCGTTATTTAAAAAGAAACGGAATTAAAAATACATACTATGCAGTAGTGGAGCGTCTTTTTTATAAAGACGCCCCTTTTAATGCTGTTAAAAAAGAGCCGCCTTACGACGGCCCAATATTTGAAGATATAAAGTTTAGCATACTTGTGCCTGTGTATGAGACAAAGGCGGAACATTTAACCGCTATGATAGACTCTTGCTTATCACAGGTTTATACAAACTTTGAACTTATTTTGGCGGATGCATCGGTAACTACCGGTCCAAAAGACATAATTTGTGAGTATGCAAAAAAGGACGAAAGAGTAAAATACGTTAGGGTTAAAGAAAACAAAGGAATATCCGAAAACACGAATGTTGCATTGGATGCTGCGACAGGCGACTATTGCGCTCTTTTAGATCACGATGATTTGCTTACTCCGGATGCTTTGTACGAAATGGCTATAAAGCTTTCAATTGCCCGTGTTAAGGCAATTCCCGTTAACATGATTTATTCCGATGAAGATAAAACAAACGGGGATAACAGTAAGTATTTTGGAGCCCACATTAAGCAAAACTTAAATCTTGACTTAATAATGTCCAATAATTATATCTGCCATTTCACCGCTATTAAGACTTCTCTTTTAAAAGAACTTCGCTTCAGAGGCGAATTTAACGGGTCTCAAGACTATGATTTATTCTTAAGAGTTATAGCTAAATCAGAGCCTCAAAATGTTCTTTATATAAATAAGGTTTTATATCACTGGAGATGCCACGAAGCTTCGACTGCGGCCAACCCTGCAAGCAAAGACTACGCATATGATGCGGGAAGAAGAGCGATAGAAGCATTTATAAAAGAAAAGTTTGGCTGTGATATTAAGGTAAAGGAACTTTCTCACAAGGGCTTTTACAAAGCCTGCTTTGATGAGCCTTCAAAGGATGACATTTTTAAAGTAAGAAAAGATATAGGTGCTGTGGGTTCTTTGTACATAAGAGGAGGAAAAGTTTTAACCGGAATTCTAAATGAGGACGGAACAGAAAACTTTTATAAGATGAATAAGCACTTTTCAGGCTATATGCACAGAGCGCATTTAAGCCAGGACGTGTTTGCCTTAGACCTTCGGACGGTAACTCCATCTCCAATCTTAAAAGAATATTTCGATACTTGCATGGCTAAGTTTAATGAATTTGCTTTAAAACAGAATTGTAAGACGGCAATTGACGAATATATGAAGGTACTTTCCCGCGAATTTGGCAAGAAAGTAAAGGAAATGGGACTCTTGTTTCTTTATACTTACGACTCCGATTTGACGAAATAGAAACATAGGACTAAAGTACTTGTCTTAAGAAAACATTAAATTGTTTTATAGGGAAGTTCGTTGTATATTTGTAATAGCGTTTTTTGATAGTTTTGTTATATTGAATTGATAGTTTTGGAGGAATTATGTCTACGCAGAAGAAGAAAAAGACATCTACAGGCAAGATTGTGCTTTTCGTTGTTGAAATTGTAGCACTTATTGCTTTGCTCTTGGTTATGTGGTTTGTACTTAAGACAACCGACAGTGAAAAGGGCGTAAAGAGACTTGAGTTAAACGAGTCTGAGATCGAAGTTGAATTTAATGAGAGTGTAAAAGAAAACGAGGTTATGAAGGGTTACAAGAACATCGCACTTTTCGGTGTTGACTCACGTAACGGTGATCTTGCAAACAAGACTCGTACAGATACAATCATCGTTGCTTCCATTAACGAGCAGACAAAGGAAGTAAAGCTTGTATCGGTTTACCGTGATACATATTTAAATCAGATGGGTGAAAAGCAGAACTACGGTAAGTGTAATGCTGCATACGCATACGGCGGTGCTGAACAGGCAATCAAGATGCTTAACGCAAACCTTGACCTTGACATTACAGAATTTGTTACCATCGGTTTTGAAGGATTAAGAGACGTAGTTGATGCTTTGGGCGGTGTTTACATCGATGTTGATGCCGAAGAAATCAAGCACCTTAACAACTACCAGATTGCAATGGTTGAGTCTATGTCAGACGTTAGCACCTACACACCTGTAACAGAAACAGGATATCAGGTTCTTAACGGTTTACAGGCTACAGCATATTGCCGTATCCGTTATACAGCAGGTAATGACTTTAAGAGAACCGAAAGACAGCGTGAAGTTATCAAGGCTTGTCTTGAAACCGCAAAGACAGTTAACCCTGCAGCATTGGCTACAATGAGCCAGAACGTATACAGCGAAGTATTTACTTCCTTCAAACTTGATGACATAATCAGCCTTTTAAAAGATATTGCATCATATTCAATCGTAGATGAAGGTGGATTCCCTACAGAAGGAATGATTACCACAGGAACAATCGGTTCAGCCGGAAGCTGTGTAATTCCTTTGGACCTTGAAGCAAACGTAAGCTGGCTTCACGGATTCTTGTTTAACGAAACAGATTACAAGCCTTCATCAAATGTTTCTGACTTTAGTGCAAGAGTTGCAAGTGATGTTTCTCCTTATATTTCAGGAACACCCACAAGCACAGGAACTGCAACGGCAGACGATTCCGAAGACGATGAAGACGATTGGATGAATTAAAAAATCTTTATCTGCTTAATGCTTTGTGATAGAATAATAAGCGGAGAAATCCTAAGGGACCGGGAGAAATCCTTGGTCCCTTTAATATTGACAGATGAGAGGCTTTTAAATTAATGACTGTTGATTTGGTTATTACCACCTACAAACCCACAAAGACATTCTTTGAGCTTGTGGATAAGATGTCTACGCAGACGGTGGAAATCAGGAAAATTGTTATCTTGAATGTTGAGCAAAAGTATTTCGACAGACTTTTGTATGCAACAAAGTTTATAGAGGAGCATAAGAACGTAGAAGTAAGACATATTTCCGCAAGAGAATTTGACTGCGGAAAGAGCAGAAACCTTGCGGTTAAATTATCTGACGCAGATTACGTTTTGATGATGGGACAAAATGTTGTTCCAAATTCTTCCGATGTGCTTGAAAAACTCTTAAAAGCAATTAATTCGGATGAAGAAATTGCAGCATCTTTCGCGTGCCAGGTTCTTTGTGACGAGGCTCCGGAAATGTTTAAATTTGTAAGAAGATTCTATTTTTCACAGGATTCTTATGTAAGATCATTAAAAGATTTTGATAATTACGGTTGGACCACCTTCATGTGTTCAAACCTTTGCGCTTTATACAGACGAGATATTTTTAATAAGCTCGGTGGTTTTTCAAATCATGTGATATGTAACGAAGATGTACTTTTTGCAGCAAAGGCTTTAAAGGAAGGCTATAAAATTGCTTATGTTTCAGATGCCGTTATAACCGACTATAAGGTGTTATCAGAAGATGAAGCGCAAAGACTTTCCTTTGACAAGGCGGTTTCTTTGGCCAAACATCCTGAAATCTTTGACATATCAGCAATTAAAGATGAATCAAAGAAAATCGATAAGATGACCGTGGCACACCTTAAAAGAAGCGGGTTTAAGAATGATTTGTTCATACATAAAAAGTACTCGCGTGCCTTAAAGAAAGGCTTTACAAAGGGCGTTAAGTATAAAAAGATTTCCATGTACGACATGAGAAAGTATTCGGCAAATCCCGAGTACTGGCGTATCGATGAAATTCTTCGCGACAGAAATTCCGTTGATGTTCACTCAGGCTACGGAAAGAGCGAGGCTGAAAGAGAAATGCTTTCAAAGCCTCCGGTTAAGGCACTTAAAAAAGACGCCGAAGAAAATTAATAATATTATTTCATAATTTTTAAATCAAATGGTCACAATTGCGTCACAATTAGAAAATATAATGTGCTCAAAAGATTGAAAAAGGAGGTACTTTTCAATGGATGAGCAATTTAACAATTACAACTACAGTGAAACAAATACTGATAACAATAATCAAGAAAACACAAACTCTACGGTAAACTTTACAACGGATACGACCTACAGAGAGAGAGACTACAGAGCTAACTACTCTTACATGGACGAAAAGCCAAAGAGAGTAAAGAAAGAAAAGAAACCGCGTGAAAAGAAATCAAGACCTTACATAGCAAAGCTTTTCGGAGCGGTTGGAATCGGAGCTGTATTCGGACTTTGCGCAGCAGTTTCTTTCTACTTTGCAGGAAAGAACTTAGGCTTTAACTTTAGTAAGCCGGGTACAGAGCAAAGCCAGGAAGTGGCAACGCTTCAAAAGCAGGTCGATGATTTGCAAAAGACCATTAAGACAACTTCAAACGGAAACACAACCTCTGTTGTGGTAAGCGATGTAACGGATGTGGCAAAGAAAGTGATGCCTTCAATGGTTTCAATCACGAATAACTTTGTATACACTCAGCAGGACTGGTTTGGAAGAAGCTATTCTTCTGAAGAGCAGGCATTTGGCTCAGGAATCATAATCGGTGAAAGTGATAGCGAATACTTTATAGCTACCAACCATCACGTAATTGCAGATAATAAGTCGTTGGAAGTTTTGTTTGCTGATGAAACAACAGCACCTGCATTTGTTAAAGGATACGATGCAGACCTTGATATTGCGGTAATCGCAGTTAAGAAAGACGGACTTTCAGCTGATACAATGGCAAACATAACTGTTGCCGAAATCGGTGACTCCGATGCACTTCAGATTGGTGAACCCGCAATTGCAATCGGTAACGCTTTGGGATACGGTCAGTCAGTTACAACAGGTGTTGTAAGTGCTTTAAACAGATCCGTAACGATTGAAAATACAACATTTGAAAACCTGATTCAGACAAGTGCGGCAATTAACCCCGGTAACTCCGGCGGAGCACTTCTTAACGTAAACGGTCAGGTAATAGGTATCAACTCTTCAAAGGTTGGTGGCGAACAGGTTGAAGGAATGGGATATGCAATCCCGATTTCTAAGGTAAGAGATATTTTACAGGAGTTTTCAGACAGAGAAACAAGAACCCAGTACGCTGCAGACAAGAAGGGATACCTTGGAATCACAGGTTCTGCACAGGATTTAACCGCTCTTGGATATCCGGCAGGTGCCCTTGTTCAGGAAGTGGCTGAAGGTTCACCCGCTGAAAAAGCCGGTATCTATAAGTACGATATCATCACAAAGGTTGACGGACAGAGCGTAAAAGACTTAGCTTCCCTTCAGGAACTTTTAACCTACTATGCACCCGGTGAAACGGTTGAAGTGGTGGTTTTAAGAGTCCAGAACGGTGAAATGCAGGAAGTTACACTTAGCGTAACACTTGCGGCTAAGGATTCAATAAGCTAATAATTGTTGAAATCAGTGCCAAAACTCATTATAATGAGTTTTGGCACTTTTTGTATTTTTTTAAGTACAATTTGGAATTTAATAATTTGAAAGGAGTTCATATACATGAACAATAAATGGATCCGTGGTGCGATTCCCGCACTGTTGCTTCACTGCAGTATCGGTACTGTATACTGTTGGTCCACATTCAGCACAGAGATTGCCAATTACATCGGCGCTTCCAAGAGCGCTTGCGGATGGGCGTTTTCACTTGCTATTTTCTTCCTTGGTATGTCAGCAGCATTCCTTGGTGACGTAGTGGAGAAGGACATTCACAAGTCTTCGCTTATTGCGACTATTTGTTTCTCCGTAGGTATGGTAGGAACAGGCGCAGCTATTTTGCTTAAGTCCCTTCCTTTAATCTTCTTATTTTACGGTTGTATCATGGGTATCGGTCTTGGTACCGGTTATCTTTCACCTGTTAAGACTCTTATGCTTTGGTTTAAGGATAAGAAAGGTCTTGCAACAGGTTTGGCAGTTGCAGGTTTCGGTGCAGCTAAGGCTATCGCAACACCTGTAATGCAGTTTATCCTTGATAAGTTTGACAATAATCCCGCTCCCATGTTCTTTATCATGGGCGGTGTTTACTTTGTTATGATGTTCATCGGCCACCTTCTTTTAAGAAAGCCTGCAGACTGGGTTGAACAGCACGCTAAGGGCGGTATCAAAGAGTTCTTTGCTACTCTTGCTTCAAACTTTAAGTACGCTTTCTCACAGAAGACCTTTATCGGAATCTGGCTTATGTTCTATATCAACATTACCTGCGGTCTTGCACTTATTTCTCAGGAAAAGCAGATTTTCAATGCCGTTGGATTTGCAGGTATTGCAGCAGTTCTTGGTACAGTTACAGCTATCGCAAATGCGGGCGGCCGTTTAGGCTTTTCTGCATGGGCTGACAAGCTTAAGGATCGTAACACAATCTATAAGCTTATCTTTGTTCTTTCAATTGCATTTACTGCATGCGTTATCTTTACAAGAGGTATCGAGAACGGTGCTAACGTAAGCATTCTTGCTATCATTTGCGTAGGCCTTCTTATCATGGTTAACGCAGGATACGGCGGAGGATACTCAAACGTGCCTACACTTCTTTCCGATCACTTCGGAATGGAGAAGATTTCTGCGGTTCACGGTATGTGCTTATCCGCATGGGCTTTCGCAGGTCTTACAGGTAACCAGATGGCTACATTCATCGTTAAGCACTTCGGTACTCCCGATGAAGCTGTTAACCCCATTGGTTATCAGACAGTTCTCTACGTTACATGCGCGCTTTACGTAATCGCATTGCTTATCAGCTGCTTCATGGTTCCTAAGTCAGGAAAAGCTGCTCAGAAAAAAGATGCATAAATAAAAATGGTTTTACAGGCCGTCGGATAAATATCCGGCGGTCTTTTATGTTATAATAAAAGAGTTTTAAAGACTGATTTTAAAGAGGAAAACGAACATGAAAATTTTATGTGTCGGAGAAATGTTAATAGATTTTACCCCGGTTTCAGGGATGCAAAGAACCTATACCGCTAACCCCGGTGGAGCCCCTGCAAATGTAGCAATAAGTGCTGCAAGAAACGGCATCGAAGCAGGCTTCCTTGGTAAAATGGGAAACGATGATTTTGGAAAGCTTTTAATTAAGACTTTGGAAAAAGATAATGTTAAGGCGTTGATTCCAAACCTTACGGATGAAGCCACCACCACTTTAGCTTTCGTAACATTGGATGAATCCGGAGACCGCTCCTTTACCTTTGCAAGAAAACCCGGAGCCGATCTTTTATTAAACGAAGAAGATGCAGACAAAGTTGACATTAGCGAATGGGACTTAGTTCACGCAGGAAGTGTGAGCCAGTCAGGCGCTCCTTCAAAAGACGCAGTACTTAAAGTCTTAAAGAAAGCAAAAGAAGCGGGAAAACTTGTAAGCTTTGACATAAACTACAGAGACAAAATCTGGAGCTTTGAAGATTGTAAAAAAGAATCGGAAAAGATTTATCCCCTTGCGGATTTAATGAAAATATCCGATGAAGAGCTTCCTTTTGTAGGTGGAGAAGAAAACATCGAAGCCTTCATGAAAGAAAACAAAGTGACTGTCTTAGTGCTTACCATGGGAGGAAGCGGCGCAAGAATCTACTTTGACGGAAAAACTGAAGAGATTCCGTCAATGAAGGTAGAAAAAGTAGTGGATACAACAGGCGCGGGAGATGCCTTCTGGGGAGGCTTTTTATCAAGTTTACTAAGCCAGGGCATAAAGAAACCTGAAGACATCACCATGGAAAAGCTTAGTAAGGCTGCAAAGTACGGAACAGTATCAGGAGGTCTTTGCGTGCAAAGACCTGGCGGAATACCGGCACTTCCCACTAAAAAAGAAATCGAAGAAAAACTTTAAGGTTGAGGGACAAAGATGAAGAGAATCGATAAAAATCAAACATGGGAAATGAGAATAGCGGGAGAATCAAAGGCTTATAAAGCCACTGTTCCCGGATCTGTATATAACGATTTAATAAATGCAGGTCGCTTAGAAGACCCATATTACAGAGACAATGAAGATACGGCTCTTGAACTAATGAAAAATGACTTTGTCTATACCGGATCATTTAACGTAGACATGGATGAAGTTAAGGACAGCGACGAAGTGCTTTTAAGATTTAACGGCCTTGATACCTTAGCTGATATTGTGCTTAACAAAAAGAAAATCGCAAGCACCAACAACATGCACAGAATCTGGGACTTTAACATTAAAGACTATTTAAAAGAAGCAAATAATGAAATCATGATTACTTTTCATTCGCCCGTTGAATATATCGCGGAGCAGTTTGAAAAAGACCCTGCAATTTTAGGTTCCGAGGATGCAATGAGGGGATTCCCTAAAATAAGAAAAGGCCACTACATGTTTGGCTGGGACTGGGGCCCGAGACTTCCCGATGCGGGAATATGGAGAGAAATTGAAGTTTTGGCCGTTAAAAAGGCTAAACTTGACAGCGTTTATGTAAGGCAAAAATTTAACTCTGACTTATCAAAGGTCACTCTTGATATAAACATAAAGGCAGAAAACAAAAAATCAAACGAATATGACAATTACACACCCGTTGCTTGGGTTAAAATTTTAGACCCCGACGGAAAGAAACTATACGAAAAGGCCAACATTAAGTTTAAGTTTGAAGAAACCGAAAAGGTTTCTTTGACCATTGAAAACCCTAAGCTTTGGTGGCCAAACGGCTTGGGAGACCAGCCTTTATACACCGTAGACGTTTTGCTTGTAGATGAAAAAGGAAACTGTTTGGATGAATGGAACAAGCGAATCGGCCTTAGAAAAATGGAAGTAAGCACCGCAAAGGATAAATACGGTTCCGAGTTTGCGCAAAAGGTGAATAACGTTAAGTTTTTTGCCATGGGAGCAGACTACATCCCTGAAGATAACATTCTTCCAAGAATCAACAAAGAAAGAACTTACAACTTAATAAAGCAGTGTGTGGACGCTCACTTTAACTCAATAAGAGTGTGGGGCGGCGGTCTTTACCCTTCAGATGACTTTTACGATGCCTGCGATGAATACGGCCTTGTTGTCTGGCAGGACTTTATGTTTGCCTGCGCAAATTACAGGCTCACCCGTGAGTTTGAAGAAAACATACTGGCAGAGCTTAAGGATAACGTAAGGCGTCTTCGTCACCATGCAAGCTTAGGCCTATGGTGCGGAAACAACGAAATGGAAATGTTTGTAAAGCAGGGCGAATGGGGCGCAAAGAACGAAATAGTAAGCGATTACGTGAAAATGTATGAGTATCTGTTTCCTCGCTTACTTGAGACGGAAGACCCCGACAGGTTTTACTGGCCCGCATCCCCTTCATCGGGGGGCGCTTTTGATGAGCCGAACTCTGAAAACAGAGGAGATGTCCACTACTGGGATGTTTGGCACGGAAACAAGCCATTTACGGAATACAGAAAGTTTTACTTTAGATACTTATCGGAGTTTGGATTCCAGTCTTTCCCTTCGATTAAGACGGTTGAAAGCTTCACCCTTCCTGAAGACAGAAACGTGTTTTCTTACATAATGGAAAAGCACCAAAGAAACGCTTCCGCAAACGGAAAGATTATGAACTACATGGAGCAGACTTTCCTTTATCCAAACGATTTAGATACGTTAATTTATGCTTCCCAGCTTTTGCAGGGCGAAGCCATAAGATACGGAGTGGAGCACTTTAGAAGAAACCGCGGTCGCTGCATGGGAGCCATCTATTGGCAGTTAAACGATTGCTGGCCCGTAGCTTCATGGGCTTCAATCGACTACTTCGGAAGATGGAAAGCTCTTCACTATTACGCAAAGCGTTTCTTTGCACCCTTAATGATTTCCTGCGAAGAAGAAGGTTTACTCAGCCAGTCCATGAACACAAACGCCGAGCCCTTTACAGTAAAGAAATCCATAAGGCTTAATGTTACAAACGAGTCTATGAAAGATAGAAATGTGACCGTAAAATGGCAGCTTAGAAACAGCGACGGAACTGTTTTAAAAGAAGAAGAAACAGGCCTTAGAGTAAAAGCAATGTCTTCTGAATGGCTTGAAAAGAAAGAACTTCCCGAAGCTAAGCTTTATGAAAACTATGTAAGCTATCAGGCATTTGAAAACGGCGAAGAGGTTTCTTCAGGCACTGTATTATTCTCGGCTCCTAAGCACTTTAAGTTTGTAGACCCTGATTTAAAGGTAAAGGTTAAGGGGGATGAAATTACCGTAAGTGCTAAAGCTTATGCTAAGAGCATTGAAATAAGAAATGAGAATGATGATTTGATTTTATCCGACAATTTCTTTGACCTAAACGGCGACGAAAAGACCGTTAAGATTTTAAAGGGTGAAGCCAAAAACATCAAAGTAAGAAGCGTATATTCCATTCGCTAAGGAGATTATATGGACCCTAAATACATTTACAATACAAAAGAAAACAAAGAGTTTTTAAAAGAAAACGCCCGGGCACTTCTTAACTTTGGACGTAAATTTCCATCCCCCGGTGGCGGAAGCTACTATCTATCCGATGACGGTACTCCTTGGGTAGAACGCCCCAGAGAAACATGGATTACCTGCCGAATGGCTCATGTTTACAGCATCGGTTCAATGATGGGGGATAAGGAAAGTAAAGACCTTGCGGCGCAGGCCATAAAAGGCCTTCTTGGTGAGCTTAAAGACAATAAAAACGGCGGCTGGTACGCGGGCCTTAGCAAAGACAATGTTCCCTTAGAATATAAGCAGTGCTACGCTCACGCATTTGTTATTCTTGCAGGAACAAGCGCTTATCTTGCAGGGGTTGAGGGCGCAAAGGAGCTTCTTGATGAAGCCTTAAAGGTATATGATAAGTACTTTTGGAACGAAGAAGAAGGCTTGGCTGTAGATACCTGGAATACAGAGTTTACCAAGCTTGATTCTTACAGAGGTGTAAATGCCAACATGCATACCGTTGAAGCATTTTTAGCGGTGGCAGATGCTCTTAGCGATGAAGTGTATCGAAAGAGAGCGGGCAGGATTATAGACCATGTGGTTTCTTGGAGCAAAGAAAACGACTTTAGAATCCCCGAACACTTTACTTCCGATTGGAAGCCTGACTTAGAAAAGAATAAAGAAAAGCCCGACGATCCCTTTAAGCCTTACGGAGCAACTCCCGGGCACGGAATTGAGTGGGCGAGACTTATTACTCAGTGGGCAGAAAGTCAGAGTGAAGTCAACAAAGAATACATTGACGTAGCATGTAAGTTATACGAGCGTGCAATTTCCGATGCATGGAATGCAGACGGAGAGCCGGGCATCGTGTATACAACGGATTGGAACGGTAAGCCTGTGGTGCATGACAGAATGCACTGGACTTTGGCTGAGGCCATCAATACATCCGCGGTTTTATATAAGGTTACGGGAAATGAAAGATATGCAAAAGACTATTCAATGTTCTTAGAGTATCTTGACGAAACTGTATTAGACCATAGCGTTGGCTCCTGGTATCACCAGCTTGATGAACACAATAAAATAAAGGGAACGGTATGGCCCGGAAAATCTGATGTTTATCATGCTTTCCAGGCAATGCTCATTCCCTATGAAAAGGTCAATGTTTCAATCGCTAAAGCAATTTATGATGAAAAAGAAAACTAGCCTTGTGCGTTTGAAATCGGAGGTGCAATAAGGGGAACATTAGCTGTTCTCATTTCAATAATGGGGCCTCCGGTGCCGTTTATATAATCGGCGGTAATGATTACCTTTCCGATGTTTTTATCCTTCGGAATCTCATACATGATATCAAGCATGAACTCTTCGATGATTGCGCGAAGAGCTCTTGCTCCGGTATCGCGTTCTGTTGCTTTGTCGGCAATTGCTGCCAAAGCATCATCTGAAAATTCAAGATTTACTTCATCTAATTCCAAAAGCTTTTGATATTGCTTAAGTATTGCGTTCTTAGGCTCTTTTAAAATCTTAATAAGCATATCCTTATCAAGCATTTCCATAGGACAAAGAACCGGGAGACGGCCCACAAATTCGGGTATCATACCAAATTTCTTTATATCTTCCGTCTTTACCTTACTTAAAATGTTCTTTTCTTTATCCCATTTATCCTTAAGCTCAGCCGTATAACCGATCGAAGTCTTCTTATTTAAACGCTGCTTAACAATCTCTTCAAGATCCGGGAAAGCACCGCCGCATATAAACAAGATGTTTCTTGTGTTAACCGTAGCCAAAGGAACCATTGCGTTTTTAGAGTTTGCGCCTACAGGAACTTCAACTTCGGCGCCTTCCAAAAGCTTAAGCATTCCCTGCTGAACGGATTCGCCTGAAACGTCACGCGAAGTGGTTTCTTTTTTCTTTGCAATCTTATCAATTTCATCGATAAAGATGATGCCTCGCTCAGCTCGCTCCACGTCGTTATCGGCAGCAGCCAAAAGCTTTGAAACAACGGATTCGATATCGTCTCCGATGTAGCCGGCTTCCGTTAAAGAAGTAGCATCCGCAATTGCAAGGGGCACATCTAAAAGCTTTGCCAAGGTCTTTACAAGGTAAGTCTTACCGCAGCCCGTGGGACCAATCATCAAAATGTTTGATTTTTCGATTTCGATATCGTCCATTGTGCCTGTGGCAACTCTCTTATAGTGATTGTAAACCGCAACGGAAACAATCTTCTTTGCCTGCTCTTGGCCTATAACATATTCATCCAAACGCTCCTTAATCTTGTGAGGAGGAAGGATGTCCTTTAAATTAATAGGCTCTAAGGGCTTTTTCTTTTTCTTTATTTTCTGCCTGCCGGGAAGCTCTCCGGGAAAATCCGAAAGATTTAAAAAGCTAATGTTTGGAAATCCCATAAGAGACTTTGCTAAAGAGTTTTCTTCCTTTTTATCATCATCGTCTTCTGAGTCTGAAGAAACCGTCTCGTCATTTGAAGCTGTTTCTTCTATAGAAGATGGAGCGGTGCTCTTATCGGTTTCTTCTTTCTTATCGGTTTCTTTATCCTTATTTGGAGTGGGAACCATAAAAGGGTTTGAAGAAAGCCCTGTCAAAGCATCCGCAGGGATGTTTAAGGCTTCCGCCATATCTATTGTTTTCTGAAGGCAGTCCATGCACACGCAAACATTTCCGGGAAGAGTGAGCATTTTTCCAGCTTTACTTTCGGGGCGCTTGCATATCATACAAACCTGTTCGTAATCGTCTGACATAGTAAAAATCCTTTCTTTAAACTTACCTTATTATATACATCGGACGTTAACCTTAACAAGTTAATTTACTATAAACTTCCTTAAGCCTTTTTAAAAGCTCTAAATTTTTCGTGCAATGTAACTAGTTTTTGTAGTTTGATTAAACGATTTACCAACATATTGTATAGGAAAATGGTACTAATTTATTGCCAAGTCATTGTTACTATGCTAGTATTATTGTGGATTACGAGGGTAATAAAGGGTAGAAAGAATGAAAATAGGAGAAATATCGTTAGACAGCAGCATAAGCATATCTGTGCGAAGAGGTGCCGGAAGCGTCAACTTAAAGGCAGTTCCTTTAGGTGTTTGGGGCGATGCGCTTTACGTACAGCCAATAATGTTTAAAAAGTCCATGCTTTCTTTTGACGCAAAGGACTTAATAATAAGAATGCTTGCAATCAGAGAAAACATGGTGCCTTACTACTGGAGAAGCGTCATTATCACAAAGGAACGCTTTGAAGGAAAGGTTTGCCATTGTATAAGAAGTAAGTCACCGGGCGTAAAGTTAAACAGAAGAAGTTCTTCGCGTGTAAACCTTGGAGTGTTCGGCGAAATCGACTACATGAATCTTTCAAGGGTTCGCGTGACAATAAAGGATATAAGCGCAACGGGAATAAGCTTCCAGATTCCGTCAACTTCATCTCAAATGAAATTCAGAGTCGGCGATCAGGCCAGAGTATACTTTGTAGACAACGAATACCACTTTAACGTTGATGCCGACATAAGAATCGTACGCCGCTTAGAGCAAAACTATTCAACGGTCTACGGCTGTAAGTATATGAAGGTATACCCGAATATCGACAGCTACGTAGAGGCTAAAAAATCAAATAATCATAGCAGAGAAATGCTCATCAAAATGCATGGACGCTAGATGCTGTCGGGGAATTATGTAATGAATTCGAGGACCTGTTGCAGCGTTCGCACTTGGTGAGGTACTTTCGAACCTAGTGCGGCTACGCGAAACAAGAGCGAGAGCGTGCCGAGAATCATTACATAATTCCCCGACAAGAATTTGGGTGCTTGACAATGCCTTTTAACGCGCTTATAATGTGATAGCGTGCGTAAAAGTGCATTGTTTTTTTGTGCGCAAAAATGCGCGTTCAGAAATTAGGGCGTAAAAGCCCGGTAAAGCATAACAGATTTGCTGTTATAGAAAGGAAGAAA
>JAEEXG010000040.1 GCA_016291405.1 Lachnospiraceae bacterium
ATTGTATGAAGTGGCGGATGGTGCAATGTATAAAGCGAAAATCCCTCTCCATATGCATATATAGCCTGTGTACCTATATCATATCCGAAAACTCCGGGATAAAGTGCGACAAAAATCGGGATCCTGCATAATACCATCAAAAGCCATAAAATCCAGAAGGTAGTCTTCGTAGCTTTAACTATACCGTAAGAGCTTTCTTCTGCCACACCGCAAATTAGCTTAAATAAAATGCAATACACAACAGCATAAACTACAGATAATGCTATTCCACAGGCTATCAAAAAGAATGATTTTTGATTATCACCAGCTACATATCCATTCTCTGTAATACTTTTTCCGATTACGGTGCATAAAGCTGTAAATAAGGCCAATAAACCAAAAATAATAAGTTCACGAACCTTTACTTTATTTCCAAATTCAAATATCTTCTTCATTTAGTTTGTTCCTTACTGCCATCACTGCCAGAACAGATGTCTCTGAGAATATAGATTGAAAAGAATACGAAGGCTGCAATATTAACAGCACCCATATTCTGGAACAAATAGAGATTGTACCCAAACATTACAGAGAAATAACAAAACAGAATAATTGTTTCCATCAGGATTGGGTACCATGCCCATCGCTTGTTTTTAAAAGCCCAAGCAATGCAAAGTACTTCTGCCGCATATCCATATCTCTCGTGCATGTTGGGAAGAAAATATACTAAGCAAAGTATTGTCCACAATGCCATAGATAATATCTGACTGTTTGACAGTTTCTTTGTTTTCCCGTATACGATGAAATACACGGAAAAGAGGACAACAACTGTAAACAATATTCCAACTCTATTAAAGAGTTCATAATGGTTGGCAGAAATCCAGTAATAAATATTCGGGAAATTCTTTGTCAGCATATCGCTGTCATTCATTTGCCCAACATATGTGTTTATAAATCCGCTCAGACCACCCTTTGACAGAATCATACCGGGAAGGCTAAAAACCAACGTTCCCAAGGGGGCATACAGAAAATTAAGTATTGAAAACTTTCTGTTTACGAAATACACCAGCACAAATAATGGCAAGATAAATACTGCCTGAAGCTTAAAAGCCACTCCGATTCCAATAAATATAAATGAAAGCGGATACTTTTCTTTCAAAAGAAACAAGATTGACAATACTATGAATGTAGTATATATCGCATCACACTGAGCCCAGTATGCACTGTTAAACATGACTGTGGGCCACAAAAATGTAATGCCAAAAGCTAAAGGAAAATACTGCTTCCTACCTGTAACTTCTTTTACCAAAAGTCCAATTGATACTGCACACAAAACATCAAAAATAACAGAAACAAACTTTATAGAATAAAGTGACGAAACAGGAAGGTAGGTAAGAAAAGCCAGGATTGTAACGTAAGCATAATTATAGTTACCTGTATAGTGAGCTATTCCTTTAAAGCCACCACCTTCTTTTATTTCATTGAACCAAATCTCTAAAAAGCCGTTGTAATCGCTCGTTCTATAGTCTCTGAAATAGTAACGAATAAGCAATCCAATCAGAGCAAAGAAAGCTATTGCAATTATTTCTTTTTTCTTCTCTATAAAGTCAAGAATTTTATTTTCAACCTTAGTCATCAATCCATCCTTCTTTTCTTCCGGAATTTCTCTAGCTTATCTATTCGGCACGATTCCCCTTAGATTTCTATAAAAGAAATACATATAGGTTAAGTAAATCACAAAGTTTATGATTCCAAGAATCGTTATATTCATGACGCCTCCGAATAGCTCTGCGCCGTATGTAATCAACGTAAGAACGTTTAAAGCAATTGATAGAGGAATGGTTCTTTTATCCTTAAATGCAAGAACTATTGAAAGAATTTCGACTCCGAATCCGTATCTTTCGTGCATGCCGGGCAAGAACTCAACGCATGTAAAGGCAAGTAGGAATGCTAAGTATAATGAGCCTCTTTCGTTTAATTCTTTCTTTCTGTAAATAAGCCAAGTCATAATTGATAAAAGAATCAGGAATGTAATCAAAACCGCAGGCACTTTCATGGTCGAAATGTACTCAAGCCTCTTTTCTCTTGAGTCGGAAAGTATGGTCCAAAAGCTTTGATAGTTAAAGCTCATTTTGTCACAGGAGCCTGTCTGATAATAATACGGAGAAATAAATCCCCAGAAACCTCTTCCGTTTAAGTATGCGGGAATACAAACCACAATCATAGTTATCGGTACAAGTAAGAAGTTAATAATCGAAAATGATTTCTTCCTAAACCACTCAAATAAATAAAATGGCAAATAGAAAATAGCCTGCAATTTAAATGCAAAGGCAAGGCCAAAGAAAACCATGCAAAGTGCGTGCTTATCCTTTTTATAGGCAACTAGCGATAGAATAATGAATGATGTGTAGATTGCATCACACTGTCCCCAAACCGATGAGTTTAAGAAAACGATTGGCGAAAAAACTGTAATTATGGCACCTAGAATTGCCATAAATTTAGAGTTCTTTTTTTCTTTATCATAGATAAGTAAAAATACGCCAACTGCAGCTACATAATCAAAAATGATAGATACTGCTTTGTATTTTACAATCGCTTCGCCCGGAAGGTAGGTTAGAATTGCAATGATTGTCTGGTACAAAACATTATAGTTTCCAACCTGAGTATTCAGAGCATGAATCTTTCCAAGCTGCTCAATCTGTCCATACCATCCGATAAGAAAAGTGGACATATCTCCGCTCACAAAGGGAAGGCCAAAACATCTTATGGCAAGGGATATAACTACTGCCACAGTCAAATAGACGTAGACCATCTTTTCCTCTAGAAAATTAATAACTTTTTCTTCTGCCTTTAAAATCTTATTCATCACATCTCCCTATAATGATTGAGAAGGCGTAATTGAAAAAACGCCCTTGTTTATCTATAATTAAAGAAGTTTATAACCTTTGGAGGTAAGTTTGAAAAAGCCCTTATCAATATATGAAAAAACACTGGCATATGTTTCTTTGTCAATACTTGTTATTTCATTAATCTTTCTGATGGCTCTCGGGTTTTATAACCATCCCCTCGGAGATGATTATTACTACGGATGGTATGCGAAGAATGCCTTGGATAACGGTTCTTTTTTTAATGCTTTAAAAGAAGCCTGTATCGGCGTGTCCAGACAGTACTATCGCTGGCAGGGCACCTACAGCGCCATGTTTTTAATGCACTTACCGCCACACATTTTTTCTGACTTTTGCTATAAGCTCTATCCTTCGATTTTGCTTACGCTTTTTACTTTAAGCTTTTTCTATACGTTAAAGCCTGTACTTATGGATTTATTGAAAGCAACTGTGCAAGAGTACATTTCAATTACTTCAATCATAGTTTTCTTATGCATAGCTCAAGTTCCCTTGATGGGAGAAACCTTTTATTGGTTTAACGGCTCCATGTACTACACAGGCTACTTCGTGTTAAGCATTTTCTTTTTAGGAGTCTTAATAAGATTCTTTATGGACTCTAAAACTCATCGAATCGTTAGCCTATCCTTAATGGCCATTTTCATCGCGGGAGGTAATTACGTATCGCTCCTTCCGCTTTTAATCATACTTGCTTTAAGTTTAGCATTTTTAATCTTTAAAAAGAAGTCTAAAAAGCAAATCTTAGGCGTATCTCTTTCGCTTGTTTGCATGCTTGCAGGATTGGCCGTAAGCGCCCTTGCCCCCGGCAATAAATTAAGGGCCGAAGAAACCTACAGCCCCGGCGCTGTTAAAGCAATCCTTAAGTCTCTTCGCCAAGGCTTATCTTACTTAAGAGGTTGGAGCAATGTATGGCTCTTTGTAGCGCTTTTGCTTCTTGCTCCGATTTTTGTAAGCCTTGTAAAAAGAAACACTTACAACTTTAAATATTCCATCTTAATTTGCATCCTTGCATTCGGGATCTTTTCATCCATGTCAACACCGCCCTTCTACGCGCAGAATAACGGTGGCGCCGCAAGAGCCTTTGATTTATCTTGGTATGCGATGGTCTTGCTTGTGGCAGGTGGTTTCTTTTACATAATAGGTGCGTTAAGTAAGTTTAAGGACGCCCTTTCATTTAAAAAACTTTTGATTATTACAGAATCGGCAGTAGCGATTTTGTTTGTGCTAATGCTCTTTGTCCGTCCGATTAAAGAAACCTATGTAAAGCTTAATCCCATAACTGCTGCCGAGCTAATCCTAAACGGCGATGCAACGCGTTACGATGCCCAATGGAAAGAGCGAAAAGAAATTTTAGCATCAGAAGAAATGAATCCCGTTTTTGACAGATATAAAGACACAGATTCATTACGATACATCCTGTATCTCGGCGACCTCGAAGATAATCCAACAAACTTTAATAACGAAGCGTTTGCTTTATTTTATGAAAAAGAAAGTGTCTGCGTTAAATAACGCAGACACTTTTGGGGTCCTATGGGACGGGGGTGATGTGTCATTTTCACTCATAGTTCAGTTACTGCCTCAGCCAGAAGCTTTACAAGGCCTCCCACATCGGTTCTAGGATTACATTTTTCCGATGGCCAATCATAATTTTCAAAATGTTTTTCTACTTTAGTAGAATTATTAATTGCTTCATCTTGTTTATCTTTGCAAATTTCAAAGCAATCCAGAGTCTTTTCATAATTTTGAATACACTTTTTCAATTCTTTAATCACTTCATTACCATTTGCGAATTGCTTAGTCGTATATTTAAAATGAAATAGCAACCAAATTTCAAAAGCAGGGTTAGAGACCACAAACCTTATAGATGGATTCTTATTATTCTTGATTAGATTTCTTACCTTTTCCGCTTTTTGTGAATCATTATCGATATCAAGGACAATGAACCCAATATCTCCTTTTTCCTCAGAAAGCTCTAATTCTTTCCACTTTAATTCCATTGTTTTATAAAGAGACTCTGCATCAGTTTTTGTTCCGGCCTTAACAAAATGAAGGCTATACTCTGCTCCTTGGCATTGAAAATGAGACAAGTATATTGTTTCAGTCTTATTTTTTCCCTCAGCTATTACAAGGTAAACAGGTTTTGTCTTTCGCCGCTGTTTATTTCTTTGTTTTATATTTATACTACGCATAGGATTTATAACTCCTCTCCGCAGATATAAGGTATAGCACCATAGCGACCCAACAAATATCCTTTTTCAATATTGTCTGTTTTTCTTACAGACATCTCGTCCAGAGAATATAAATCAGAAGCCCCTGTCTTATTATCTTTTTCCGTAAAGTAGATTTGATCTCTTCTGAATGTAGACAGTGATAACAATGCCGTATCATGTGTGGTAAAAATCAGTTGAGCACCCGACCTGTTTATTGATTCATCCCTAAACATGTTGATTAAATACTTAACGATAAAAGTATGAAGACTTTTATCTATCTCATCTATAATAACCGTCATACCCTTTTCAAGAGCTTCCTTGAGGAATGGGCCCATAATAAAGAGCTGATTTGTTCCTAATGATTCTTCGGCCATCTCAAGCGCATACGTTGTCGATTCTCCATCTTCTCCAATAACGTGTTCTGTTCTTACCTCAATCTGTTCAACCTCCTGTGCTGTGATTGAAGGTATAGGCTGGCCATTTACCATCAGTTGAGGAACCGGCATTCCCAGTGGCATCTCTATCTTCGTCTTTTTTACATTTACACTAATCTTAGAAATGTTAATATCCGCCGCCTGTAATAACCTTTCTGTAAATCCTATATACTCTTCTTTATTTTCTCCCTTATACATATTCAGTGAAAAATTGGTAAGCGATTGGGCATCTGTAAATGTAATCATTTTTTCTGAGAGCCACTTATATGGAATCATAGTACTTTCAGTATTCCAGTTTGTGGCTGTAGCCAGAAAAAGTTTATTCGGTGTGTTAAATCTTACAATGGGTTCTAAAGCACTCTTATGTGCTTTAAATTCATATTCTTCGCCCTTACGTTCAAAAATCAACGTCGGCTTTTGAGTTTTGTACTGATACAAATACTCCTCTGTGATTCTTTCAATATTTGCAGAAAAGCCATATACATACTGATTGCCGTCATCAGCAATAAAAATAAACTCAAACTCTGATGGCTCATTCACTGTTCTTTTGTCAAACTTAAAAGGTACAGCAGAAAAAATTGGCTGATTAACCTGCATTAAATTCGAGTTTCTAATCATATTAATTGCAACTGTCATTGCCTTAAATAGACTTGTTTTTCCTGATGCGTTTGCACCATATATTGCAATGAGATTATTTGCTCTATATCCATTTTTATTATTTATATTCTCAGGATGTTCTTTGTCTGCGGATGGATTCAACGCAAGAACTGCCTTTTCTTTAAAAGACATGTAATTTTTTACTGAAAATTGAATAAGCATATACTAAAGCCACCTTTCTTGCCTTGAGTATATGCTTATAATCCGCCAAAGTCAAATTATTTTTTGCGTTTTTGCATTTTTTATGCAAATTTCCGTTTTATATTTCCTGTTTGGTCTAATATATTAATCCACTACTTCTTCTCAGCGATAGAACGATAGTAAAAATAGAAAACTAGTTTAACTGCCACCAGCACTACAAACATTGCATACGCCGCCCAAAATGCCTTTACATCATACTCAGCAGATATAAACGCAATTAAGACCGACGCAACAAATGCTATAGTCCACACTTCGCCACCGCTTTTCTCGTGGATATAACGTCTTGTCTCGTCTTCTGTTTTTGCCATATATTTTCGAAGCTCATTTTTATCTTTCAAGAGTTTTGCATAAACACTGATGCGATAAATAATATAAACGAGGCTGATTATCAATGCTGATGAACCCCAGCTAAGGATATTAGCAGGAATTATTCTCGAATCGCCTCCACCGTTTAAGGATATGATTACAACCAACGCTATAATTGCTACAAAAGATAATTCTAAAAGAAACTTTCGTACCTTAACGCTCTTCTCAAACTTATCAATCTTTTCGCTCATTTAATACCCCCTACTAATTCCAAAATATCTTCTTTTTCAACCCCAGGATCAATCTCCACAGAATAAATAAATCCATCTTTCATCCACTGGGCTGTAGAATATCCGCTCTCATCTTTCTTAAGCTTCACCTCGATATCGGAAGCTTTCTCTATCTCGACTTCATTGTCATAAAGAATGTACCAGGGGATGCTATCCGTTCCGCTTCCCTTTGCAAAGCACAAAGAAGCATCTACCCCGTAATAAGTTATTTCGGCAATCTTGTACCCTGCATCCTTATCATAAATGCAGTTATACCTTTTCTCGGTTACTTCAAAGGGAATGCCCTCTAATTCGTTGACCTCAAATCCCGCCATATCTGATAGAGCATCCAAAGAAAAAACCTGCATGTTTTCATAGGCTTCTCTTGGCGCTTTAGCTTCGCTAACCGAAGCCGCCGGCACTTCTTTTTCGCCCTTATCCCATGGCTTACAAATAAAAAGAAACACGGCGCAAGCAATCAAAAACATAATGCCTGCGATTACAAACTCTCTTTTATTCATATTTTAACCCCTCAATTTAAAACAACCTCTGTTTATTGTTCTACTTCATCATAACATAAAAACAGGGCTAAATTTCTTAATATTTTAAGCCCTGTTTCTTAATACACATTATTATCTATACATTTCTTCAAGCACCATCTTACATCTCTCAATGTCGTTTGGCCTGTAAACCTGCTTTCCCATTGTTGATAGGTAGCTCTCAGCCCCCTTACCAAGGATTAGTATGGCATCCCCGGGCTTTGCATCGTGAATGGCCTTTGTAATGGCTTCGTCTCTATCCACAATCAGCTCATAATTTGTAGCTTCAGGCACTGTAGAAACCATGGTTTCTACAAGCATCTGAGGGTCTTCAAAGCGCGCATCCTCGATTGTAAAGTAGTTATAATCCGCCATCTTGGTGCAATACTCTGCCATGTCCGTTCTTCTGTGAACGTCTCTTGAGCCACCGGCTCCAACCACCACTCTTAAGTATCCGTCCGTCAAAGTTGACTTAATATACTCAACTAAGTTTTTAACCGCATTTGCGGTGTGAGCGTAATCTACGATTACTCTAAAAGGCTGGCCGTAATCTATAACAGTCTGCCTTGCCTCTACGGGCTTAAGCTTAGAAACTTCTTCTACCAAGGTTTCAACCGGTATTCCAAAGTGATTTAAAGCAGCCACCACGGACATAATGTTATATACGTTAAATATTCCCGATAAATTACACTTAACCTTATGTGTACCAAGAACACCGTTTAAAGTAAATGATAGGTCGTTATATTTAACGGATATGTCAGTTGCAAAAATGTCAGCCGATTTATTTTCTATCGCGTATGTAAGCACTTTTCCCTTAGCTTTAGATATAAACAAATCCGCATATTCATCGTCTTTATTTATTACGCAAATTCCCGAAGGCTTTGTGTATTCCATAAGCTTAGCCTTGGCCTGAGCGTAGTTATCCATTGTTTTAAATAAATCAAGGGCATCACGGGTTAAATTAGAAAAGATGGATGCATCAAATAAAACTCCGTCCATTTTTCCCGTTCCAAGTCTCTCTCCCGAAGCTTCCATGGAAACAAACTTGCAGCCGTCTTTCATAAATCCGTTTAAAGCTCTAAACAAATCTTCCTGAAGGGGCGTTGTGTACTCATTTTCCTGAGTGTAGCCTTCAGACCTGATTCCGTTTGTGCCGATGTATCCGGTCTTTTTAGATAAACTGTTTAAAATCTGATACATCATTTCTGAAGTGGTGGTCTTTCCGTCGGTTCCTGTAACAGCTATCATGTTTAGCTTATTTAAAGGATCTCCGTAAAAGCGATTCAAAATGCCGTTCATCGCTCTTTGAGAATCTTTTACCACTACCTGAGGCACGTTAACACCTTCAACCTCGTGCTCACAAACAAGGACAACGGCACCGTTTTCAACTGCCTTTTTTGCAAAAGTGTGACCGTCAACGGTTAATCCCTTTACACACACAAAGAGGATGTTACTCCCCTTTGTACGTGAATCGTCTGTTATTTTTTCAATCTCTAAATCAAAATCACATTCTATTAAATCTTTTAACTTCATAACAAATTACTTACCTAATACTTCTTTGGTGCACTTTAAGATAATTTCAAGGCCCTTCTTAAGTTCCTCTTCTGAAATTGTCAAAGGAGGAAGAATCTTTAAAACTGAATCTCCGCGGCCGGCTCTTTCAATTATCATCTTTTCTTCAAAGCACTTATCCGCGATCTTGTGTGCGATTTCTCCGCCGTTTTCAAGCTTTCCAAAATCGATACCCCAGATAAGTCCAAGGCCTCTTAAAGAAATCTTGTCATCAAGAGGGAAAATGTTCTTTTCCACAAATTCCTTAACGATTTCGCCCTTCTTTGTAACCGCCGCATTTAAGTCATGCTTAACATTAAATTCAATTGCTTTCTTTGCAGCCACAAATGCCACCTGGTTACCTCTGAAGGTTCCGTTGTGCTCAGCGGGCTTCCAGATATCAAGCTCATCCTTTATTAAAAGAAGTGACATGGGGAATCCGTATCCGCCGATTGACTTACTTAAAGTCACCATATCAGGCTTGATCCCTGCTCTTTCAAAAGAAAAGAAAGTGCCGGTTCTTGAGCATCCTACCTGAATGTCATCAACTACAAGTAAAATGTCGTTATCGTGGCAAAGTTTTTCAAGCTTCTTAAGCCATTCAACGCTCGCTACGTTTATACCACCTTCAGCCTGAACAGTCTCTAAAAATACCGCTGCCGGCTTTTCAACTCCCGAGTGATCGTCAGAAATAATAGTCTCTAAATAATCTAGCGAATCAAGTTTCGTGTGAAATCCTGTTTCATAGGGCACAAATGTTACATTGTCTAAAGAAACCCCTGCGCCGTCCCTGCTTACTCTGTCAGTAGTAAGGGCTAAGCTTCCAAGTGTCATTCCGTGGAAAGCACCCATGAAAGCGATTATGTTAGAGCGCTTTTTGTTCTTTCTGCAAAGCTTAAGTGCTGCTTCAACAGCATTTGTTCCTGTGGAACCGCAGAACATGATTCTGTACTCTAAGCCTCTTGGCTCTAAGATATCTTTCTTAAAAGTATCGATAAACTCAGCCTTAGCCTCTGTGTACATATCCATTGCATGAGTGATGTTATCATTCATCAAATAGTCGATAACAGCGCCCTTTATTTCATCGTTGTTATGGCCATAGTTTAAAGCTCCGCAACCTGCAAGGAAATCAAGGTATGCATTTCCGTCACCGTCGTAAATGTAAGAGCCCTTTGCCTTTTCAAACACTACAGGGTACTTTCTGCAGTAAGAACGCACCGAGGATTCATTTTCTTCAAAAATAGATTTATTCATGCTCATTTTGTAAATCTCCTTAGACATATGCCGGTTTCTTAGGCACTTCGTTTTTTATAAAGTAAATCTCATACCAGATTAAAAATGCGTATACGGTATAGATTCTTCGGCCGTTGTTCCAGCGTCCGGATTTGTGTTCGTTAAGTAAATGCATAAGCTTATCAACTTCAAAGAACTCAGCCACCCAAGGCTTTTCAAACATTTCCTTAACCTTTTCATACCACTTATCTTCCAAAATCCAATCTTTGAAAGGTACCAAGAAACCAAGCTTCTTTCTCTTAGCCCATTCTTCGGGGATGGTCTTGTTGGCTGCCATTCTGAAGGCATACTTTGTGGTGTAATCGTGAATTAAGTATTTAAGCGGTATCTCTTCGCTTACTTTGTAAACTTCCTTATCAAGGAAAGGAACTCGTAACTCAAGGGAGTTTGCCATCGTCATCTTATCCGCTTTAAGTAAGATGTCATATGGAAGCCACAAATGCATATCAAGATACATTTTCTGAAGTAATTCAGGCTTATCTTTAACCTCTTCAAAAATAGGTCTTGTTATATCCTGATACTGAGTGGAGCTTCTGTATTCAGGCTTTAAAAGCTCATCCGCCTCTTCATTGTTCATAATGAAGGCCTGTCCTATATAGCTTTCTTCCAAAGTGGAGCCGGCTCTTATAAGGAAATGCCTTCCCTTCATGTTTGGCATCTTTTCTGCCAAGTGCTTCATGCCCCTTCTAAACCAGAAAGGAAGCTTTTTGTATCTCTTATATTCTCTCGGAGTCTCGTATTCATAGTAGCCTCCGAAAAGCTCGTCCGCGCCTTCTCCCGAAAGCACAACCTTTACATCCTTAGCTGCCATATTTGCAAGATAGTAAAGAGGCACAGCCGAAAGGTTTGCGTGAGGCTCGTCCGAATGGTACTGAACGGTAGGCAAAATATCAAAGAACATGTCCGCATTTATGTTCTTTTGCTTATGCTTCATGCCTAAGATTTCGCAAAGGTCATGCGCATTGGCGGTTTCATTAAAGCCTGTGTTTGTAACATGCTCTCCTTCAAAGCCTACCGTGTAAGCCTTATCAACGTTTGCGTTTGCCACAATGTAACTTGAGTCAACACCGCTTGAGAGGAAAGAACCTACTTCAACGTCGCTTATCTTATGATAAGCAATGCTTTCTTTCATGATGTTGTTGATTTTATCGACAGTTGTGTCAAGGTCGTCGTTATTGTTTCTGTAATTGATTCTAAAATATTCTTTTATTTCAACCTTACCGTCTTTATACAAAAGAAAATGTCCGGGATTTAACTTATGTACATTTACAAAGAAAGTATCCGTAGGAACAGAATACTGATACATTAAGTACGTCTTTAAAGCATCCTTATTTAACTCCTTCTTAAAGTCGGGATGATGTAAAAATGCCTTAATTTCTGAGCCGTACATAAATAATTCAGGCGTGTCATAATAGTAAAAAGGCTTAATTCCGAAGGGGTCTCTTGCTCCAAAGAAAAGTTTTTTCTTTGTATCATAAACCACAAATCCAAACATTCCGCGAAGTCTGTTTACTACCTCTGTGCCCCACTCTTCATAACCGTGAACGATTACTTCCGTATCTGACTTTGTGGCAAACACATGGCCCTTATTTATAAGCTCTTCTCTTAGCTCTTTGTAGTTATAGATTTCTCCGTTTAAGTTAACTACAACCGACTTATCCTCGCTGTATAAAGGCTGGTCACCGCCGCTTAAGTCGATGATACTTAAACGCCTAAATCCCATGGCAATCGCATCATCCACATAAAAGCCTTCTCCGTCCGGGCCTCTGTGAGCGATTGAATCGGTCATATTCTTTAAAATCTCACGTTTTCTGTCTACAGGGATAAAATCCGCAAATCCTGCAAAACCGCACATAAATTACTCCTAGATTGTATTTTTGTTATTCTTATATTTCTTTTTATAGTTGATGGCGCGAAGCTTAAGATAAACTCTGTGCTTAAAGGCTCTATCCTGCTTAAAATTAAGAGGATCCACCTTTTTATGCTTTCTCCAAAGCTCCAAAGCCTTTTCCCTATACTCTTCGTTCTTAACGTAGTCCCTGATAATATTCTTAGGAACCATTGATAAAAGAAACTCCTCTTCCAAAAGCTTAAAGTCTCTTACCTCGTTGTTAAACACATCCTCATAAAGGTATGTAATAAGGTTGTGTCCAAGAGCTGCAAGATAATAGCTTGAGCGAGCCTGGCGAGGGTTAATTTCAAGCACTTTGAATGTGCCGTCACGCCTGTCATATTTAAGGTCGAATTCACAAAATCCCGTGTATCCGATTTTTTCAAGAAAGGCCTTTAAAATTTCAACCGTTTCTTTTGTCTTTCCGTATTGGTTATAACCGTTTATAAGCACTGTGCAATTTCCGATTCCGGAAGGAGTGTGCTCCTGAAGTCCGATCTGAGCAAATGTAGCAAGCTCAGGCTTACCGTTTTTGTTACAGTAAAATACCGAATCAAATAAGCAAGAATCGTCTCCCGGAATAAATTCCTGCACGATTAAAGTCTTTGTGTATCCCGATGCCTTAACCTTATTAATGAAATTGACGGCATTGTCGGGAGTGGTTGCCTTAAATACTTTAGGCTGTCCTTCAAAGTGATGCTTGTTGTATTCAATTCCGTCCCCCGGCTTAATTATCAAAGGATAATACATATCAACGGGGATGGGCTTGGTTTCTTTCTCCGAGCAATCGTAATACTCTGTCCTTGCAAAGGATAAGCCCGAATCCTTAAAGGTCTTATAAAACTTTTCTTTATCAAGGAAAATCTCTGCAATTTCAAGCTTCGGACAGTTATATACAAAGTAATGGTCAAGAGCTTCGTGGTTTTCAAGAAGCAACCTTACATATACATCGTGGCAGGGAATAACAAGTGTTCTTCCGTTTTCCAAATGATTCTTCCCATACTCCGTAAGTGCATTCACAAAGCCTTCGTTGGTTTTTAAATCAGGGTGATATTCGATGTTTACAATTGAAGAATGCTGGGTGAATCTGATGGGCTCTGTGGCAATTACATCAACAGGCTCGTCGTACTTTTCATAGAAGCATCTGGCCATGTAATAAACATTTAAATCAGAGCCAAGCAATACAACGTTATGTCTCATTTTCTCTCCTTACTTATATCTTCTCTCTAAAAGCGAATCAACATTTGTCATAAGTTCATACATTGTGGTGCCGTTGTGGCGGGTGATGGAACTGATAGGAATGTCACCTCCAAGAACCGTTACCTTGTCGTGCTTCTTAACCGTTTCATCAACAAGCACTTCAATCATTCCCATTCCCACTTCGCCGACAATCTTATACTTTTTACCGTTAATTGCAACCTGAGATCCTGTTCTCTTTCTTCCGATTCCGTCGGCGTATCCGATATCGATAACGGCGATATATTCATCGGTTTCGGCCCTGTGTAAAAGCCCGTAACCTACGTATTCATCCTTCTTAACCTTATTTACCTGAAGCACTTCGCTGTACAAAGAAAACGCAGTCTTTAAATCGTACTTTCTTAGCTCCTTGCAGGGAAGCACGTGGTTTCTTTTGTTGTTAAACTCCCTTTGAAGCTTTCTTATCTTTCCTTTTATCGAATTTGAAAAAGGATAGATTGTTGAAAATCCGTACAAAGAAATTCCTATTCTTACGGCGTTTTCATATGCTGGAGCATCATGTAAGAAAACTGTCTGGGTGCGGTCTAAGTGCACCATCTTTATTTTGCTTAAATCTATAAGGCTTGTGATTTCTTCAAACCTTTTTTGATTTAGCTCATACTCTCTGTCAGTTAATCCGTTTGTGTGAAAGTGAGTAAAAATACCTTCAACCGTCAAATTAGGGTTTTCAAAAGCTTCATCTATCGCTTTCTTTAAGGCTTCTTTGTCAGAAAATCCAAGCCTGTTCATGCCGGAATTTACTTTAAAGTGAAGCTTAAGCTTTTCATTACTATTAACTATATCTTTAAATGTATCTTCGTCGTTTACACAAACTGAAATGTCATTGTCGCTTGCAACCGGATAAAACTTTTCATCAATTGGCTCAAGCATTATTACGGGATGTTCTTTATCATACTTTCTAACTTCAATAGCTTCATCTAAGTTAGATACGCAAAATGCATTCATGCCGCCCTTTATAAGCGCAGGAATTATTCCGTATCCGTGTCCGTATGCATTTCCTTTAACAACCGCAATATTGTATTTATGCGGGAAGTTACTGCACATAAAGCGTGCGTTTTCTTCGATTATTTTGTTGTCGATTTCAACGTAAGTATTTCTGTACATTTTATCCCTCGCATTGTAACTATATTAACATGGTTCACTATTTCAAAAAAGTCAATAAACTATTCTTTATATTGCAAAAAATGCTTTCTTTCGAAAGCATTTTTATTTTTATATTACTTAATCTTGTTGCTTAAATATTCAATGGCATATTCTAACTGATTATCGTACTTTTCATCGGAGTAATATCTTTCCGAATCAAATTCAAGCTCGATATCGGGAGCGATACCAACTTCATGGATACAATTTCCCTTGGGAGTGTAGTATCTGCTGGTGGTAAACTTAATACCGCTTCCGTCGGTGAAAGGATATACGCTTTGCACAATTCCTTTTCCGTAAGTATTTGTGCCGATTGACTCTGCGATTCCATAGTCTTTAAGCGCTCCCGTAAGTAATTCCGAAGCACTTGCAGTATACTCATTTGTAAGCACCACTACAGGAATCTGTATAGGTGTCTTTCCGTCACAGGTATATTCTGTAACGGTTCCGTTTCTTTCTTCGGTATAAGTGATAAGGCCCTTAGGAAGCATGTGACGCGCGATATCCAAAACCGCATCAAGGTTTCCACCACCGTTACTTCTTAAATCGATAATCAAGGCTTTTGCGCCCTGCTTGTTTATATCTTTATAGGCTTCATCAAACTGGTTTATTGTAACATCGTCAAATTCAGTAATCTGGATGTATGCGATGTCATTTGCCTTCATGCTGTGATTTACGGTGGGAGATTCGATTTTCCTTCTCTCAACTGTAACATAAATCATTTCTTCAAGGCCTTCTCTTACGATTGTAAGGTCAACCGTGGTTCCTTCCGGCCCTTTAATCATGTTAACGGCTTCTGTAAGAGTCAAGCCTCCGATGTTTTCTCCGTTTACTTCGTAAATAATGTCTCCATCTCGAAGACCTGCTTCTTTTGCAGGAGAGCCTTCAAACACACCGCTTAAAATAGGATATCCGCTTTCTTCATCGGTTCCGACATAAGAGCCGATTCCCGAATAAGAGCCTTCGGCCCCCTGCATAAGCTCATCCATTTCTTCCTTGGTGTAATACTCTGCGTATTTATCGCCTAAAGAACTTACTATGGCCTTATACATAAGGTCGTGCATTTTTTCTGTATCTATATCAGAGTCAAAATAAAACTCTTTTAAAATGCCGTTATAGATTAAGTTTGACTTATCTATAAACTCTTGCGAAATAAGGTCTCCGCCCTCTTCCTGGGCAGCTTCCGTAACTTTAACTATTTCATCGATTCTTTCTCTGTACCTTTTTGCTTCACTTATCATCAGTATCGAATAGAAAGCAGTAAGGATGGTGCCCACCACTATTGTGGCAACCGCAACACCTTTAAAGAAAGAATTCTTTTTTTCTTTTTTAATGTCTTCCATGTTTACTCTTTTCCGATGTTAGTTTACGCCGATATAAGGACCGGGATCCACGTACGCGCCGTTAAGACGCACGCCAAAGTGCAAATGGTTACCGGTTGAACGTCCTGTGGTACCAACGTTTGCAATATGTTCTCCCCTTGCCACAATGTCATCCTTCTTAACGTGAAGGGCGCTTGCATGCATGTAAATGGTGTAAAGTCCGTCACCATGATTTATCATAATATAATTACCCATGGACCAATCGTATGTGGCTGCTACCACAACGCCGTCGTAAGCTGCCAAAATCTTCGATCCTCCGGGAGCTCCCAAGTCAACACCGCTATGATATGAGCTTCTTCCGCTAATAGGGTCAGTTCTCCATCCAAAGTGGTCTGTAACCTTAATATACGAAGGAGCAGGGAATGTAAACTTACCGCCGTCATATGTTAAGACAATTCCGTTTGCTGCAGCGATTGCTTTTTGCTCTTCCAAAATCTGAGCTTCCAAAGCTTCGATTACAGCGGTCTGAGCCTGAAGCTCTGCTTCTTCATCATCAATTTCCGCAGTCTTGTTTGCTATCTGTCTTGAATACTCATTTAACTGAGCGTTCTTTTCATCCAAAAGCTCCTGAAGATTTGCTTCTTCTATCTTTTGAGCATTCTGCACTTCATCAAGAACTTCTTTTTCTGATTCAAGTGTTGCTTTAACAAGCTCTGTCCACTCTCTTACAGCTCTGTATTCATCGAGCTTTCCTCTGTCGTATGCTTCAAGCTTTTCGATGTAATCGGCCTTTGTAAGAAAGTCTCCGAAAGACTCTGCGCTAAGCATGATTTCAAGATACATGCTGTCACCCTTTTTATACATAAAGCGAATCCTGTTTTTCATCGCTTCGTATTGGGTGTTCTCAACTTCGATAGCTTCGTTTAATTCTTCGGTGGTCTTTTCGATTTCAGCCTGCTTTTCTGCTATAAGCTGATTGTATTCTTCAATCTTTTCCTGAATCGCGGAAAGCTCTGCGTCAACCTTTTGGATGTAATTAAGCACATCCGATTTAAGGCCTTCAAGCTCTTTCTTCTTTTGCTTGGCGGCCGTAATGTTTGCCTGAAGCTGCTTCTTTAACTGCTGCGACTGGCTGATCTGGTCCTGCTTTTGCTTGATGCTGTCGTTCGTGATTGCAGAAAGGGATGTGCCCGCGTATGAATTTGGCGCTGAAAAGCTCAAAGGTAAACCTATAAGCAAAACAACACATAGTATGCGCTTTATTTTCTTCAAACCGGCAAATGCCTCCAAACTAGACTCTTAAATGTTTTCTTACCGTTGAAAAACTTCCGAGGAAACCTATTCCCACGCCAATGCCAAGACAAATCGGCAAAAGCATCTTGTACACATCATTAACCGTTAAAAAGTTAAGAAGTGAAGAAAGAACCTTAAACTGATCCCTTACAAAATTTAAGGCTCTGTTGTAAATAAAATAGATTAATCCAAGAGGGATTGCAGAGCCGATTAGGCCTATCAAAATACCCTCAATAACAAATGGCGCTCTTACAAAGTAGTCGGTAGCACCGATGTACTTCATAATGGAAATCTCTTCTTTTCTTACCTGAATACCGATTGTGACAGTGTTGCTTATAAGGAAAACAGATACTGCCAAAAGTATTCCTATAATGCCTAAAGAAACATATCCGATTAACTTATTTGCATTGCTAAGTGTTAATGCCGTAAGCTCAGATCTCTTAACTTCGCTGATGCCGGGCACCGATTCAAGATATGTAACAAGTGCATTCTGTAAAGAAACGTCATTTAAATATATTTCGTAGTTAGCGCAATCAGCCAAGGGATTTTCTGTAAATCCGTCGCTATATTCGCCAAGGTATTCATCTTTAAATACGTTCCATGCGTCTTCCGCAGATACGTAGTTTATTTTCGACACCTCAGGACGCTTTGTAATCATTGTTCCGATTTCGGATATTCTTTCTTCCGTAATATCTTCATCAAAGAAAACAACCACGCAAACCCCTTCTTCAGCGGTCTTAACTAT
This sequence comes from Lachnospiraceae bacterium, assembly GCA_016291405.1. Lineage (GTDB taxonomy): Bacteria > Bacillota > Clostridia > Lachnospirales > Lachnospiraceae > UBA1258. The sequence continues at coordinate 17,988 of JAEEXG010000040.1, forward strand.
GTGCTGAAAGTTTGCAAGGATTGAATAAAACACTCCGAATAAAAACAAGCATGCGCTTATTGTGGCAACTGATGCCAAAGAAAACAATTTGTTTCTGAATATGTTTTTGACGCCCTGCCAAAGGGTATAGAAAAACGTACTAAATTTCATCGTTATATCCTCCCTTTTCAACGTCGCTTATAATAACGCCTTTGTTTAAAGTGATAACTCTCTTTTGCATGGCGTTTACGATTTCTTTGTTGTGGGTAACCATGATAACTGTGGTTCCCTTTTCGTTTATCTCTTCCAAAAGCTTCATGATTTCCATGGAGTTTTTAGGATCCAAGTTACCTGTAGGTTCGTCTGCCAAAATAATAGAAGGCTTATTTACTAAAGCTCTTGCGATGGCAACTCTTTGCTGTTCACCACCTGATAGTCTTCCGGGCTTAACCTTATACTTTCCTGCAAGGCCTACGGTAGCTAAAACCTTAGGCACGTTCTTTCTAATCTGAGCTGAAGGAACTTCAATTATACGCTGCGCAAAGGCAACGTTTTCATATACGTTTCTGTCTTTTAGGAGTCTAAAATCCTGGAACACTACACCGATGTTTCTTCTAAACTTAGGCACTTTTCTGTGCTTAATTTTGTTTAGGTTATAGTCAAGGATATAGATGCTTCCGGTTGTAGGGACAAGCTCACGAAGCAAGAGTTTAATAAATGTAGATTTACCCGAACCCGAATCACCAACCACAAATACAAACTCGCCTTTTTTGATGCGTATATTAACATTGGAAAGGGCTTGCACCCCTGCCTGATAAGACTTTGAGACATTGTTTAAAACAATGACCTCATCGTCTTCCATTAGTTTCTTTTTTGGTCTGTTAAAAGCCATAACCTATACTTTTACCCCCAAATCCTAGTATTCAATGCTCTCCATGTACTTCATGTACTTAACAACCATAAGCGCAATCTTGAATGTGATGGCATCTTCAAACACTCTTAAATCAAGACCTGTTGACTTTTGAAGCTTATCAAGACGATACACAAGGGTGTTTCTGTGAATGAAGAGCTGTCTTGAAGTTTCTGATACATTCAAGCTGTTTTCAAAGAACTTCATGATGGTTGTAAGTGTTTCTTCGTCAAATTCATCGGGGCTCTTTCCGCCAAAGATTTCCTTAATGAACATTTTGCAAAGAGGAATGGGAAGCTGATAAATCAAACGTCCGATTCCAAGCTCTGAATAAGCCACGATGTTTCTTTCAGCAAAGAAAATTTTTCCTACATCCAAAGCCATCTTGGCTTCTTTGTAAGAACGGCTGACTTCCTTTATTTCATTTACGCTTGTGCCGTAAGAAACATGCACGTTTGAAATACCCTCTTTGTTAAGGACATTTATGATTGCCTTAGCGGCCTTTTCGATTTCCTTTGAAGGATCGTTTTCTTCAAGCTCCTTAACCACGATTACGTTGTTTTCGTCTACCGCGGTAATGAAATCTTTATTGTTTGAGCCAAAGTGGGTGCGGATGCACTCAAGCACGTTATTGTCTTTTCTCTCTCCCGCTTCAACAATCACTGCCACACGCTTAACGTCTGTTGCGATGTGCAGTTTCTTTGCGCGAGAGTAAATATCAACAAGCAAAAGGTTATCCAAAAGAAGGTTCTTAATAAAGTTATCTTTATCGAATCTTTCTTTGTAGGCAACTATCAGATTCTGAATCTGGAACGCAATCATCTTTCCTATGGTGTAAACATCTTCGCCGGTTCCTGCCACAATTAAAATGTACTCAACCAGCTGTTCATCATAAATCTTAAAGTACTGGTATCCTTGAATCTCCTGAGAGTCTGCGGGGCCCATGGCAAATTCTCTTGCCGCCTTTGACACATTGTTCATGTGTGATGTCGTTGACACTACTTCTTTTCCTTCCGTATCAACCACACAAAGCTCCACTCTTGCAATGCTCTTTAATCCGTCGATGGTTGTCTGTAATATCTGATTCGATATCATGGTTTCCTCCAATAGCCTTTTGGTTTAGACATTTTTCACAATGATTTTTTTTACCTCTTCACTGCGAATTTGCAATTTACTTCTCTATTTTATTATCTTTTACTCAAAAAGCCAAGTCCAAAAAGCTTGTTTTTTATGCATTTTTTCAAAATTAAGGATTTGTTTTGTGCATTTTACATATGGAAAAATAGACAAAAAGAAACTCTGTCGCATTTTATTGCGACAGAGTGTAAGTTTTTAGTATTCGCCCGGAACTTCCAAAACCATGTCTGAAAGTGGGAATGTTGAACAAGGATGAATATAGTTATATTTAATATCAGCCCATCTTCTTCCCTCGTTTTCCTTGGGAGCGTAGTATTCGCCGGAAATGAGTCTGCTTCTGCACCATCCGCATTCACCGCTTCTGCAGCGTGAAGGAGCTTTAATGCCTGCTCTTTCAATTGCAACAAGCACAGATTCGGAAGCCTTTGCATCAATAACAGTTTCTTTAGGTCCTTGTTTAACCGTAATCTTAAATGTCTTATCAAGTGAATCCTTGGGGTAATCCCCGTACTTTGATACATCGTGAGTTACGCCCAGTAATTCTCTTCTTACAAGTCTTTCGGGAATGTTAAGCTTAAGCACTTCATCATGAGCAAATCGATACATTGCTTCGGGACCGCAGATAAAAATGCTGTATTCGCTTGGTGCATACTTCTTTATGATGTCCGCTGTTATAAAGCCATGCTCATAGCCTTCTTTTTCTTCGTTTGAAAGAACATGTACCACTTTGACTTTGTTTGTAGCCTTTGTGATTTCTTCAAGTTCTTCTTTAAAAAGAATGGCGTCTTCGCTTCTAGAGCCAAAGATGATGGTTAAGTTAAAGTTTTCCGCACCGTCTTTAATTGCGTCTGCCATTGAAAGGAAAGGTGTGATTCCGCTTCCTCCTGCCAAAGCCACAACGTTTTCTTTGTCTCTATACTTATCAAAGTAGAAGTTTCCAAGAGGTGATGAAGATTCAATCACATCTCCTTCTTTTAAGTTATTAAGCATCCAGTCAGCAGCAAAGCCGTCGGGATTTGCCTTAACCGTCACTTCGTATCTACCTTTCAAAGCTTCTGAAGGAGCAGATGAAATTGAGTAAGGTCTCGTCACAAAGCTATCACCAATCTTTAACTTAAGCGACAAATACTGGCCTGCTCTAAAGTAAGGAAGAGCCTTACCGTTTAAGCTTTCAAACACAAATGTTTTAGCTCCTGCAGCGCTTCTATCGATGATTTTAGCTACCTTTAACTCCACAAAATCAGGGTGAAGGGCCTTCGCGTTTTGGTTAATCTTAAATTCGCCGACGATTTCTTTTTCTTTTGCGGCATCAATGGTTTTATTTCTGTCCTTTGCCATGTTTTTAAACTTAAGCATGTCAAAAGCGCCGATTAATCCTACTTTTATGTTTAACATATTCTACGCCTCCTTTGCCCATTCGTTTAAGTCTTTAATGGCAAGCTTGGCCACTATGTTACCTGTTATCATACATCCCGAATAGCCGTCTCCTCTGGGGCCTGCGGCACCGATAGGTCTTAAGCCCTTAACAGGGAAGTCTAAAGCAAGGGTCATCATTCTGGGCATCATGTTATCCCAGCCCACAACTTCGCTTCCGTAAACCGCGCCTTCCGGAACATTTAAGTAGCGAGCAAAGGTCCAAGGAGATGCGATTGACACTTCTTCGATATGGCCGGATAAATCAACTCCTGCCTTATCTTTAAACATCTTAAGCATCTTATCCACAGTTTTTTCTTTTAACGCTACGTAGTCTTTTTCACTTACGTTATCCCAGTCAACGGGAGAGCCTAAAGTGGTGAAAGAAACTATACTGGTTCCCTTAGGTGATGCATCGGGGTTAGCTACGTTTATACAAAGAGCGATGCAATACTCGTTCGTCTCAACGCCGCCCATAATCTGTTTATATTCTTTTTCGGAATCGGAGCTTCCTGCAAGGAAGTAGCTGTAGTTTTCGATTCCAAGTTCTTTATAATCGCAATCAAGACAGAAATAAGCGGTAAACATTCTTGCGCTGTAGTTTCCTTTTCTTAATGCGTACTTTTTCTTTTCACGTACAGGCACCAATTCCTTTGGAACCATCTTTCCGTATACAATGTCGGGATGGATGTTTGGAAGTGCCATGTCGCATTCAACCTTGCCCATAGATGTTTCAACACCGCAAAGCTTATCGCCGTTAAATAAGAACTTTTCGGCTCTACAGTTAAACCAGATTTCTCCGCCTAACTCTCTGAATCTTTCAACCATGGCGGTTGCAAGTTCGTGAGAAGTGTGAGCGGGGATATAGGCTCCCTTATTTACGTATCTTTGCATCATGGACGCATAGTGAATGAATGATAAATGGTTCATGTCAACGCCAAGGTATCCCCAATATGTAGAAAGAATATCCTGACATTTTTGAGGCATTTTCATTGCCTTAAATACCTGGTTTACGGTGTAGGCGCCGGTTCTTAACATGTTTGGATAATTTGCCTTCATGACATTTGAATCCGCATGTCCCGCACACTTTGAAGTGTAGGAAGTTCCTTCCTTAATCTCGTTGTAGAGCTCAAAGAGTTCTTCCATTTTCTTTCTTGAACCGGGTACATAGTATTCCATTTTGTCTGTGAACTCTTTTTCCCCATGAGGCATTGTTACATCCATGGGTGTGCCGTCCGAATACTTAGAGATTACTCTGAAGCAATCGGGGCATTCTACCCAGTTTACCTTAACGCCCAGTTCATCAAACAATTCTCTGATTTCTCCGGGATTGCTCTCGGATCCCACGTCACAGAGTTCGTGGAGTGAGGGTTCGATTTCAAATCTTCCCCTTCTGAAACTTGTTGCACATCCTCCGGGCAGGTTATGCTGCTCGATAAGAAGTGTCTTTTTGCCCGCTAACTGCAGGCGGATGGCCGCGATTAAACCGGAATTTCCGGATCCCACCACAACCGCGTCATACTTTGCCATAGCTATACTCCTTTCTATACTTCTCTCCTTGAATTTCCCCAAGATTTATTATAGTTTTTGTATATATAAATATCAATTCATAATATTTTCTTTCTCTTTAAAAAGGCCAAGAAACCGCATAAAAAGGCAATTTAATATTTTTTTCAAAAACCCCTTGATTTTTTAAATATAATCCCATATAATAGCAAAGTGCCGTTAAGAAAGGCCAATATTTATTGGGGTATCGCCAAACGGTAAGGCAACGGACTCTGACTCCGTCATTTCAAGGTTCGAATCCTTGTACCCCAGCTTTATCGAAGGGATGAATTATTCATCCCTTTTTGTTTTGCCAATTTACGTATTGTGTTTCTTAACTTACAAATTGATAGCCAGATAGTCTCGACCGCATCAATACTTCATGTTATATTAATTTTAAAGAAACCGTTCTTTTGGAGATTTTAATGTTTAAACTAGCAACCACTCAAACTTTATATATTGAAAAGCTTGTTGAATTCGGAGCATATCTTGTTCCTGAAGAATTAAAGGATAAGCCCGTGCCATCAGCAAATGAGCACGTGCTTTTACCTAAAAAGGAGCTTAAAGCAGGAGCAAAGAAAGGCGATGCAATTGAGGCTTTTGTATACCTAGATTCAAAGGATCGCCCCATTGCAACAACCGCTACTCCAAAGATTTCACTTCACAAAGTGGCTAAGCTTACGGTAAAGGAAGTTGGAAAAGTCGGAGCATTCTTAGACTGGGGACTTGAAAAAGACCTTTTGCTACCCTTCGCAGAGCAGACAAAGAGAGTTGCTGCAGGTGATGATGTGTTGGTGGCAGTTTATTTGGATAAATCAGGAAGAATCTGCTCCACCATGAATGTTTACCCTTATTTAGAGAGCACTTCCCCCTATAAAAAGGACGATAAAGTCACAGGCACCGTTTATGAAAGTAGCGATAACTTCGGAATGTTTGTAGCTATCGATGATAAATATCAAGGCCTTATTCCAAAGAAAGAATTATTTGGTAAGGTAGAAATCGGAGATATTGTTACCGCTCGTGTAACTGATGTAAGAAAAGACGGAAAAGTTAATTTAAGTATAAGAGATAAAGCGTATGCTTTAATTGAGAATGATTCGAAGAAGTTATTGGATATAATCAAATCTTACGACGGAGTTCTTCCATTTTCAGAAAAAGCTACCTCAGAAGTTATTTCAAGAGAAACCGGCATGAGCA
>JAEEXG010000090.1 GCA_016291405.1 Lachnospiraceae bacterium
CCTTGCAGAAGGTTCAACAGACCAGGCAGCAGCGGTTGAAGAACTTACAGCCAGCGTTGAAAGCGTTAACTCTCAGACCAAAGAAATGGCAGAGTCCGCTAAGAAGGGCGTTACCCTTGCTAAGTAGGTACAAAGCGAAGCTGAACAGAGTGCCGAAAAGATGCATGAAGTTACAAGCGCTATGGAAAGAATTACAGAAGCTTCAAGACAGATTGAACAGATTACAAATACCATTGAAGGTATTTCAAAGCAGACTCAGTTACTTGCATTAAATGCTTCCATAGAAGCTGCAAGAGCAGGAGAAACCGGACGAGGATTTGCGGTTGTTGCCGAAGAAATCAGCCAGCTTGCAAATGAAAGTTCGGAAGCCGTTAAGAACACGCACGAACTTGTTACAGCTACTCTTCAGGAAATCGAAAACGGTAATAACGTTGTTGAACTTACAAGAGAAGCACTTAACAAGGTTCAGGAATCAGTTAACAGCATTGCTACAATCGTTCAGGAATCAGGAAACCTTGCGGAAGCTCAGGCAATCAATATGGATGAAATCAGCCAGGGTATTGAACAGATTGCAACAGTTGTTCAGAATAACTCAGCTACAGCTCAGGAATCAAGCGCTGTATCTACAGAGTTATCATCAGAGTCTGATGAACTTAACAAACTTGTTGGACAGTTTAAAGTATAAGATTTTAATTAACTTAAAGCCCAAAACTTACATTAATGTAAGTTTTGGGCCTTTTTTTGTAAGGAAAAGATATGGAGATAAGTTTTTATTAGGGATAGAATCATAGCATAGACATGAGCGGAGGAGATAGTTAATGAATATATTAAAAGTTGAAGACATTAAAAAAACTTACACAAGCCGAATGGGCACAAATAAAGTGGATGCACTTAAGGGCGTGTTCTTTTCGGTAGAAGAAGGAGAATACGTTGCCATCATGGGTGAGTCAGGTTCCGGCAAAACAACCTTACTTAACATTTTGGCAGCAATCGATAAAGCTTCATCAGGTTCCGTAATCTTAGCGGGAAACAATGTTTCAACCATTAAAGAAAGCGAGATGGCTACATTCAGAAGAGATAACTTAGGATATGTGTTCCAGGACTTTAACCTTCTTGATTCACTTTCTTTGGAAGATAACATTTTTCTTCCTCTTGTATTAAAGGGAGAAAAGCATTCCAAAATGGTTGAAAAGTTAGCTCCCATTGCAAAGAAACTTGGAATCGAAGAAATCCTTAAAAAGTTCCCTTACGAAGTATCCGGGGGGCAAAAGCAAAGAGTTGCAATCGCAAGAGCGCTTATTACAGATCCGAAGTTACTTCTTGCAGACGAACCTACCGGAGCACTTGATTCTAAGTCCACTGATGACTTATTAAAGGTATTTGAAAAGGTTAATAAAGATGGACAGACAATCGTAATGGTTACACACTCCACAAAGGCTGCATCCCATGCGGGAAGAGTGCTTTTTATAAAGGACGGAGTGGTGTTCCACGAAATCTACAAAGGCGAAAAGTCAAACGAAGAAATGTATAAGAGCATATCAGACACACTTACCATGCTCTCAAGAGGGGGAGAGGTAGAATGAAAAACTTATACACAAAGCTTGCGGTAGACGGAATAAAGAATAACTCAAAGCTTTATTTCCCATACATGCTCTCAATTGCGGGAGTGGCGGCGATTTACTACATTTTAACTTACCTTGTAAGCAGTGAAGCCATGGCCTTTTTGAACGGTGGCTCAGTTCTTTTTATCATCCTTATAATGGGTAAGGCAGTAATAATTATTTTTTCACTTTTGTTTCTTTTTTACACTAATTCCTTTTTGGCAAAGAAACGGAACAAGGAATTTGCCCTATATAACATTCTTGGAATGAACAAGAAAAACGTTGTCAAGATTTTGGCTAGAGAAGCATTGATTGAAGGCGTTGTATCAATCCTTGGAGGCGTTTTGCTGGGAGTGCTGTTTTCAAAGTTTTTTGAACTTTTACTCTGTAAGCTTTGCGGTCACGAGCCTGATTTTATGTTTTACTTTAGCCCCAAGCCGATTTTTGAAACCATCATTTTCTTTGGTGTTATCATACTTGTGCTTTTCATTTTTTCTGTATTTAAGGTAGCGATAAACAAGCCTATTGAATTATTAAGAAGCACAAACAGCGGTGAAAAGGAACCTAAAGCAAATTTTGTGCTTGGCTTCTTGGGATTTGTGGTTTTGGCTTTTGCCTACTACGTTTCTATGACTATAAAGAGCCCCATGGAAGGCTTACTTAAGTTCTTTGGCGCAGTAATTATGGTAATTGCGGCAACATACGCATTGTTTATTGCAGGAAGCGTTTGCTTATGCAAAATCCTTAAAAAGAACACAGACTTTTATTACTCAAAGAAACACTTTATTTCCGTATCCGGTATGGCATACAGAATGAAAAGAAACGGCGCGGGACTTGCATCAATCTGTATCCTTTCCACAATGGTGCTTGTTATGGTGGCATCAACAGGAAGTCTTTTAATCGGTAAAGAAGATTCTTTAAGAAAGATTTATCCAAAAGAAATCCTTTTGACCGTAAGAATGGATAAGACGGATAATGCAAAAAAAGATGCGTTAACCGATGAAAACGTAGCAAATGTCGAGGCAGTTCTGGATGAAATTACAAAGGACGTTCCTAAAAAGAATCAGATTGGTATAAGGCAGCTTTCATCTTTGGCTGCTCTTGGCGAAGATGAGATTACCATTGTTAATCAAAAAAACAGAGAACTTGTAAATGATTTGGACATTTCATTTGTTTGTATTTACCCTGCAGAAGACTATTTTAAGTATGAGCCGGGAGAAGGGCTTAAAGATAATGAGGCATTGGTAGCTTACACCGGAAAGAATGTTGCTAAAAGCATTACTATCGGAGACAGACAGTACGAGGTTGTTGGAAAGCCTGACAGTAAAAATATGGGAACCGCTATGAGCGCTTTGGATTCCGCAAGTGTGGTGGTAAATGATTTTGACCATTACTTGGAATTTTGCGATGATGTTGAAGCAACTGCGTCACCTGTAAGCTACGTGTACGGATTTGACACAGGCCTTTCGGATGATGAGAATGTAGCTCTCGGAAATAGATTAAGAGATGAAGTAAATGTTAAATTAAGTGAGGAATTAGGCTGCTTTACAACGGTAGAAGTAAGGGCCGATGAGGCAAAAGAATTTATGGAACTTTACGGAGGATTATTCTTACTTGGAATTTTCTTAAGTATTTCATTTATCTTAGCCTGTGTGCTTATTATGTACTATAAGCAGATTACAGAAGGATATGAGGATGCCAATAACTATAGCATCATGAGAAAAGTGGGAATGACAAAGAAAGAAATAAAGTCAGGTATAAAGACTCAGACATTGGTTACTTTCTTTTCACCATTATTACTTGCGGGACTTCACCTTTTCTTCTCATTTCCTATAGTACTTAAGCTTTTAAACATCTTCGGAATTATAGATTTAAAGCTTTTACTTAGTGTTTATGGAGCATTTTTCCTGATATTTGCATTCTTTTATTTCTTTGTATATAAAAGAACCGTTAAAGCTTATCTTGAAATTGTTTCTTACTAAAATAAATGGCGCAGTCGTAAGTGACTGCGCCGTTTTTGTGTGTTATTTTATTCGGGTTGCATCCAACCGGTAAATTCAAGGATTGTTTGCTTCTCGTTTCTTTGTTCTGATAAAAGCATGTGACTTTTATAGGTGCGGGGGCTCATCTGCATTAAAGAAGAAAACCGCCTGTTAAAAGTAGCGACTGATTTAAAGCCCACATTTTCAGAGATTGAAAGAATGGAATCTTCTGTGGATCGCATAAGGTCGCATGCTTTAAAAATTCGTATTTGATTTAAATATTCAAGAGGGTTTGTGCCCATAATCTGTAAAAAAATCCTTCTAAAGTGGGTGGGGCTTAAGTGAATAAGATCCGCCAATTCTTCGGTCGAAATATCTTCCGAATAGTTTTTCTCAATGTAATTTAATACAGGAGCGATAACAAGGTAGTTATCGGGAGCAGAGTCTGCATTTACTTTTCCTGAAAGCCTGATTTCGCTCATTGCCCTCCAAATGGTAATGCAAAGTGAAGTAAGAAGGCATCTTGCGGATACCTGATAACCTGCATTTTTATGCTCAAGCTCTGCCACAACACCTGTTGCAAGTTGGAATATTTCGGGAAATTCTTCGGAAGAAAAGATTGGGTAAAAATGCTCTTCGTATTGGCCAGAAAACTTATAAAGGCTTAAAGACTGAGGAAGCAATCCTTCAAACATTGCCTGAAGGTCAAAGTACATATATGACCAGCGACTGGCGGTGCCTTTATCGGAGTATGTGGTGTGCGGAATGTTTTTTGGAAGGAAAGTCACGTCCCCTGCTTTAAAGTGGTAGGGGATTCCGTTTACCTCCAAAGTGCCTGAATCCGTGTGGCAAATTCCGATTTCGGGATAGTTGTGAAAATGAAGTCTTCCCGAAGGAATATCAGAAATACGCCAGTGTTTACCTGATAAAAGTAAGACAGGAAACTCGGGCGTAAGAAAGTAGCTTCTGTATTCAATTATGGCTGTTTTTCTTGGTCTTGACATAAAGTTATCATTTAAAACTATTTACGAAACGTTTTTAGTAAGTAAATCATACTCCTAAATATAAAAAATCACAACAAAAAAGATGAATAAACATGCAAAAGTATAAAACATGCCAAGGTTGACTGTTAAAAATCAACAAAACGCAAGGCAAAATTCTGTGAAAAAGCATCATATTGACATGGTTAATGGTTGTAGATGAGAAGTTTTGCAGGTTCATTGAGAAGAATTTTCCATGTCCACATATATAATGAAATCATAAAGACTAAACCTTACGACACTTAGGAGAGCATATGGCTAAGACGAAAGAAACTGTTTCGCAAGAATATAAATTAAGGCAGGAAGAGCTTAAAAAGCATCACAGAAAAA
>JAEEXG010000041.1 GCA_016291405.1 Lachnospiraceae bacterium
GCTCACCCTCATGTATCGGGTAACTGTACAGGTTCAGGTTCCGGAGAAGTAGAATCATTGGTTGTTGGAGTTCACAACGGAATCATTGAAAACTATCAGGAATTAAAGGCTAAGATGGAGCGCCACGGTTACGTGTTCTATTCTCAGACCGATACAGAAGTTTTAATTAAATTAGTTGACTATTATTACAAGAAATATCAGGGCGGTCCCATCGATGCCCTTGCTAAGACCATTGTTCGTGTGCGCGGTTCATATGCCCTTGCGGTTATGTTTAAAGACCATCCCGGTAAGATTTTTGCCGCAAGAAAAGATTCGCCCATGATCATCGGTAAGAACGATTCGGAAGTTTTCTTAGCTTCCGACGTTCCCGCAATTTTAAATCACACTCGTGACGTTTACTACATCGGAAACCTTGAGATGGCAGAGCTTTCTCCCAAGGAGGTTTCTTTCTACAATCTTGACGGTGACAAGGTTCAAAAGGAAGTCACCACCATCGAGTGGGATGCTGAAGCTGCCGAAAAGGGCGGTTTTGAGCACTTTATGATGAAAGAAATCCATGAGCAGCCCAAGGTTACCATGGATACTCTTAAAAAGTACATTAAAGAAGACGGAAAGAAGAAACACATCGACTTTTCCGACTTTGGACTTACAAAAGAAGATATCGAAGGCTTTTCGCAGATTTACATCGCTGCCTGCGGCTCCGCATGGCACGTTGGTATGCAGGCTCAGTACGTAATGGAAGAGTTAACGGACATTCCCGTTAGAGTAGAGCTTGCAAGCGAATTTAGATACAGAAAGAATAAGCTTAATAAAAATGCTTTGCTTATTGTAATTTCTCAGTCAGGAGAAACCGCAGACTCACTTGCGGCGTTAAGACTTGCCAAAGAAAACGGCATTAAGACTTTATCAATCGTAAACGTGGTGGGAAGTTCCATCGCAAGAGAAACAGACTACTGCATGTATACGGTTGCGGGTCCCGAAATTTCCGTTGCCACCACAAAGGCTTACAGCTGCCAGCTTATCTGTGCTTTCCTTTTGGCAGTTGAAATGGGTAAGGTAAGAGGCCTTATTGATGATAAAAAGTATGCATACTACATTGAAGAACTTCTTTCAATTCCTTCAAAGATTGAAGCTTGTCTTGAAAACAAAGAAAGAATTCAGTGGTTTGCTTCTAAATATTCAAATGCAAGAGACATTTTCTTTATCGGCCGTGGCATAGATTACGCTATATGTCTTGAAGGCTCTTTAAAGATGAAAGAAATAAGCTACATTCACTCGGAAGCATATGCAGCCGGTGAACTTAAGCACGGTACAATTTCTTTGATTGAAGACGGCACATTGGTAGTAGGTTCTTTGACCCAGGCCGACCTTTATGAAAAGACTTTAAGTAACATGATGGAATGTAAGTCAAGAGGTGCTTACCTTATGGGAATTACCACATTTGGTAAGTACGACGTTGAAGACAGTGTAAACTTTGCGGTTTACATCCCTAAGGTAGACGAACATTTCGTCGGAAACCTTGCAATCATTCCTTTACAGCTTTTAGGCTATTACATCAGTGTTTCAAGAGGACTTGATGTAGATAAGCCCAGAAACTTAGCAAAGAGCGTAACAGTAGAATAATTTATGGGAGGTGCACTATGGCAGATGTTTTGGATGTTATTCAGTCAAGATGTTCGGTAAGGGGTTACACACAGGCAGCGCTTTCGGATGTAGAAATAAAGACCTTGGTGGAAGCAGGCCTTCATGCTCCTACAGCTAAAAACACGCAGGAGCTTCATTTTTCTATCGTTAGTACAGATTCTAAAGTGATAGAAGAAATCGGAAACGACTTAAACCCTGAAAATCCCTTGGGATTTTTATACGGTGCACCGATTTTGATTGTTATAAGCGGACGTGATGACTTTGGTTGGTCAGCTGTGGACGCGGGTATTGCGGTAGAGAATATCCACCTTGCAGCATGCGACCTTGATCTTGGAAGCGTTATTATCGGCTGCATAAGCGGTGTTCTTCACGGAGAAAAGAAGAGCTATTATGACAGAGCTCTTTCAATCCCCGAAGGATACAGCTTTCAGATAGCCATTGCGGTGGGGCACGCGGCTACTTCAAAAGAGCCTCATGAAATAGATTACGAAAAGAATGTTTCGACTATAAAGTAGATTAAAGGATTTTTAATGGAAAAAGAAAACGAATTGCTTTTCTTTGAACCTGTTTTTGTTGAGAGAATCTGGGGCGGGAAAAAGTTAAGAGATTGTTTTAATTATGATATTCCCTCAGATCACGTGGGAGAGTGCTGGGGAATAAGCGCTCATGAAAACGGAGATTGTGTTGTAAAAAACGGAGAATTCAAAGGAAAGACTCTTTCATATCTTTATGAGAATGAAAGAAAGTTATTTGGAAATGTCACATCTAAGGTATTTCCGCTTTTAATAAAAGTAATTGACACTAAAGAAGATTGCTCGATTCAGGTGCATCCCGACGATGCCTACGCTAAGGAACATGAAAACGGTTCTCTTGGTAAGATGGAATGCTGGTACATCCTTGATTGTGAGAAAGATTCAAAGCTTATAGTAGGTCATAAGGCAAAGACCAAAGAAGAATTATGTAAACTAATCGATGAAGGTAAGCTTCATGAGCTTTTAAGGGAAGTCCCTGTAAAGAAAGGGGATTTCGTGCAGGTAGATCCCGGTACCGTACATGCAATTACAGGCGGTGTAATGGTGCTTGAGACACAGCAAAGCTCTGATATTACCTACAGAGTATACGATTACGACAGGCTTTTTAACGGTAAGAAAAGAAGCCTTCACTTAAAAGAGTGTAAGGATGTTATAACCGTTCCTTCTGATGATGTTTCTGTAAAGCATTTTGATGATGTTTGCGGAGCTCAAAGAATGATAGATTGCTCTAAATACTCCGTTGATAAGGTTACCGTTAAAGAAGACGTTGATATTAAAGTAACCGATTCCTTCAGACTGTTTTCTTGTGTAGAAGGAGAGGGCAGTGCTAACGGTGTTAAAGTAAAAAAGGGAGACCACTTTATGGCGCCCGCAAATACCGGCTCAGTCATCCTTAAGGGAGATATGATTCTAATCACATCCACAGCAAAATAAGAAATTTAAAAGCGAGGTAAAAACCTCGCTTTTTTTCTACTTGTTTCTTTTTGCAAATCCAAGTATATATATAACAATCATTGCCGCCATGTATAGCACATAGAGGATATACGTTACGGTGTTACTCCATGGGAAGGATAATTCCGGGTGCGATAGTGCAATAACAATGAATATTATTGCAAGAAGTGTCATAATGACGGCAATGGTTATTAACTTTTTTGATGTGCTCATTCACTCACCCCCCTCATTGGCTTGCCCATTGACCGGGCCGCATTAGCGACCGCGGTATAAGCAAATAGGTGTTGTTATATTGAATGGAGAGAATGGCTGTTTCAATTCATTCAAAATAAGCGTATCAATTAATGGATACTGAGTAGGTAAGGGAAGAATTCCTTATATCACGGGGTGTGACACCGGGCTCTCCGTTACCTGCTACTTCTATATCAATCCCCTGATTTTTATAAGCTGCCCAGACAAGTTCGGAGCAGTACCAGTTCTTTTCGTTTGAACTTGTATCCTTTGCAAAGTCAAGTGAGTAACTCTTACCCAGCTGATTTTTACAGAAGTTAACTGCGCTGTCTTTTTGAGAGGTGCTTGCACCTGAAACTCTATATACAGTTACGCCTTTATCGCCTACTCTTGTATCATCCAGGATACCTCTGCAAACTCCGTCAGAGATTGCTTCAATCACGCGGACATAAGTCTTTCCGTTTGAATTAAATATTCCTTCAACGATGGCAATGTGTCCGGTAATTCCAAATCCTCCCTTAGACTCAAAAATGATGTCGCCCTTTTGCAATTTGGAAGTAAGTTTATATCTTCCGTATGAAGCCTTGGAAGGGCAGGAGGTTCCGGTATTGTAATAATATGTATTACCGCCGGAAGAAGATGACGATGACTGTACAGAAGCGCCTTGTGCGCTTAACAGCTTATAATATTCACTCTCATAGTCTGAGATGTTTCCGCCATCATAGCTTTCAACAAAGTCTGAAAAAGACATTCCCAAATCAATATCTTTATCTTCTGAATACTCTACGATAGCGTTGTACGATTGCTTTAAAGCCCTCGTTTCTCTAAGTGTTTCGGCTTCGGCCGGCATGCTTAGAGCAAAAACTGTAGAAAACGTTAGTGCAAATGCAAGAAAACTCTTATGTATTCTCCTCATAGTTCCCTCCAAGTGATTACTTGCTTTGATTTAAAAGTTTCTGTAAGTTTTTGGGTTCTTTTTCTTCGTACCATTCGCAGCGACAGCACTTGGGAGCAACTGTTGCGATAGCAATCGCAAATGCTCCGATCTTAAGGCCGTGTTCGGACACGAACTTTTCAAACAACTTAAGCATAGTTTTTCCTCCTTTCGTAGTTTCTCTCCTCTTCGTTAAAAGCATTGTAGCACACCCCAATCACAAAAAGTTGTGAGATTTGTGACGAAGTGCCAAAAATGAGGGATAAGTGGTAAAAAAATTTTTTAAAATATAGTGTATAATCTTATAAGACGGAGATAAGACATGATATTGACAAAGAAACTGAGCGATAAATTTGCAAAAAGTCTTGTTGAGACGGGGCAGATAGATAAGGAATTTGAAGAATCCTATTCTTATTGCATAGATTTTGTGCTTGATTTGGTGGTTTATAACTTAAGCTTACTTATTATAGGAGCAATTCTACATAATTTTGTTACCGCATTGGTTTACATAATTTCAATCGTACCTCTTAAAATGGTGGCAGGAGGAGCACACGCAAACACAAGAGGCATGTGCAGCGTAATTTCCTATGCTTCCTTTGGCTTAACGATTCTTTTAAGTTGTATTCTAAAGCCAAGCCCTGTTTTCTGCTTTGTTTCTTTCTTTATATCAGTACCTTTAATCATTCTTTTATCTCCCGTAGAGCATGAAAACAAGAGATTTGACGATGCGGGCAAAAAGAAACTAAAGCGATTAAGCCTTATTTTTTCAATTGCCATCACCGTTTTGTTTCTTGTTCTTTTAAAGTTTTCTTTGTACAAATACTGTTTCACGATTTCCATTTGTGTGATAACGATCTTTATAAATCAGCTTATCGGCCTGATTATTTTTAAGGCTAAGTTTAAGGAGAATTAATGGATATTAAGATAAAGATCGCGGTTTGCGATGACACCAAAAAAGATATGGATATTCTGGTGGATTTTCTTGACGACTATGCATACAAGAAAAAGATTGATATGGAAGTAGAGACCTTTCTTTCAGGGAATGATTTAATCGAAAGATATGAGTCAAATCCCGCCTTCGATCTTTTGTTTTTTGATGTGGAAATGCCGGTGCAGAGCGGAATAGATGTAGCCCATATCGTAAAGACCAAGTTTGATAATAACGTCAAAGTGGTGTTTGTAAGTAACTATCCAAAATACATGCAGGATAGCTTTAAAGTGCACCCTTATCATTTCCTTCAAAAGCCCGTAAACGAAGCTATGATAGAAAAGCTTATGGATGATTTTATAAGGGATTACGCCTTAAGCGGCACCTTTATTACGGTTATTGATGAGTTTGGAAAAAACTTTACCGTAAATATCGATGATATTTATTATATCGAGACCTTCGATGCCAAAAAGCGAATGCTTACCTTTGTTTGTAAAGATAGAAAAATAGAGGCAAGAGGCGTTTTAAATGACTGGTACGATAAGCTAAAAGACTTTGCCTTTCACGTATTAAGCAGGTCGACAATCGTTAACCTTTCTCACATCCATTGTATAAGCGAAGAAGAAATTCTGCTTGATAACGGAGAGAAGCTTTGGGCCAGCAGAAAATATAAAAAGATTCTTTTAGATAATTATTTAAATCAAATTGTAGCCATAAAAAGAGGGGGACTACTTCAGTGATTTTAATTCTTTCAATCAGCACATACTTACTTGATATGCTGATAATAACCATTTTCTTAAACAACTTTTTTGAAAGGAAAGAAGGCTTTTCACAAAGAAAATACTTAGCGGCATTAGTTTTGGTGGAAGTGGCGCTTTGTGTAAACGAATACTTTTTAAAGACAAATGATTTTACCTATGCAAAAGTGTTAACTGTGGCAATAAGCGTGATTACCACATTCTTTTTGTGCTTATTCTTTGAATCTTCATTCCTTGCAAAAGTGCTTGCTACTTGCCTTTTTCAAATCTTTGTATCGGTTGGAGAAATTGCCTTTACCTACGCCGTATCAAAGATTAACCCTAATTTCTTAACAACGGCAGATAAAAACATCCTTTATAACACCATGAATTCAGGCTCAAAGTTTGTGCTCTTAATTCTTTGCATTTGCATTTCCTTTATTTCAAAAAAAGGAAGTGGCATTCATACGGTTGAGCATAATATAATGTTATTATCAACACCAATCATCACTCTTTGCATTTTCTGCGTGGTGCCAATCAAAAACTTTTATAAAGACGATTCAAACTTCTTTGATGCATTGTTTGTATGTCTCGCTGCTCTAAACGTAGTTAACTTTGTGCTTATAAACAGAAGCTTATCCTTTGATGAAATGAAGTTTAAAAACGCCCAGATGGAGCAACAGCTTTTCTTTCAAAAGGAAAAATATAATCAATTAAGTGAAGCCTACAGGCAAAACAGGCGAATCATTCATGATGTAAAGAAGCATTATTTTTCAATCGGAGAGTATATAAATCATAATGATTTAAAGGGACTTTTAGAGTATACAAACACCGCCGCAAAGGATTTAGAGGCTACTTACGTTAAATATAACACCGGTAATTTAGTGATTGACTCATTCTTAACAAACTATTCAAACCTGTTTTCTGCCAATCACATCGAATTTGTTGCAAGATTGAACGTTGAGTGTGCAAGAGTTCCTGTAAATGACTACGACCTTTGTATAATACTTGGTAATATTCTTGATAATGCTTTTAACGCTTGCAAAAAGGCAGAATCTTTTGAAAATAATTTTTTGATTGAAATTGAGACCACAAACAATGATAAATTCAGGATTCACACAGAAAACGCCATGCCAAAACCGGAAGAATCGACTGAAAACTCAAAAAAGAGTTCGATAAATCACGGATTCGGTCTTGAAAACATCAAAAAAACCGTTAAAGAAAATAACGGATTTGTAACAATCTCAACGGAAGAAGTGTTCATTTTGGACATTTTGATTCCCATAATGGATGAAAGTATGAGAGTGTCAAAGGCAAATTAGTAAGGAGGCATTGATATGAACCAAGAAACCGATAACGAAAAGATATATAAAGCGGTTGAAGCCCAAAGAGGATTTTTATCTTTGTGTGCTTTATACATTATATTAAGAGGCCTTTATACCTTTTCGGAAGGTAAGCCTTCCATGACATGGCTTTCTGTTGCTTCATACATAGCCCTTGCAATCATGCTTTTGTTTATTTCTGTTTTTACGGTTAAAAACCAAAAAGACAGGCTTATGTATCCAAACAAAACATCTGCCGCCTTTTCTTTAATATCTTCAGTAAGTATTATCGGGCTTTTACTCTACATGTTTTTAAATGCTACAAAGCTTATGAGCATAGCGGCATTGGAAAACGCTGAAGAGCTTGGCCCTCAGATAATGTCGGGCCTTAGCTTAGTGTTTTACATTAACGCGGTTTTATTCTTAATAGATTCTGTAAAAGTGCTTCAGGGAAAGGGCTACATTCATATGGGGATGATAGCAGCCCTTGCTTCAATGCATTTAAGCTTTGCCTATGCGGATATCTTAAAAAACATGGATACGGCCGCAGGCTTTGTTAACAGACTAAGCGTATCAACCGTCGTTGTGATTTTAGAATCCGTAATCGCTGTTTTTTGTACTCTTTTGTATACAAAGAAACATGAAAAGAATGCTTGACCTAGAGTGATTTTTTTCGTATCATGTCATATGTATTTTTTTGAAACAAAAACCTAAATTGATTAGATTAGCAGGCTTTCTTGGAAAGGTTCTTTTATTTCGAGAAAGCTTTCTTTTTGGAAATGAGGCTTATGAGAAAGATTATTATTACAAATGATGACGGGATTAATGCATCCGGGATTATAAGGCTTGCACGTGCGGCGGCTAAGTTTGGAAGCGTTACCGTAATTGCGCCCGATTCTCAAAGAAGCGCAATGTCTCATAAGATTACTTTGCTTGAGCCTATTGTGGCAAAAGAGGTTTCTTTCCCTGTTGAAGGTGTAAAAGCTTATGCCGTAAGCGGCACTCCCGCAGACTGCATAAGAATAGGGATTTGTAATATATTAGGCGAAAAGCCGGACGTAGTTTTGTCCGGTATTAACCATGGTTTCAACACAGGTGGAGACACTCAGTATTCGGCCACAATCGGAGCTGCACTTGAAGCTGCAAGCCAGGGCATTAGGGCAATTGCTTTTTCTGAAGGAATCGATGGAGTAACGGAAGTTTCTGAAAAATACTTAGAAGATCTTTTGGGCGAATACATTGATAAAGAGTTAGAGTTTAACCAAATTTGGAACATTAACTTCCCTGAATGCACACTCAAGGATTTTAGGGGAATTTTATCGGATAGAAAAGTATCAAGACACAGCTTTTACAATGATTCATTTATAGAAGAAAAGCTTTCTGACGGTTCTGTAAAATACACCACACATGGGGCGTTTAATGAGCTCCTTGATGAAGGCAGTGACTTTAAAGCCATCAAAGAAGGATACATTTCTATAGGTAAAGTGAACAACGTAGGATGGTAAATTATTAAAATTACCTACATACTACACAAAAGGCTAAAAATGTGATACGATAATAGTCCGCCACCTTATTTTTAGCGGAATCAAAAAAAGGGTATATAAACCGTGTAAACAGGGGAATGGTGGCGTAGAGAGAGAGAGAAGAAATTGAGGAAGTACAGGCTTAGAATAGGTCTTGACGTCGACGACGTTTTGTATGAATGCAACGCTTATGCGTTGTCTATTGTTAATGCAAATCATCCTGACGAAGAACCTATAACGATCAACGAGATCAAAGGATGGGGAGAATTCGGAAGGCGTCCGAAAGAGAGAATTGCATGTTTCTCAGATCCGGAGTTTGTTAGGACTCAACCGGTATTCCCGGGCGCACAAAAACTTGTTCACGAACTTTCTAAGTTCGCAGATGTTTTCTTTGTAACGGCTGTTCCTGTTTCTTGTATGAGTGCAAGAGGCGAAAGGCTGTTAAAGGATTTCCCGGAAGTTCCACCCGAAAACATAATAATAGGAACCAGAAAGGATGTTATGAGTTTGGACATCCTTCTTGATGATGGCGCGCATAATATCGCTAATTCCAAGGCAACTTACCCTGTTTTAATGAGACGTCCCTGGAACATGGATATGTCGGGCCTTCTTTCTGTAAACAACTATAACGACTTTTTACAGCTTTGTAAGATGATTAAAAACTCCTTTACCGATAAGGCTAGCGACTTAACAAACGGCGGAGTTATCTGCCTTGTTGGCCCTTCAGGTTCATTAAAAGGAGAAATCGCAAAAGAGCTTACTCAAAACTATAACTACGAAAAGCCCATCACATCCACCACACGCCCCAAGCGTCCCGGTGAAGATGAGCATGCTTACCGCTTCATAAGCGAAGAGCAGTTTATTAAAGAAAAAGAAGAAGGCAAGTACATTGAAAGTACGGTTTATTCAAAATACCACTTCGGTACTTCCGCCGATGAAATAGAGCCCATAGTTAAAAAGGGTCACTATGCCGTAATTCCAATCGACGTTTGCGGCGCTTTGACAGTCAGAAATGAGTTTAAAAAGCACGCTCTTTTAGTGTTTATAAATCGTGAAAAGAGAGCGGTTATTAAGGACATCGTTGAGCGTGATATAGAGGCTGACGATAAGGTTCGCCGTATTATGTCTTTAGACCTTGAATACAGAAACGTTGAAGTTTGTGACGTTGAATTAAACGTAGCAAACGATCCTAAGGAAGCGGCTAAAAACCTTATTACCCTTATAAACGACAAATTTACAAACATTAGATAAACAGGTGTTAAATGTTTGAATCAATAGTTAAAAAAATAGAAGAGTACAACAAAATAATCATTCACAGGCACAATAATCCGGACGGTGACGCTTTGGGAAGCCAGATAGGTTTAAAGCATTTAATCCTTTCAAACTACCCTGAAAAGACAGTCTTTACCGTTGGAGACGAAGCCGGAAGATACACATTCATGGAAGATTCCGTTATGGATGAAATCGCCGACTCAGAATTTGAAGGCGCTCTTTCGATTATTTTGGACACATCATCGCCTAACTTAATAAGTGATGACAGATACACTCTTTCAAAAGAAACCGCCCGTATCGACCACCACATCTTCATTGATAAAATCGCAGATACGGAAGTTACGGATACAAGCTTTGAAAGCTGCGCCGGTATGGTAGCCTATATGGCCAAAGAAACCGGATGGAAGTTAAACTTAAAATCCGCAACGGCTTTATTTACAGGAATGGTTACAGATTCAGGTCGATTTAGATACGATGCCACAACCGCAAGGACTTTTGAAGTTGCATCATATTTAATGAGCCAGCCTATCGATACAACCGCTTTATATAAGAATTTATATGCAGAAAAGTTTTCTTCAGTATTAAATCATTCAAAGTTTGTGTTAAAGATACAGTTTACGGATAAAAACGTAGCTTACATTTATAACACCTTGGAAGAAGTTAAAGAATCGGGCCTTAGCACATTCAACGTATCCCGCGGAATGGTTGGATGCATGGCAGATATTGAAGGCGTTGATGTCTGGGTTAACTTTACAGAATGTGAAGAAGGCGTTTTGGCAGAGCTTCGCTCTTCAATTTATAACATTAACCCCGTTGCCGTTAAATACGGAGGCGGCGGCCACAAAAAGGCAAGCGGTGCCACATTAAAGAGCAAAGAAGATTGTTTTTCAATGCTTAAAGACTTAGATGAAATTGTAGATAAAGGCGAAACCTGTTAATTAAAGGTAAGAGGAAAACATGAACTCGGAAATTAAAAAAGCGATACTTGAAAAGATTAAATCATACGATAAGATCATCATTTCACGTCACACCCGTCCCGACGGTGATGCAATCGGCTCAACACTTGGCCTTGCAAAGATTTTAAGACTTTCTTTCCCCGAAAAGAAAGTGCTTGTGGCAAATGATGATTATTCTGAATACGTTTCTTTCCTTGGGAAAGAAGACGGTCCTTTGCCGGACGAAGAATATAAGGATGCATTAGCCATCATTTTAGACTCCGGTACTCCTTCAAGAATTTCCAATAAGCAATACACTTTGGCAAAAGAAATAATAAAGATTGACCACCATATAGACGTGGAGCCTTACGGAAATATTTCCTGGGTTGAAGAAGAGCGTTCTTCTGCATGTGAAATGGTTGTTGATTTTTATGTGACATTTAAAGACGAACTTAAATTTGATCCTGATGCGGCCCTTTGTTTGTTTACAGGAATGTGCACGGATTCGGGAAGATTTAAATATGATTCTACTTCAGGAGACACCTTAAGACTTGCGGCTGTTTGCCTTGATCAGGGAATCGATATGGATACCTTGTTTGCAAGGCTTTATCTTGAAGAATTTGACTATTATAAGTTCCAGTCCTACGTATTTGGAAAGATGCAGATTACCGAAAACGGTGTTGCATACGTTTACGTAGATAAAAAGATGCAAAAGAAATTTAACTTAAACCACGAGCAGGCGAGCAATGTGGTTTCTATGTTAAGCGAAATTAAGGGTTCAATTATCTGGCTTGCGTTTATCGACAACGAGGACGGCTCAATCAGAGTAAGGCTTCGCTCAAGATTTACAACGGTAGATAAACTTGGAAATAAATATCACGGCGGCGGACACGCAAAAGCTGCCGGTGGCACAGTATACAGCAAGTCCGAAATGAAGGCTTTGATTGCCGATGCGGATGCAATTTGTAAAGAGTTTAAAGAAAACAATTTTTACTTATAAAGAATAAAGGCTAATCTATGTTTTTTGATTTACAAAAAGCGCCCATGCTAAAGAGAATCTCGGCCCTCATCCTTGACTTGATTGTGTTATCGATTGTGGTTACGGGATTTTCCTTATTATTCTCGTATTTGATTAAGTATGATGCCGATGCGGAGGCGCTTGAAGAAAAAACTTCATATTATCAGACTTTGTACAATGTTTCAGCTTCTGATGAGTATGCTTCAAAAGTAGAATCTGACCCCGAAATAAGGGCTCAGTACGAAGAATACTTAAAGGCTGTGTACGATGATGAAGAAATTACAAGGCTAAATAATCTTGTGATGCAAAAGTTACTCACGATTTTATCTTTAGGTTTCTTTTGCGGATACTTGGTGTGTGAGTTCTTTATTCCAATTGCTTTAAAGGACGGACGCACCATAGGAAAAAGAATATTTGGCATATGCCTTATGCAAAGCAATCATACAAGAGTCAGAATTCCGTCCCTTTTTGCAAGGACGATTCTTGGAAAATACGCTATCGAAACAATGGTACCCGTATTTGTGATACACATGATTGTATTTTTTAACATTGGAATGGTAGGTACGGTAGTACTTATTTTATTGCTCCTTTTGCAAGTGGTGGTTTGCTCATTGACTCAAGGAAATCTGGTTATTCACGACCTAATCTCGGCTACGGTTTGTGTTGATGAAAAGAGCCAGATGATATTTGATGATGAGGCTGCAAAAGAAGAGTATAGAAAAAAATTAGAAGAAATGGATGAGAGAGGGCTTTATGAAAGTAGTACTCGAGAATGTAACTAAGAGATTCCCAAACAGAGACAAAAAGATTAAGACGGAAGTTACCGCGGTAAACAATGTTTCATTTACCATTCCCGATGGTAAGCTTATTGGTTTGCTTGGCCCGTCAGGTTGCGGTAAGTCAACCACATTATTTATGATTTGCGGTCTTCACAAGATTACCGAAGGAAAGATTTTCTTTGGAGAAGACGATGTAACAAATCTTTCTCCCGAAAACAGAGGCGTGGGTTTAGTGTTCCAAAACTATGCGCTTTACCCTCACATGACTGTTAAGCAGAATATCATGTTCCCCATGGAAAACTTTAAAGGGGAAGATAAACTTACAAAGGAGCAGATGCTTGAACGCACAATGCAGGTTGCTAAGCTTGTTCAGCTTGACGGTTTGCTTGAAAGAAAGCCTTCTGAACTTTCAGGTGGTCAGCAGCAGCGTGTAGCTATTGCAAGAGCGCTTGTTAAAATGCCCAGAGTACTTCTCCTTGATGAGCCTTTGTCAAACCTTGATGCAAGACTTAGACTTCAGACAAGAGAAGAAATCAGACGTATTCAGAGAGAAACTAAAATCACAACCGTATTCGTTACACACGATCAGGAAGAAGCAATGAGTATTTCCGATGAAATCGTTGTTATGAAGGACGGCGTTGTGCAGCAGATGGGCGTGCCTCAGACAGTTTACCAGGATCCCGCAAACTTGTTTGTTGCAAAATTCTTGGGTACCCCTCCAATCAACGTATTTACAGGTAAAGTTTCAGGCGGTGCTTTATACATCGGAGCAGAAAAGATCATGGCAACACCCGGTGTAGCAGATCAGGATGTATACGTAGGCATTCGTCCCGAAGGATTTGTGGTAAGCGATAACGGATGTTTAACCTGTGACTTTAGACAGGTTGAAACAATGGGCGGATTCATGAGTGTTGTTTCAACTCACGAAAATTCAGAGAACCCCATCATTCGTTCCACAGTTACAGATGATATTAAGATAGCCGAAGATGCTAAGACTGTTAAATTTGATATTAAGCCCAATAAGATTTATATCTTCAACAAAGAAACCGAAGAAAGAATTCGCATTGAGGGGTAATAAGAATGGTTAACAGTAAACATCAATGGAAAGCATGGATATATCTGGCACCTGCAATCGCAGTATTGCTTGTGTTCACTGTATGGCCCATCTTTAACACTGTAAGAATGGCTTTCCTCGAAAACTACAGTGGCTTAGAGGCGACAAACGGAGCAACATTCTCCTTTGGCGTGGGCAACTTTGTTAAGGTTTTAAAGTATAAGCGTTTTATTAGCTGTTTAAAGAACACAATGATTCTTTGTGTGCTTACGGTTCCTATTTCCACAATCCTTGCACTTTTGATTGCGGTTGGCTTAAACTCCATAAAGCCTTTACAGAAAATTTTACAGACGATTTTCTTTTTACCTTACGTAACCAATTCAATCGCCATCGGTATGGTATTTGCCGCAATGTTTAACATTGTAGGTGCTTTCTACGGAACCGAAAATGAATTGATCGTTACAGCAGGTATTATCAATAACGTAATCGAGTTTTTCGGAGGCACTCCCGTAAACTGGATAAATTACGGTTCACAGTATTCCGCAAACATTGCGGTTATGACGGTTTACATCGTATGGAATGCCCTTCCCTTTAAGATTTTAGTATTGCTTGGCGGTCTTCAGAGCATAAACAAGCAGTACTACGATGCAGCAAGAGTGGATGGTTCTTCAAGACGTCGTATTTTTGCAAGAATCACAGTTCCGCTTTTGTCCCCCATGCTTGCGTATGTTGTTATCACAGGATTTATCGGTGGATTCAAAGAATATACTTCAATCGTAGGTATATTCGGTGAAAACATGGGACCTGCGGATGACGCCGGACGCTTAAACACAATGGTTGGTTTCATTTACGATTCCTTAAGTACAAACAGCCAGGGCCGTGCCAGCGCGGCAGCGTTGATTCTTTTCGGAATCATTCTTGTAGTTACTTTGCTTAACCTCTATGTAAGCAAAAAGAAAGTACATTACTAGGAGGTGGCTGTATGAACGACGTAAAAATGGAAACAATGAGCGAAAAAGATATGCGAAGAGTTGCAGTAAGACAGGCTATTGTAAAGGGTCTTGTTAAATTCGGCGTATATGCATTTTTGATTATCATGGCACTTATCGTTTTGTTCCCTTTCTATTGGATGATCAACTCATCCTTAAAGACATTGGACGAATACAGAATGAGCGTGCCCACATTCTGGCCCCACAAAGTTATGATTTCTAACTATGCTTCGGCCTATAAAACAGCCAACTTAGGTAAGCTTTTTGTAAACACCGTAATCGTAGGTGTGGTATCCACAATCCTTTCTTTGATTATTACGGTTCTTTCGGCGTTTGCCTTTGCAAGGCTTGAATTCAAGGGAAAAGATATGTTGTTTGCAGGTTTGCTTGCAACAATGATGATTCCCGGTGAATTATTTACAATTACAAACTACGGTACGGTTACTCAGCTTGGATGGACAAACACATACACAGTATTGATTGTTCCTTTCCTTGTCAGCGTATTCTATATTTATTTGCTTCGTCAGAACTTTTTGCAGATTCCAAACGAACTATATCTTGCTGCAAAAGTAGACGGAACCAGTGATTTAAAATATTTGTGGAGAGTAATGATACCTTTGGCGCTTCCCACACTTATTTCAATCACTATCTTAAAGATGATGGGAGCGTGGAACTCCTACATCTGGCCCAGACTTGTTGCCAACGATGCGGCTCACCGACTTATCACAAACGGTTTAAGAAACGCATTCACAGAAACTACGGGTGACGTAAACTACCCCGTACAGATGGCAGCTGTAGCACTTGTATCACTTCCTTTGTTCCTTGTATTTGTATTCTTAAGAAAATACATTATGCAGGGCGTAAGCAGAAGCGGTACCAAGGGTTAATTTTGTTAACAAATCAGGGAAGTGTGCCATTTACACTTCCTTGAAAAGTTATAAATTTTAGGAGGAGAAACCAAAATGAAAAAGTTTTTATCAGTATTGCTTGCAGCTTGTCTTTGCCTTTCTTTGGCAGCTTGCGGTAATGCAAAAGACGGCGCTAAAACAAACGCTAAGTCTAATTTTGATGTTCCCGCCGGCGGATACGACGGAAGCGATGTAACAATCAAGTTCTACCACACAATGGGTAGCAACTTAACAGATGTATTAAACATCTATATCGAAGAATTCAACAAACTTTACCCCAACATTCACGTAGTAAGTGAACAGGTAGGTAGCTATGATGACGTTAGAGAACAGATTTCAACAGAAATCACTGTTGGTTCACAGCCTAACATTGCATACTGCTATCCCGATCACGTAGCTCTTTACAACATTGCAGGCGCTGTTGCAACTCTTGACAGCCTTATCGACAGCAAGGAAGAAGTTACAAGAGCAGACGGCACAACAGAAGTTCTTGGTTTAACAGACGAACAGAAGGCAGACTTCATTGAAGGTTACTACAATGAAGGTAGACAGTTCGGTGACGGACTTATGTACACAATGCCTTTCTCAAAGTCAACAGAAGTTCTTTACTACAACAAGACTTTCTTTGATGAAAACGGTATTACAGTTCCCACAACATGGGATGAAATGGAAGCCGTATGTGCAAAGATTAAAGAAATCGACCCTGAATCAATTCCCATGGGTTATGACTCAGAAAACAACTGGTTCATCACAATGTGCGAACAGCAGGGCTCAGCTTACACAAGCGCTTCAGGCGACCACTACCTTTTCAACAATGCTGAAAACAAGGCATTCGTTAAGAGATTCCGTGAATGGTACCAGAAGGGCTACATCACCACTCAGAAGCTTTACGGTGCATACACATCAGGTCTTTTCACAGCTGATAAGGGTGTAAGAAGCTACATGTCAATCGGTTCTTCAGCAGGTGCAACTCACCAGCGTCCTACAGCTGATGCAGAGGGCAATTATCCTTTTGAAGTAGGTATTGCTACAATTCCTCAGCTTAAGGCAGATGCTCCCAAGGTTATTTCTCAGGGACCTTCAGTATGTATCTTTAAAAAGTCCAACCCTCAGGAAGTTGTTGCTTCTTGGTTATTTGTAAAATACTTAACAACAACAGTAGAATTCCAGGCTGAATTCTCAATGGCTTCAGGTTATGTTCCCGTTCTTAAGTCAGTTGCCACAAACCCTGTATACGCAGAGTTCATCGGCAAGGCTGACGGCGGCACATACATCTCAGCTCAGTCAGCTAAGGTTTGTCTTGAACAGGAAAAGGCATACTACACATCACCTGCATTCAACGGTTCTTCAACCGCAAGAGATCAGGTTGGTGCACTTTTATCTAAGTGTCTTGCAGGCGATGACGGCGGAGACGTAGATAAGTTTATCGACAAGGCATTCCAGGATGCTATAGACGAATGTGAGTACAATGGCTAATTTTAAGTTTTTAAAGAAATCAATTTCATCGTTGTTTCTTTGCACAGCACTTGTTTTAGGACTTTGTGGCTGTGACCCTGTAGTATCAAGCGTTGAAGTTACGCCTGATTCTAAAGGCGAAGAAACACAGACAGTTGAAGTAATCGCACCTAAAGACGTTGCGGATGACCTTAAGCTTGACATGTCTTCAGACACACTTAAGGAAGAAGTAACGGTTGAAAACTTTGTGGACGGAGATACCGTACATTTTAATGTACCTAAGACTGTTTCAGAGGATGGAGTATTAAAGGCTAGATTCTTGGCCGTTAATACTCCGGAATCTACCGGAAAAGTGGAAGAGTACGGAAAGACGGCATCACTTTTTACAAGAGGAAAGCTTGAGGCGGCAACTTCAATCATTATCGAATCCGATGATTCCAACTGGAATTTAGATTCAACAGGCGGAAGATATCTTATTTGGGTGTGGTATAAAACCGATGATTCTTCCGAATACAGATGTTTAAATGTTGAGCTTTTACAGCACGGTCTTGCAAGGGCATCATCTTCATCTCAAAACAGATACGGTGATATATGTACAAAGGCCATTCAGGCTGCAAAAGAGGCAAAGGTCGGCATTTACTCAGGCGAAAAGGATCCTAATTTCTTTTACGGTGATGCTATCGAACTTGATTTAAAAGAGTTAAGAGCAAACGTTAAAGACTATGTGGGCTCAACAGTTGCTTTCGAAGGCGTTGTAACAAAGAACGGAAACAACGGAGTGTACGTAGAAAATTACGATCCCGATACCGACAGATATTACGGCATTTATGTTTATTACGGCTTCGGCCTTAGCGCAGAAGGCGTAGACATACTTAAAGTAGGTAACCGTTCAAGAATCGTTGGAACAGTTTCTTACTATGAAAACGGCGGAACATATCAGGTTTCAGGCTTAACATACAGAGCCATGAAGCCCGACGACCCCGGAAACATTAAAAAGATAAGTGAAGGAAACGAAGCTGCATTTGCAGAGATTTCCGCAAGCGACTTTGCATCTTCACATGTTTCAATCGAAACAAGCACAGGTGAAGAAGAGTTTGAACTTGCATATCTTTTGATGGATACTTCCGTTTCAATGAAAGATTTGAAAGTGGAAGACATTTATACAACAAACAATCCCGAAAGCTCATCAAACGGGGCTATGACCATGACCTGTGAGGCTATAGATGGCACACAGATTACTGTTAGAACAGAGCCTTTGTATGATGAAAATCAGAATCTTATCACTAAGGATAAATACCTTGGTAAGACCATTGATGTTAAGGGCATTGTGGGAGTGTATAAGGGAAATTATCAGGTAAAAGTAATGTCTGATAAAGACATCACTATAAAATAACAAATGAAAAGAGGAGTATTATGAAGAAGTTTTTAAGTTATCTTCTTGTTGCCGCTATGTCAGTAACTTTACTTGCAGGCTGTGGCAAAAAAGAAGCAGGCACAGAACTTACTGCTGCTAAAGATTATCTTTATTCTATGTATAAAGATAAGCAGGGCACCACACCTTCAGACTTCGAACGTGTTTCAGTTCTTAACGTTGGCGGTGTAACTTACAACGTTGACTGGTCAGTTGATGTTAAAGATGGTGTTTCAATCGTTAAGGGTGCAGAAATGACCACTATCGATGTTAACGAAGAAACAGAAAACGCAGTTCCTTACGTTTTGACAGCTACAATTTCAGACGCTAAGGGCGCAAACGTTTCCGTAACATTTAATCATGAAGTTCCTGCATATCACGACACAACATGGGCTGAATATGCAGAAGCTAAAGCCGGCACAGTTGTTAACTGTACAGGTGTTGTTACCGGTATTATGTCAAAGACAAACGGTAACTCTTCTAACTGCTTATACTTCCAGGATGCTGACGGCGCTTACTACGCTTACAACTTAGGCGAAGATCCCGTTGACCTTGGCATTGAAACAGGTATGACAGTTAAGGTTTCAGGTACAAAGGATATTTACAGCGGTACATATGAAATCATCAATGCTAAGGCTACAATCGTTGATACAAACAAGACAGAAGTAGCTGCAGTTGATTACACAGATCTTTACACAAACGCAGAAGACCTTAAGGATGCTAACCTCACAAAGGCACAGAGCCTTTTGGTTTCTTTAAAGGGTGTTGAAATCACAGGCGCAGACGTTGCAAACGGATACTTCAAGTTTAAACTTGCAGACAAAGAATCTTACGTTCGTATTTCTTCATCTGTTTGCCCTATCGTTGCTGATAAGGACACATTTATCACAGGCCATGGCGAACACCTTGGATGGACAGCAAACGTAACAGGTATCCTTTGCTTATACGATGGTGCTTTCTATTTAACACCCGTATCAGTAGATGCATTTGAATACTTAAGCCTTCCTGAGAGATCAGACGAAGATATGTGTGCTTTCGAAGCAGACAACCTTAAGCTTTCATCATCTTACTCAGCAGAAACAACTGTAGAACTTCCTGCAGAAGGTAAGGGCTACAAGGATGTTAAGATTGCTTGGACAACAAGCGATGATACATTCGCAGCAATCGCTGACGGCGTATTAACAATCGTTCTTCCCGAAGATGAAAACAAAGAAGTTACTGTTACAGCTACTTTAACAGCCGGTGCAGCTTCACTTACAAAGGAATTTAACTTCGTTATAGAAGCTCCTTCAGATGACCTTTGCGAAGCAGCTATCCTTGACAAGGCATTTGCTCTTGAAGAAGGTAAGGCTATGAGCGGTAAGCAGGTTCTCAGAGGAACAGTTTCTGAAATCGTTACAGAATACAGCGATGAATACAAGAACATCACTGTTAACCTTGAAGTTGCAGGTCAGACAATCCAGTGCTTCAGACTTGAAGGCGAAGGCGCTGACAAGCTTGCAGTTGGTGATGAAATCACTGTTACAGGTGTTATCAAGAACTACAAGGGAACTGTAGAATTCGATGCTAAGTCTACATTCTCTAAGGATACTACAGTAGAAGATGCTAAGATGGCTGTTACTTTGGAAAAGGCATTTGCTCTTGAAGAAGGTAAGGCTATGAACGGCAAGTCTGTATTAAAGGGTAAAGTAACAGAAATCGTTACAGAATACAGCGATGAATACAAGAACATTACTGTAAACATGGAAGTACAGGGACAGACAGTACAGTGCTTCAGACTTCAGGGCGAAGGCGCTGACAAGCTTGCAGTTGGTGATGAAATCGTTGTTTGGGGTACTCTTAAGAACTACAAGGGTACAGTAGAATTCGACGCTAAGTGCGAATTCTCAAAGGAAAAGACTGTTGATGAAGCTAAGCAGACTGTAACACTTGAAAAGGCATTTGCTCTTGAAGAAGGCAAAGCTCTTAACTACATGTCACAGCTTACAGGTACCATCACAGAAATCCCTACAGAATACAGCGATGAATACAAGAACGTAACTGTAAACATTGATTGCCAGGGACAGACAGTACAGTGCTTCAGACTTCAGGGCGAAGGCGCTGATAAGCTTGCTGTTGGTGATGTAATCACTGTTACAGGTACTCTTAAGAACTACAAGGGAACTGTAGAATTTGACGCTAAATGTACTTTCACAAAGTAATTTAGACTAAATATGTGATAATTGCGGTGCAGTTTTTAACTGCACCGCTTTTCTTTTGTTTATTATTTCCTCTTGAATGGCGAAAAATCCTTTGCTATAATAAATCGAATTTAATAACTTAAGTACGGTTTGAAAGGTTGTTAACTGAGTAGATGAAAAGGTAATCCGGTTTGATTCCGGAGCAACCACCATTCCTGTATTTGATCTTAAAAGCAGTGGGAGAAGTGTATTTTTATACCTTCTTGTTTTGCTGTATTTGTCATAAGTCAGAATACCTGCCGTACTTTGCATGATTTGGTGTGATGAGTGTAAGCTTTGAAGACGTTGGTCTTCAGCCTACACTTTTTTTATTAGGAGATTTTATTAGGAGAGAAAAAAATAAAGGAGAATTTATGAGAATGAAAATTTGGGACAAACTTAAAAGGGTAGCGGCATTTTTGCTTGCGGTTATCGTACTTGCAGGCACAATTGAAATGCCTTCCTTTGCAGCTTCCACCAATCAAAAGCGTGTCATTATCTCATTTGAAGGTTTAACCATCGGACAGGGCTTCTACATTGAGCCTAAGGTTTATACCTATAAGCAGATTAATGACATTTTGGAAGCAAACGGATATGAAACATATTCGGATGATGACATTACGGTTGCGGCAGCAACGGTTGCAGCACTTCTTGAAGAAGGTGTTGATTTTGGATTCACAGGAGATATGTCAAGCTTTTACTTATCTAAGGTTCAAGGCTGGGATAAGGGATACTTAAATGTTCCCCAGGTTTTGTTTGATGGCATGGACAAACAAGGTTTTGATTTAAATGACTATCTTGAGGATGAAAGCGGCGACGGATATCTTGGCGAATTTGACTATTCATTTATGGCAGGATGGATGATTACTGTTAATGATGAAATGCTTCCTGTGGGAACAGGTCAATACTTGTTATCAGAAGACCATACTTCCGAGCCTGAGTTTCAGGATCTTGGAGATGACCTTGTAATCAGATGGCAGTTTACCTTATACGGATACGGCACAGACTTGGGATATTCTTCAGAATGGAGTGGCCCCGCTTTATTTGAAAGAGCCACAAACAAGGTAGAACTATACAGAAGATATGCATTATGTGAAGATGCAAACAAAAAGAAACTTGTTAAAAATATAATGCTTGAGCTTGCACCCGATGAAGATGATGTGGAAGAATCAATTGATTATCTTCCCCCTGCACCGGCATTTAATCCTGATAATACATCTTCATCAAATCCCGTAAATACGGGAAGTACACCAAGAACAGCTCAGGATGTTTCTTCAAAGATAAATACTGTTATGGCTTCAATGGCAACAAACGTAACAGCACCTGCCTTTGGCACAAACGCCGGTGAATGGACAGTGCTTACTCTTGCAAGAGGCGAGCACTTTGAACAGGGCAATGCTTATTTTGAAGATTATTACAATAGAATAGTTGAAACAGTTAAAACTACAGCAGCAAGCGTTAATCTAAACGGCGCCTTACATAAGTCAAAATCTACGGAAAACGCAAGACTTATCATGGCACTTTCATCAATTGGCAAGGATGCAAGAAATGTAGGCGGAGTTAACCTTGTTAAGGCCTATGAAGAAAACGGAATTAAGTGGATTAAGAAGCAGGGCATCAACGGACCTGTATTTGCACTTATTGCGTTAAATACGGCAGGTTATGAAGTTGATGAATTGGTTGTAAATGACTGCCTTGATTTTATTCTTTCAAAGCAGCTTTCAGACGGCGGCTGGTCTTTGGCAGGCACCAAGGGAGACCCCGATATCACCTCTATGACTCTTCAGGCTCTTTCATTTTATAAAGACAGAGACGATGTAAAGACCGCTGCAGAAAAAGGTATCACATGCCTTCAGAATTTACAGGCAGATAACGGAAACTTTTCTTACGGCGGAGACCCTAATGTTGAAAGCACTTCACAGGTTGTGGTTGCTTTGACAGCCTGGGGCATTAATCCGGATACCGATGAAAGATTTATTAAAAACGGAAAATCACCGATTGATGTCATCCTTTCTTTCTACACAGAAGATTCTAAGTATGGCGCAGGTTTTAAGCATGTGCAGTCAGGTGCATGGAACGACATGGCAACAGACCAGGCTACATACGCTCTTGTAGCATACGATAGATTTTTAAAGGGAAAGACATCCCTCTACGATATGAAGGATGCAATCACACTTGGTGCTGCAACTGATGAAATCGGTGTAATCTTCTCAGTTCCTGAAAAGATTGAAAACACAAAAGGCACTAAGTTTAACGCGATCATCAATTTAACAGGCTGGGATAAAGAGCCTAACTACAGACTTATGGACTGTATCATCAAAGTTCCTGATTCTGTTGATGTTAAAGAAGTTAAAATCGGCGAAGAAGTAAAGGGCGGTACTCTTAACTATAATTTGGAACAAGAAGCCGGCAAGTTAAGAGTGGTTTATTTTGACCCTGAAAACGGTGAACCGATTACTTTTAAGAGCGAAAACTTCCCTAAGGAATTTTTAAACGTAAGCTTTGAATTAAACAAAGACATTTCTTTGGAAGAGTTAAATGAACTTGAAATTGCTCTTTCAGGTATGTCATTTAAGGTAGATGCGGATTCCGAAAACGAAGAGAATACTTTCATTGTTGATACATCAAAGACAGTTATGAAGGTTTCTTTGGTTGAAGGCCTTTCATTTGCTTGTATTACTTTATATACAGGTGATGGTGTTGATCTTATTCCGGAGGGCGACGGTTTCTCTGCTATAAGAGTTACAGGCGTTAAGGAAGGCGCGAAGATTACTTTCATAGAAAATGAAGATAAAAAGACAGAGCTTCTTTATAACGAAGAAATTTCAAAGAAAATCGGTGTTTCAACATACCTTGTCGCAATGGATATGGAAACAGTAGCTGATTATTTAAGGAACCAAAAATATACTATTGATGAAACAAAGAATGCCCCGATTGTTACTATCGGAGATCTTAACAAAGACGGTCTTATCAATGCCCAAGATGCTTTAAAAATCGTTAATTTGTGGCTTAGAAAGACAGAAGTTACAGGAAGTGATATGATAATAGCTGCAAACGTAAACGCAGACTCTCGTATCAACACTTACGATGCCTTGGGTATTGTTGATTATTTTGTAAAGAATCTTGAATGCAGTGTAGTTAACAGGGCCGCTATTCTTAAGAGATCATATGCTAATGGACAGTAAAAAGAAAAAAATTGTAATTGCTATAGCTGTAACTGCAGTCTTGGCAATTACAGTTGGTTTAATTATTTTAATCTTAAATAGAAACAGCCAAACAGCAAAGGTCGGTAAATTTTTTACCGGCCCTGCTGTGTTTATAGA
>JAEEXG010000042.1 GCA_016291405.1 Lachnospiraceae bacterium
ATTCCTGACATGGACTGCGGTGGAAAGTTGATACTACATGAAAAGAGATAGTAAGGTAAACACTTGGAGAAAATCATAAAAAAGGAGATGGATTAATCCATCTCCTTTCGAACTTTTAAGATTAGTCTTCACCTAAAGCTTCAAGGCCTTTTGCGTTTTCAACCTTCTTAGCTTTAATGTTTTTAACTAAGGATGTAAAGACACAGAAGCTGCAAAGGGTAAGAATGCCTGCGTACATAGGAAGCACGCCCCATGCGCCGGAGCCCATGAATACGAGGCCTAAAAGCACGGGAGTAACGGTCTGGGCAGACATGCTTGCTGCGTAATAAAAGCCTGTGAATTTTCCGATTTTTTGTGATGAGCAAAGTTCCACAACCATAGGGAAGGAACAGTTGTGAACAAGTGCCATGCCAAATCCTTTAATGGCCCATACTACAAACAAAAGAACAGGGAAAGAAAATTCTCCGTGTTCACCTACCACGTTTCCTGTGGGCTTAACAAAGATCATTACGATATAGCCTAAAACTGTAATGAACAAACCGGTTGAAATGGTCCATTTTCTTCCAATCTTATCTGCGATGGAACCTGCTGTTGCAAAACCTATAACTGAAGCAAGGCCGCCAAGGATTGTTAAAATCATTGTCTTACTTGAAGAAGACTGCATGTAGTAAATTACGTAGTTACCAATGTAAGTTCCGATTGCGTTATCAGCCATGAACCATAAAAATTCAGCGCCAAGGATTGCAAGAAGCATTCTCTTGTTAGCCTTGGACATAGGCTTATCATCATCAACGGGAGTTTCGATTGCGGCTAAACGCTCACCTTCTGCCATTTCATCCGCAAGCTCAACAGAGAGTTTGTTTTCTTTAATCGTAAAGAATAAAACCATGGCTGAAATAACCATTAATACTGAAGCTACGATGAAAGGAATTTCGATTGTCCAGATTTTTCTTGCTTCGTCGGAAGCGTTGATATAGTCACTTAACTTAAGGAAGATACCAAGAACTGTGGCAGCTGCGCCACCTAAGTATCCCATGATGTTTATGATACCGTTTGCCTTAGCTCTTAAGGGCTTAGGAGTGATATCGGGCATCAAAGCAACCGCAGGGTTACGATACATCATCATAAAGAGAAGCACGATTGCCATCATGATAACCATGCCGATGATGTTGTTGTAATGGAAGAACAAAGGCACGAAAGGAAATGCAAGTGCTGCAACAAATGTACCGGTTAAGATATAAGGCATTCTTTTTCCGATAGGAGTTTTGGTCTTATCGGAAAGGCTTCCGAATATAGGAAGCAAGATTAGAGCTGCCAGATTATCGCACGCCATTATGATGCCGACAATCCATTGTACGTTTAAAATTTTAGAAGGATCGCTTGCCTTTAATTCTGCGGAAGAAAGAGAATACATTCTTCTTGCAAAAATGTCGGTAAGGAAAGTAGGGCACCAGGAATCGTAGACTTGCCATAAAAGCAAAATGCCAAAGAAGGCAAAACCGATAAGGCAGGTGCGTTTTTTGTTAAGTTTCATAAGTAACCTCCCAATGTGTTTTCTCATCATTTATATATATTAAAAGAATCGGATTCTTTTAATTTCTCTACAGATTCATAAATATGATTTTTGTTTATTGAATGAATTCTTTTAATGGATGTAAGAAGATCTTCGTATTTTTCTTCTTCCCCGGTTTTTAAATAGTGCTTTGCCAAAAGGCGATAGGTTTCTCCGATATCACCGTTTGTGGCAACTATAAACTCAAGAAGCGGTATAGCTTTAGACTCATAGCCGTTTGCAAGCAAAATTTCAGCCCATTTTTGAAATGAAGTAATGAGTGTTGTGTAGTTTTGATCATAGGTTGAAAGGGCTGTGATATTGGCCGTACCGTATTCAAGCTTTAAATCCGTATTGGTGCGGCCTGTAAGGTTTAATATCCTTTGGCCTTTAAGTGCATCTATAGTGCTTATGAGGCCTTGAACGTTGATGTCATCGGTTAATAAATCACGGGGTAATTCTTCGGGAATTTGAATGTATTCAAGCTGGTCGATAGGTTTTCTTCTGACACTGTTAGCTTCAGATTCTCTCTCCCAGAAAGCATCTTCAAGTTTTTGCTCTTGATTTGCGCGCCTCTTCATCTCGAGATAATTCCAAGCGCAGAATATGACAAAACATAGAATAAAAGCTGTAGCAAACTTCATAGTAAATCCTTTCGTGGAAAAGAAGATATGCAAGGATATTTTAACATTAAAGAGTGGATAAAACAAATATAAACAAAGTGGCTCAAACTTGCATTTTTAGAATGCATAGACTATAATAAGACGCAATTATCGAGAATTACATTGGAGAATGGTTAATGAATTTTTATAATAAAAAGAACAGACGGTTTTTCACGGCCATACTTGTGGTGGTATTGATTTTGTGTATGATTATTCCGTTAGTTGCATCATACTTTAGATAAACAATAGGAGCAGGCAGTGAAAATAGGAAAAGTACCGGAAAACGTCCTTAAAAGGTCCATACTTAAAAAAACAGGTTGTAAGCGCAGTGAAGTCCTCGTTGGTGCAAAGATCGGGGAAGACTGCGCTTGTTTGCAACTTAAGGAAGACGAAGTTTTTGTGATTTCCACAGATCCTATTACAGGAGCAAAGGAAGATATCGGCCTTTATGCCATGACCGTATCCACAAACGATTTGGCTTCCGCAGGGGCAGAGCCTGTTGCAGTGATGGTGACTGCTTTACTTACTCCCGATACAACGGAAGATGATATAAAGAAAATAATGACAGACTTAAGCGAAAACGCTAAAGCCTTGAATATACAGATAATCGGCGGACATACAGAAATAACGGAAGCCGTAAACAGACCGATTCTTTCTTTAACCGCAATCGGTAAAGCAAAGAAAGGCGAGATGATTAAAACTTCCGGAGCAAAGCCCGGAGACGATGTTCTTGTGACAAAGTGGATCGGACTTGAGGGAACATCCATTATAGCTAAGGATAAAGAAAAAGAGCTTTTAAAGAAATTCCCCTCAAAGATGATTTACGATGCGATAAATTTCGATAAGTACTTATCGGTTATACCTGAGGCCGCCACCGCCGTTAAGTCCGGCGTGTCAGCTATGCATGATGTAACCGAAGGCGGTATTTTCGGAGGCCTTTGGGAAATGGCAGAAAGCTCCGGCGTCGGACTTTTAATAGATCTTAGGAAGATTCCCGTAAAGCAAGAAACAATTGAGATCTGTAATTATTTCGACATAAATCCTTATGAATTAATTTCAAGCGGCTCCATGCTTATGGCGTCTAAGGACGGAAACAAGCTTAAGCTTGAACTTGAAAGAATAGGAATAGAAGCTACAATAATAGGTAAGTGCACCGATAATAACGACAGAGTGCTTATTAACGGGGAAAATAAGAGATTTCTTGAACCACCTAAGACAGATGAACTATATAAAGTAATTTGTGAATAGGAGATTAAAATGAGAGAAAAAATTTTATCTATATTGGAAAAGAATTCCAGAATTGAAATAAAGGAGCTTGCGGTTTTACTTGGATTTAGTGAAATCGATGTGGCAAACGAAGTAAAGAAAATGGAAGAAGAAGGTGTTATCTGCGGATATCACACACTTATCGATTGGGAAAAGACTTCCATTGAAAAGGTTAGCGCATTAATAGAAGTTAAGGTTACTCCTCAAAGAGGACAGGGCTTTGACAATATAGCTGAAAGAATCTACAAATACCCCGAAGTAAACGCTGTATATTTAATATCCGGCGGATTTGACCTTTTGGTTTCTTTGGAAGGAAAGACATTAAAAGAGGTTTCTTCTTTTGTATCAGACAAGCTTGCTACACTTGACACGGTTTTAAGCACGGCAACGCACTTTGTTTTAAAGAAATACAAAGATCACGGCACAATTTTAGACAAAAAAGAGGTTGATGAAAGGGAGCAGTTTACACTATGAGAGATCCTTTAGCAAAAGAAGTTGTTAAACTTAAGCCTTCGGGCATCAGAAAGTTTTTCGACATCGTAGCTGAAATGAAGGATGCTATTTCACTTGGTGTCGGCGAACCCGATTTTGAAACCCCGTGGCATATTAGAGATGAGGGTATTTATTCCCTCGAAAAAGGCAAAACATTCTATACGTCAAATTCCGGACTTATTGAGCTTAGAAAAGAAATTTGCAATTATTTAGAGCGAAGGATGCATGTTTCTTACGACTGGTCAAAAGAAGTTTTGGTGACAGTCGGCGGCTCTGAAGGTATTGATGTTTGCATGAGAGCAATGACAAATCCGGGAGATGAAATCATTATCCCCGAGCCTTCATACGTATCTTATGAACCCTGTGCGATTTTGGCAGGTGCAAAGCCTGTAATCATTAACTTAAAGGCTGAAAATGAATTCAGACTTACAGCACAGGAACTCCTTGATGCCATTACCGATAAAACAAAGATTTTGGTGCTTCCTTTCCCTAACAACCCTACCGGCGCAATCATGGAAGAAAAAGATTTAATCGAGATTGCTAAGGTGTGCATTGAAAAGGATATATATGTATTGTCTGATGAAATCTACGCAGAGCTTACATATAAGGGAGACCACGTATCGATTGCTTCTTTACCCGGCATGAAGGAAAGAACAATAATGATTAACGGTTTTTCAAAGGCTTACGCCATGACCGGATGGAGACTTGGATACGCTTGCGGACCAAAAGAAATCATTCAGCAGATGACAAAGATTCATCAGTTTTGCATCATGTGTGCGCCCACAACAAGCCAGTATGCAGCAATAGAAGCGCTTAAAAACGGCGATGACGACGTTAAGATGATGCGTGAATCTTACAACCAAAGAAGAAGATTCTTGCTTAATGCCTTTAAGGAAATGGGGCTAGAATGCTTTGAGCCTTACGGCGCATTCTACGTATTCCCTTGCATTAAGGAATTTGGCATGACAAGCGATGAGTTTGCAACTCGTTTTCTTGAAGAAGAAAAGGTAGCTGCAGTTCCCGGAACCGCATTTGGCGAGAGCGGAGAGGGCTTTTTAAGAATCTCCTATGCGTATTCTTTGGAGAGACTTAAAATGGCAATGGAGAGGCTTGCACGCTTCGTAGAAAAGCTTAGGAAAGAACAGGGCAGATAATGCATATAGTTTTACACGAGCCGGAAATACCGGCAAATACAGGAAATATCGGCCGTACCTGCGTAGCAACAGGTACGGCTTTACATCTGATAGAGCCTCTTGGCTTTAGAATCGATGAAAAGGCAATTAAAAGAGCGGGCATGGATTATTGGGAACACTTGGATGTTTCCACTTACATAAACTACGAAGATTTTTGTAAGAAAAATCCTAATGCGAAAGTGTGGTTTGCCACCACCAAGGCAAAGCATTGCTACACAGACGTTAAATTCGGGCCTGATGATTACATCATGTTTGGAAAAGAATCTGCGGGAATCCCGGAAGAAATCTTGGTAGACCACGAGGAGGCCTGCATAAGAATCCCCATGGAACCTAAAATCAGATCCCTTAACTTATCAAACTCTGTGGCAATAGTTTTGTATGAAGCTTTAAGGCAGCAGAACTTTGCAGGAATGGAAACAGAAGGAAAACTTCATAGATTGGATTGGAAAGAATAGAAAAACCTTGCAGGATATCCTGCAAGGTTTTTTATTCATCTGTCTTAGCAAGAGAGAAAATAAATTCAGATCCGACGCCTTCTGTAGAAATAACGTTTATGTGCTCGTTGTGAGCCATAATGATTTCTTTTGTAATTGATAAGCCTAGGCCGGTGCCTTTTTTATCGCGGCCACGGGAAAGGTCGGATTTATAGAATCTGTCAAAGACAAGCTTTTGGTCGTCTTTTGGAATGCCGATACCTTGGTCTTTAACGGATACAAATACTTTTGAATGTTTCTCAGTAGTTTCGATTCTGATTGTTGAATTGTGATGAGAAAACTTAATGGCATTATCAAGGAGGTTATATATAACCTGCTGGATTTTGGTTTCGTCCGCATGGACGGGAAGCACGTCGCCTGTAAGCACCAGGTCAACCTGAATTGCCTTTGCGGTGCAGGTGCCTTCGAAGGTTGCAACAGTGTTTCTGATTACTTTGTTTATATCAAAGTCTGTAATGTCTAACACCATGCCCTTCATATTTAAGTTATTAAGTGACAAAAGGCCGTTTGTAAGCTTAGTAAGTCGCTCGGTTTCGCTAAGCACGATTCCTAAATACTTATCCATCATTTCGGGAGGAATGGTGCCGTCAATCATGGCCTCGAGATAACCTCGTATTGAAGTAAGGGGAGACCTAAAGTCGTGAGAGACGTTTGCGATAAATTTCTTTTGGTTATCTTCCGAACGGGCGATTTCGCTTGCCATGTAAGAAAGGGTGGCGGCCAAATATCCCATTTCATCGTCTGAATCTATGGAAAACTCGTAGTGAAGGTTACCGGATGCATATTGCTCTGTTGCGTAGGTAACTTTTCTTAAAGGCACATAAACCATTTCTGTAAAGAAAAATAAAATAATTAGTGACAAAGCAAAGAGGATAATTAAAAGTAAGTAGCACACTCTTAAATAGTCATCGCTTTGCTTTTCGATATCAGCGATTGAAGAGTGGATAACCACGTATCCTTTTACCTTATAATCTGCGGTGATTGGCGCAAATACGCTAAGCACTTCTTCGTCAAAAGAATCAAAGAAGGTTCCCGTAGTGTAGTAGGAGTTACCGGTGATTGTAGGGTCAAAGCCCGATATCACCAAGGTTTCATCTACATTTATGGGAAGCTTTGAGCTTAAGATCATGGTTCCCGAAGGGTTTATAATCCATATTGTTGCAGAAAGAAACACGTCCAAATCGTCTATCTGCTCTTTAACTTCAGGAAGCGAAGTATCGAGCTTATAGAGGTCAGCGGCATAGGTGTTTGCAATAAGGTTTGCTTCTCTATAAAAAGAAGCCGCTTTTTCTTTAAGCATTTTCTGGTAAACCGTTTGTGACACAAACGAGCTTACGATAATAAACCCAAAAACACCAAATATGATATATGCAAGTAAGAATTTAAAATACAGTGTCTTTTTCACCGTTATTCCCCTTTATAGGTTAGTTTCCGGGATTTACTTTTGATTCGAATTTGTAGCCTACGCCCCAGATGGTGCTTATTTTCCAACTGTCGTGATCGTTAATC
This sequence comes from Lachnospiraceae bacterium, assembly GCA_016291405.1. GTDB lineage: Bacteria > Bacillota > Clostridia > Lachnospirales > Lachnospiraceae > UBA1258. The sequence continues at coordinate 7,169 of JAEEXG010000042.1, forward strand.
TTTTCTCTTAATCTTTTTATATGAACGTCAACGGTACGTGTGTCCCCGATGTATTCATATCCCCAGATTTTATCAAGAAGCTGTTCTCTTGTGAAAACGTGGTTTGGATTAGAGGCAAGATAGTATAAAAGCTCCAATTCCTTGGGGGGCATATCAACTGCCTCTCCGAAGTATAGAACTGAGTAGTTGGTGCGGTTAATTGATAAATCGGGATAAGAAACCTTTTCATCAGCATCTAAAACAGGAGCAGCAACCGAAGGCTTAGCACGTCTTAAAACGGCTTTTGCTCTTGCAACAAGCTCTTTAGAATCAAAGGGCTTTTCGATGTAATCATCGGCCCCCATTTCAAGGCCCAATACTTTATCAAACACTTCACCCTTTGCAGAAAGCATAATAATGGGAACCTGAGACTTTGAGCGAATCTCTCTGCATACCTGATATCCGTCGATTCCGGGAAGCATCAAATCCAACAAAATCAAGTTTGGATCGTATCCTTCGAAAGCCTGCAGGGCGGATTCTCCGTCATTAACAATCTTTGTATCAAAGCATTCCTTAATAAGGTACAAAGAAATCAACTCAGCAATATTATTGTCATCGTCTACGATTAAAATCTTTTGCTTGTTTATCATGAGGTCTCCTTTATTTAAATTCAACGATGGTTACGCCTGCATCGCCTTCACCGTGCTCGCCGGCTCTGTAGGATTTAACATATTTACATTTCTTTAAATAAGATGTGACTGCGTTTCTAAGTGCACCGGTTCCTTTACCGTGAACGATTCTTACGCTTGGAATATGGGAAAGATATGCATCGTCAAGGTATTTATCCAAAACGGCCAATGCTTCGTCAACAGTCTTTCCTATGAGATTGCATTCATAAGAAATGTTTGTAGACTTTGACATTTTCAAGCTTCCGGAACCGCTTTGCTTCTTAATACCGGGGCCTGAGATGGTCTCTTCCTGCACAAAGACAAGGTCGTTAATGTTAGCTTTTGAGCGGATGATTCCGCACTGCACAAAAAGATTTCCTTTGTCATCAGGCATGGAGCTTACGGTGCCCTTTAAGTTTAAAGAAACAATCTTTACCATATCTCCAAGGTGCAAGTCTTTTGCTTTAATTCCGCTTTGTGCATTGGTTTCTTTCTTTATAGCAAGCTTTGAGTTTTTGTCGTTTAACTGATTTCTAAGGCCTTCTCGCTTCTTTTCCAGGTCTTTCATGGAAAAGCCCTGACCGCTTTTTTGAATGGCGCGGATGGTCTCATCGGCAAATTCTTTTGCTTCAGCGATGATGTCTCTTGCCTCTTCGTTTGCGTTCCTAAGAATCTTATCCTTTGACTCGTTAAGCTTGTCGGTCTTTTCTTTTAAGAGTGCGCGTTCTTTTTCGATGGCTGCCTTTTGCTCTTCAATGTATAGCTTATCTTTTTCAATTGAAACTCTGGTGGTTTCCAGGTTTGAGATAACATCTTCAAAACGCTCGGATTCATCGGTTATCTGTTTCTTTGCAGCTTCAATTATGTCATCGGATAAGCCAAGCTTTGAAGAAATGGCAAAGGCGTTACTCTTTCCGGGGATTCCAATAAGGAGTCTGTAGGTGGGAGAGAGGGTCTCTACATTAAATTCACAGCAGGCGTTTTCCACAAATGAAGTGGAAAGAGCGTAAATTTTAAGCTCGCTATAGTGAGTGGTCGCCATGGTGCGGATGCCTCTGTCATGAAGGAAATTAAGTATCGCAATGGCAAGGGCTGCGCCTTCCGTAGGGTCGGTTCCCGCACCAAGTTCATCGAATAAACAGAGGGAATTTTCGTCTGCGTGCTTTAAAATGTGGACAATGCTCTTCATATGAGAAGAGAATGTGGATAAGCTTTGCTCGATGCTTTGCTCATCGCCGATATCCGCATAAACTTCGGTAAAGACAGAAAGCTCGGACTTATCGTTTGCGGGGATGTGAAGGCCCGCCTGACCCATAAGGGTGAATAAACCAACTGTCTTTAATGTAACTGTTTTACCGCCTGTGTTTGGACCTGTGACCACTAAAAGATCGTAGTCTTTACCGAGAGGTACATCGATTGGCACCACTTTCTTTTTATCAAGTAAGGGGTGGCGCCCCTTTTTTATGTTTATGTATTTATCTTCGTTAAAAACGGGACGAGAAGCATTCTCATCCATGGCAAGCTTCGCTTTTGCAAAAGTAAAGTCTAGGAAAGTCATAAACTTTTGGTTTGTTTGTAAAGCCGGAAGGTGGTCTGAAAGCTCTGCCGATAAATTAGCCAAAATCACAGCAATTTCTTTTTGCTCATCTAAGTGAAGCTCGCGAATTTTATTGTTTAAATCAACGATAGCCTGAGGCTCTATGAAAAACGTGGAGCCTGAAGAAGACTGGTCGTGAACCATGCCGGATACCTGGCCCTTGTACTCGCTTTTAACGGGCACGCAGTAACGGTCGTTTCGCATTGTGACAACGGAATCTTGAAGGTAAGACTTTAAAGAACCGTTAACCATCTTATTAAGCTCTGAATGGATTTTTTCATTAGTCTGCTGAAGGCTTTTTCTAATTGATTTTAGAGTCGGGCTAGCATCGTCTGCAATGTTACCTTCTTCATCAAGGATACACCTGTCAATTTCTTTTGACACAAGTGTCATGGGCTCTAAAAGCTCGAAATAATCAGATAAAGAATCACCTTCATCCTCATCTTTTTCTTTTGCCCCATAGGTTTTAACTCTGTTTACGTTATTTAAAAAGCGGGCAAAAGAAAGAAGCTCCGAAGCCATCAAGGTAGAGCCTATTTCTAGGGATTTCATTGCAAAACCTAAGTCTTTATTTGAGCCAAAGCTAATGCTTCCTTTGGAAAAAAGTCTGGATAGAGCGTCCTGAGTCTGGGTCTGAGCCTCTTCGATATCAGACAAAGATGTCATGGGAAGGAGGTTTTTGCAAAGCTCTTTTCCCGGTGCAGAATCGGCCTGTTCCACAAGCATAGAAATAATATTTGTATATTCAAGAGTAGATAAAACATTTTCGTTCATAAAATAACCTCATAGCCTTAAAATCACTGTTAATTTTATCATACGGGGGCGCTCTTTACAATAAAGTCGCAGGTGGATATACTCTTAATATGAGGCATTTGGAGGGATAAAATGACTGAAGAAGAACTCAAAAAAATAGAAAAAGAAAACGGCACAAAAGACGACTTTGTTTTTATGCGTGAGGAAATAAAGGCGCGTCCCATTAACAGAAAGAAACTTGCCAGAAACACAATTGTGGCGGCTATTTCTGCGGTGGTTTTCGGAATTGTCGCTTGTGTCACTTTTGCTTTAATTGCTCCTTTTGTAATGGAGAAGTTTTCAGAAAGAGATGACGCCAAAACAGAAGAAGCGCTCACTCCGATTTCTTTTCCCGAAGAAACAAAGGAAGAAGAGATGAAGCCTGAAGATATGCGTATCGAGGCGGAAGAACCGGAAATTGACTACAGTCAGTTTGCGGCAATGGAAGAGCAGGAAATAAAGAATCTTATAAACAGTATCACTTTTACCGTAAATGATTATCAAAACCTTTACAGGTCCTTATCAGACATTGCAAATACTGCGGCAAAGTCTATGGTGAGGGTGACTCCTATAAAGCAAAACACCGACTGGCTTAACAATATATATGAGAACACAAGCGAATTGTCGGGCCTTATTTTGGCACAGACTGAAAACGAGATTTTCATTGCCACAAAGTACGGCGCAGTTAAGACCTGCGAAGAAATCGTTGTAACATTTGTAAACGGTATTCAGGCAAGGGCCGAGCTTATTAACTATGACCTTGCAACGGATATCGGAATGCTTAGTGTAAAGACTGCGGACATTAATGAAGTGACCAAAGAAAGCATAGCTGTTGCGACAATGGGAAATTCAAATATGGCAGGGCTTGTGGGATCTCCTGTTATAGCTGTGGGAAGCCCTATGGGAACTTACAATTCGGTTAACTACGGAATGGTGACTGCAAATTCAAACAAGCTTACGGTAACCGACAACTTATACAGGCAGATTGTTACAAATATTTACGGAAGTATGAATGCTTCGGGAATCGTGATAAACCTTCGCGGTGACGTGGTGGGAATTATCGATACAAAATATTTACCAAACGATGCAAGAAACCTTATAAGCGCAATCGGTATTACGGAATTAAAAAGAACCTTTGAACGTCTTATGAACAGAGAAGACGTGGTGCTTCTTGGAATCACCGCAAGCGATGTGCCCCAGGCGGGAATCTCCCAGGGAATGCCCGAAGGCATCTTTGTGCTTTCCGTTTTGTTTGATTCAACCGCCATGAATGCGGGCATTCAAAGTGGGGATATCATTTCTCAAATAGGAGAAACAAACATTTATAAGTTCGGAGATTTTCTTTCTGCATTAAAGGCCATACCTCAGGGCGAAGAAACAAAGATTGTAGTTAACAGGAACGTTCAGGGAACATATAAGCAAGTTGAATTATATGCGACTTTTGAAAAAATAAACAAATAGAAAATGGAGAAGTTATGAAGTATATTCAGGATTTACACGACGGAGATCATGTGCAGGGAGTGTATTTATGTAAGCACAAATCATCGGCCGTAACAAAAACGGGAAAGCCCTACGACAATGTAATTTTGCGAGATAAGACAGGCTCAATCGATTGTAAGATTTGGGACGTGGGAAGTGCGGGAATCGCTGATTTTGAAGCACTTGATTACGTTGATATAGTGGGAGATGTTTCTTCTTTTAACGGAGCTTTACAGATAAGCATTAAAAGAGCAAGAGTTTGCGCAGAAGGTGAATACGACCCTAAAGATTATCTTCCCGTAAGTGAAAGAGACAACGATGAGATGTACAAGGAATTACTTGGCTACATCGGAGAAATTGAAAACCATTATTTAAAGGCTTTGCTTGAAGAGTTTTTCTTAAAAGACGAAGACTTTATAAAGAAGTTTAGGACATCAAGCGCCGCTAAGAGTGTGCACCATTGCTTTATCGGCGGGCTTTTAGAGCATACGGTTTCTGTGACAAATACATGTAAGTTCTTTGCCCTTAAATATCCTTTCCTTAAAAAGGACCTTGTTATGACAGCTGCAATGCTTCATGATATTGCAAAGGTAAGGGAGTTTTCGCCTTTCCCCACAAATGATTACACCGATGAAGGAAACCTTCTTGGACATATCGTGATGGGTGCCGAAATGGTTGGCGAAAAGATAAGATACATTGACGGTTTCCCGGAAAGCTTGGAGAGCGAGCTTAAGCACTGTATTTTAGCGCATCACGGAAAGCTTGAATTCGGTTCGCCGAAGAAGCCCATGCTTGTGGAAGCGGTTGCTTTAAACTTTGCGGATGATATGGATGCAAAGATGGAAACATTTAAAGAAATCTTTGCGGCAACAACAGAGACGGGTTGGCTTGGATACAACAAGCTTTTGGATATAAACCTTCGTGTCACAAAGCAAGAGGAATAATTGTGTTAACAAAGAATCAGGAAATTGAATTAAATATTTTGACACTTGGCTCCGAAGGAGAAGGCATCGGAAAAACCGAAGACGGCATGACCGTTTTTGTGGCAGATGCCCTCCCCGGAGACAAAGTGCTTGCCCATATTGTGAAGGTGAAAAAGACCTATGCGTACGCAATAATCGCTAAAGTCTTAGCACCTTCTTCTTTTCGTGTGACGCCTATGTGTAGCGTGGCTGCAAAGTGCGGAGGATGCAATCTTCAGCATTTGGATTATAAAAAGCAGCTTGAGTTTAAGGCCCGGAAAGTACTCGATTGCATCGAAAGAATCGGCGGAATAAAGAACCCTCCCATGGAAGAAATCGTAGGAGCGGATGATGCTTTTTATTATAGAAACAAAGCCCAATTCCCGGTTGGAAGAAACAAAGAAGGAAGGGCGGCAATCGGCTTTTACAGAAAGCATTCTCACGATGTGGTGGCAAACACAAACTGCGGCATTCAGGCAAAGATAAATGAAAAGATAATGAATGCCGTAGAAAAGTTTTTAAATGAATATAAGATTAAGGCCTACGATGAGACTCTAAAAGAAGGCCTTGTGCGCCATGTGTTTACAAGAGTTGGATATGTCACAAAAGAAGTGATGGTGTGCCTTGTTATAAACGGGGACAGCATTAAGCACAGCGAAGAACTGGTTTCTACTCTTAACGAGGTTATTGAAAAAGAGGGATATGTTTTAAAGAGCGTTTCTTTGAACATAAACAAGAAAGACACAAACGTAATAATGGGCGAAAAGTGTGTCCCTTTATACGGTGACCTTTATATAGAGGATTATATCGGTGATATAAAATATCGAATCTCGCCCCTTTCTTTCTACCAGGTAAATCCTACGCAGACAAAGAAACTGTATGATTTGGCAAAGGAATATGCAGGACTGTCCGGAAATGAAGTTTTGTGGGATTTATACTGCGGAATCGGAACAATTTCTTTGTACCTATCTAAGAGTGCAAAAAAGGTTTACGGCGTTGAAATTGTGCCTGAAGCAATTGCCGATGCAAAAGAAAACGCAAAGATAAACGGAATTGAAAATGCAGAGTTTTTTGTGGGAGCATCGGAGGACGTGGCGGATTCACTGCCAAAGCCCGACGTAATTGTGGTAGACCCTCCGAGAAAAGGCTGCGATGAAAAACTTTTAAACACAATAATATCTGTGGCGCCCAAGCGCCTCGTATATGTATCCTGCGACCCCGCCACTTTGGGAAGAGACTTAAAGTTTCTTTGCGCAAACGGGTATGAATTAAAGAAAGTAAGGCCCGTGGATCAATTTCCAAATACGGTTCATGTGGAGACGCTAGTTTTGATGTCACGAGCCGGGTCGAGACTATAGAAATGTTGTCAAGGAGATCAGCTATGAAATTTGAATTAAAAGAACATCATAGAAATATTTGCGAGTCTGATCTGATTTCAGATTTAAAGGAAGTTGCCTGTAAATTAAATAAAAAATATGTTTCTAGAAATGAGTATGAAAAAAACGGAAAGTATTCAGCAACACCGTATATCAGAACTTTTGGAACATGGACTAATGCATTAAAAATAGCTGGATTAAATATAGAACGATCCCCAAAAGACTATAAAAGAATTCCAGATGAAATGCTGTTAGACGATGTTCGAGAGGTCGCAGAGAGTTTATTTAAAGACAGTATCTCAACAAAGGAATATATAGAACATGGAAATTTTTCCGTACAAACTATTCTTGCTCGTTTTCCTTCATGGAACGATGTTTTGGAAAAAGCAAAACTAAATAAAACCTCTTACAGAGTAATTACTGACGAAGAGTTGTTTGAAGAAATTGAAAGATTGTGGCGCCAAAAAGGCGAGCAGCCAACAACAACAGATATAAAAAGCGGTCTTTCAGAGTATAGCCTAAATACTTACTCACGAAGATTTGGCGGTTGGAGAAAAGCTCTTTTTGCGTTTATTGAGTATATCGATAAAAATACGGAGACTATAGATAATGTTGAAAAGGGAGAATTTATTGAAACGGATACAGGTCAAGAGCAAATATTACTGGAAGTAGATAAAAAACAATTAAAAAAACGTACCCGACGTGATATTAATTTGCGTTTGCGGTTTAAGGTCTTACAACGCGATGGCTTTAAATGTTGCGCTTGTGGTGCATCGCCAGCAAAAGACCCATCTGTTGAGCTTCATGTAGATCATATTATTCCATGGTCAAAAGGTGGAGAGACTGTGCTTGAGAATCTGCAAACACTATGCTCGAAGTGTAATCTCGGAAAAAGTGATCTATTTGAAGAATGATGTTGTTCTATGTTTTTAGAAAAGATATGTCAGGGTTGGAAAATCCGCATCATAATTCAATGTTTGCTAAGCAGAATTGTTTCTGAAAACATATAATTGCTTAAAATTGTTTTAAACATATGATGGTTATACAATCATAGGACTGTACAATAGAACTTTTCAGTCATACTTTTTGACCAGTGACATTTTCCGTTGAACTGTTGACATCAATGCTATTGTTTCGACGCATGTGGAGACCTGTTGTTTGCTTGAACAATTAAGATCAGCGAAGGAGCATATCGAAATCACAATCGATGCTGAGGATTACTATAGGATCAAGGATTCCGAGAAGAAACAGGATGAGTAAGTTTGCTCTGCCTGTATACGGAAATGATGGAAATATTGAGAGATACAACATCTTCCGGGGAAGGCTTTTAATCAGACAGGCTTCAAGTGGGAAGAAATATCTTTATGATATTTTGGAAATAAAAAAAGAAACAGGCAAGTCCTGTCAGACCGAAGTCCTACCCGGTGAAAACCCATTTCTTAGTTAGAAAGATACCAAAAAAAGAGGGATTTGTCAAATTGCAGAATGCATATTCGTTTGATCCGAGAAATAGAGAAGTATGGGATGTTAATTGGAGGGATACGGACACAAACAGTAATCTGGTCGCTCCTAAGAATTATGAGTCGGTCGGGTTTTAGCTGTATGACAGAAAGCCGAATGAATCAGAAAGCAACTTTAATGTGAGGTTTTTGTATGGTACGAGAAGTCGTAAATGAGGATTTGGATTCATTGCTTGAACTGTATCTGTTTTTACATGAAGACAGTATTCCGGAGCATGATAAGCACTTAGAGGAAACATGGGAACAGATTCTTGAAGATCCCAATCATCATCTGATCGTGAATGAAATTGATGGTCAGATCGTATCCTCCTGTGTATGCGTGATTATACCGAATCTTTCAAGGAGTGTAAGGCCATATGCTTTTGTTGAAAATGTAGTAACGCATGCCGAACACAGAAGAAAAGGTTATGCAGGAGAGTGCCTGACTTACGCAAAGAAGATTGCGGAACAGGAGAATTGCTATAAAATGATGCTTCTTACAGGATCAAAGAAACCGGAGACGCTTCATTTTTATGAGCATGCAGGGTATAACAGCAGTGACAAAACGGCTTTCATACAATGGATAGGGATGGATAAGTAATTTATGGGATCGATACTACAGACAACATTAAATACAAGAGTGCTTCCCATGCTTCAGAAAGGGTATTTAGAATATGGAAAATATAGTTATCAGAGAAGCAGAAATTGATGACGCAGAGGAAATGATCTCATATTTGAACATCGTTGGGGGCGAATCAGATAATCTTATGCATGGACCTGACGGATTTAAAGTGCCGGTCGAAGCGGTAAAACGGCGTATCCAGTCTTCTCATGATGCAGATAACAGTATAATTCTGATTGCCCTGGCGGGGGAAAAGATCATAGCCCGGGCAGAGCTGGATGGCTATCCGGGTGCAAAATTACATCATAATGCGAGGTTCTCAATTTCAGTCAGAAAAGACTATTGGAATAAGAAAATAGGCACAGCGCTGATGACTAAGATTATTGAGCGCGCAAAGGAAATGAACCTGCACAATATAGAGTTGGAAGTTGTAGCCGGAAATACGGCAGCTATAGCTCTTTACCATAAAATGGGTTTTTCCGATATCGGAATATACAAGGATTATTGGCTTGCAAATAATGCCTACAGCGATGCCATCATAATGCAAAAATGTTTGAAGGATTGATGCAAGGAACATGCCGGACAAAATGGAACATAAACAGACAGAACTTACAAAACAACAAGCCACGCAATTTATTCTGGCAAAGCAGGGCCTGATCGGCTCATACCGTTTTATCGGGAAAACAGGAGCGTACGACTATGTGCGTCAGGCCGGATGCATTCAGTTCGATCCGGTTGATGTTTGCGGCAAAAATGCAGAACTGACACTGCAGTCCAGAGTCAAAGGCTTTAAGAAGTCAATGCTGCGGGAACTCCTGTATGAGGACCGAAAACTTGTGGATTATGTGGATAAGGAATTATCCATATGGCCCGTAGAGGACTGGCCGTATTTCGCTCCTTTCAGGGAACGCGGCAGGAAAATGGGAGATACTTTTGAAGGACTGCGGGAATTGAAGGAAGAGGCCCTGGCATATATCAGGGAGAATGGCCCGGTCTGCAGTGATACATTACCGATCGAAGGTGAGATCTTTTGGCATTCTTCAATGCATTGGAGCGGTAACTGGCATAAAAAGTCTCCGGCAGCAAGATCCGTTCTGGAACAGTTATATACCGAGGGCGAGCTGGTCATACATCATAAAAACGGCAGCCGTAAGTATTATGATCTTGCGGAGAGACACATTCCTGCCGCAATATTGAAAGCGGACGATCCGTGCAGTGATGAATTTGAGCTGGTCACATGGCGTGTTTTGCGAAGGATAGGAGCGGTAGGGCTTCTGTGGGACAAGAGCAGCACGGCTTTTCTGGGGATCGATCTGAAAACTGATCTGAGGAAAAAAGTACTCGCTGAACTGGCAGCCGGCAATAAGATCAAATCCGTTACGGTAGAGGGGATAAAGACACCGTTTTATTATCGCACCGAAGATGGACCGCTCATGCAGGATATCATTACCGGAAATGCGGATCTGAAGCCGAGGATGTCATTTATGGCGCCGCTCGATCCCCTTTTATGGGATAAGGCGTTGATCTTAGCATTATGGGATTTTAAGTATTCCTGGGAGATCTATACACCTGCGGACAAGAGAAAATACGGTTATTATACATTACCGATCGTATATGGGGACCGGTTCGCAGGCCGTATTGAGGCAGTTCAGGACCGTGACAAAGGCGCCCTTCAGGTAAAAGGCTTATGGTGGGAGCCCGGGATCAGGAAGACAAAAGCACTGAACTCCGCATTGGAGAAAGCGCTGAGCGGTTTCGCAAGATTCAATGATTGCAAAACAGTGGAAACGAGTTTTGAATAAGAAATATTTATTTGGGAGATCATATGAAAACACGATCGGAAGCTTTAAAATACGGGCTTTCCTTCCCTGATACATTTACGGATGCCCCTTTTCACGATCAAAACTGGCAGCTGGTAAGATATAAAGGGAACAATAAAGCATTTCTCTGGACATATGAAAAAGACGGATATATCAATCTGAACGTGAAGGTGGATCCTGAGAAGGCCTTCTTTTGGCGGTCGGTCTACAGCTCGGTGATACCGGGATACCATCAGAACAAGGACCACTGGAATACGATCATTCTTGACGGGAGCATTCCGGATAAAGATGTTAAACTCATGATCGCCGAAAGCTATGATCTGATAAGCGACTGCCCCTCAAAAAGGATCTATGAAGCCGTAAAAAAGATACCCTACGGCCATGTGGCGACTTATGCCCAGGTTGCCGAGATCGCAGGTGACAGAAAGATGGCAAGGACGGTAGGAAATGCGCTTCACAAGAACCCCGATCCGGAAAATATCCCCTGTTTTCGTGTCGTAAATGCAAAAGGTGAGCTTGCCGGAGAATTTGCTTTCGGGGGTCCCGGAGCTCAGGCAAAACTTTTGGAAGCGGAAGGGATCGAAGTATCCGGCGGAAAGGTGGACCTTGACAGATTTCAGTGGAAATACTGAAACTCCGACGGGAAGCCTGCAGACATATAAAAAATAGTGCTTGACAAATATAAGCGAACGGTGTACGCTAATGCACGTGTTAGCGTACACTGTTCGCTTTTGGATCAAGACAGGAGAAAACATGCCAAGAGATAAGAGTGAGAATCATGAGAAGATCGTAGAGGCAGCCTTTGCTGAATTTAAGCAGTACGGCTTTGAAGACGCATCCATGCGGCGTATTGCTGCAGCATGCGGCATGAGCGCTTCGGGGCTTTACAAGCATTTTCCGGCAAAGGAGGAGATGTTTTCATCTCTGGTAAAGCCTGCGGTAGACGGACTCATGGACCTTTACAGGGAGATCGAAGAAGAGTATTTCAGCGATCTTTCACAAAAAGGAAAGGCAGATGTGAGCAATTCAAAAGGAGAACTTGTGAGAGCGATGGAGTTCATCTACGATCATTTTGACGAATTTGAACTGATCATCTGTAGATCAAAGGGCTCCGTATATGAGAATTTCAAGCATGATATAGCCCATCTTGAGGAAAAAGTGACACTTCGGTACATGGAGGAGATCAAAAAGAAAGGGATCAAGGTCAAAAAGATCAACAGGAGAGAATTTCATCTTCTGGTGACCGCAAGCATCGAAGCTCTTTTTCAGACAGTGACTCATGGTTTTTCCAGAAAGGAAGCGGTCCATTTTGCAGGGACCGTCGAAAAGTTCTATGCTCCGGCATGGAAGGATTTTTTCGGACTGTAGGCATATGAACCCCGCTCAGTGCGGGGTTTAAAAACGGACGGTGGTTAGCGTATGCTAACATAAATCTGACACACTTACCGAACAAAACGGAGGAAAAGAAAGGAATATGGACAGTAAGAAAAAGAGATCCACGCTCAGCTGGGTACTGGAATTTGCGGGAATGAACAAAAGCTCATACATCCTCAGCGTGATATTTGCCACGATAAGCGTTCTCGCAGGCTTTGTGCCGTACTTTTTTGTGGCTAAGATCGTAAGGGCGCTCATCGAGGGGGAGAAGGATATAAGCTTCTATCTTGTTCAATGCGGCATAATCTCCTGCTGCTGGCTCGTGAACAAGGCGTTTCACAGCATTTCAACCACATTGTCGCACAGGGCGACATTTGGAGTGCTTGCGGAGATAAGAAGAAGACTGACAAAGAAGCTCAGCCTCATGCCGCTCGGAGACGTACTTGATGATTCGTCGGGATCGTACAAAAACATAATCGTAGAACGCGTGGACTCCATTGAGACGACCCTTGCGCACATCATTCCGGAATTGATATCAAATGCGGTCGTTCCCATCGGGATACTTGTGATCATGTTCGTCATCAACTGGAAACTCACACTGCTTTCTCTTATAAGCGTTCCGCTCGGTATCGTTTTTTACGGACTGATGATGGTGGGATCCGGGGAGAGTTTCAAAAATACGATAGTAAAGACTAAGGCGCTGAACGACACGGCCGTGGAGTATATAAACGGCATAGAGGTTATAAAAGCGTTCGGAAAGACAAGGACATCATACGAGAAGTTCATTGTTGCCGCCAAAGAAGGAGCCGACTGTTTCATAGAGTGGATGAGACGGTGTGATCTTTGGCAGAATCTTGCGCTCACTTTGTTACCTGCACAGCTCCTGACTCTTCTTCCTTTTGCCGGACTGTTCTATATGCAGGGGAAGGTCGACGGGACCGACGCAATGCTCCTTATCGTTCTTACTCTCGGCCTGGTTTCTCCTTTCATGGTGGTCGCGGGACATATGGACAACTTGAAAAAGACAGGCGCGATCATCGCCGAAGCCACATCGATACTCGGAAACAGAGAACTGACCCGCCCCGAAACGCTTAAAAACAAGCCGCAGGGGAACACCATAGAGTTTAAGGATGTTCATTTCGGATACAAAGAGAAAGAAGTGCTCCACGGCATAAACCTTTCGATCAAGGAGGGCACTGTGAACGCGCTCGTTGGACCTTCGGGATCCGGCAAATCGACCATAGCAAAACTGATAGCCTCTTTCTGGGATCCGAACGGAGGAAGTATCACCTACGGCGGTGTGGACATAAGGGATATACCGCTTGCCGATTATAACAAAAATATTGCCTATGTTTCTCAGGACAACTATCTGTTTGACGAAACGGTAATGGAAAACATCAGGATGGGAAATCCCGATGCTACTGACGAGGATGTGATAAAGGCCGCAAAAGCGTGTGGTTGTCATGATTTCATCATGGGTCTTGAAAAAGGGTATGAGACAAGGACAGGAGGCGCCGGAGGACACCTTTCCGGTGGTGAAAGACAGAGGATCAGCATTGCGAGAGCCATGCTGAAAAACGCCCCCATCGTGATACTTGACGAGGCCACAGCCTACACTGACCCTGAAAATGAGGCGCTTGTTCAGAGAAGCGTCGCAAAACTCATCGCGGGGAAGACGCTCATAGTGATCGCACACAGACTTTCCACCATTGCAAGCGCAGACCACATTTTCGTGATCGATGACGGAAATGTCGCAGCAGAGGGGACTCAGAGGGAACTGCTGAAAAGTTCGCCTTTGTACAGGGAAATGTGGGAAGCTCATATTTCTTCCAAAGATTCGGAGGTGGCGTGATGTTTCGTACATTAAAAAAGTATTTTGAATTTGCAAATGAGGTGAACAGAAAAAAGCTTATTTCAGCGATGCTCCTGGGAGTGCTGAAGGCGATGTTTGCCATGATAAAGATCCCGGCTATAGCTGCGATCATTCAGGGAATACTGGACAAAAATATGTCCTATGCGACAATATGGACGTCTTTCGGAATAATGTGCTTATCCATCGCAGGACAGGTGATAGTGGGGCTTAAGACGACAATGCTCCAGACGGAAGCGGGATACAATACCTGCTCCGGAAAGCGGATCGAGATCGCGGAACATCTTAGATATCTTCCTATGGGCTTTTTCAACGCGAACAGCCTCGGAAGGATCACAAATATCACCACAAACACCATGGAACAGCTTGCCGATGTGGCTACGCTGGTCGTCATGATAACCACACAGGGCATCATAACCACTGCGGTGATCTTTGTATTTCTGGCATTTTTTGACATAAGGATAGCACTCATATTGCTGGCCGGGATACTTGTTTTCTCGTTTTTCAACACTATGATGCAGCGCGCCACGATACCTGCGGCTCCGAGAGTGTCAAAGGCCGGTGAAACGCTTGTCGGCGCCGTTATCGAGTATATACAGGGAATTGCGGAAGTAAAGAACTACAATCTGACGGCAAAGACCGCAAAAAAGCTTGAAAATGCGATCAAGGAAAAGCAGACGGCGGATACAAAGATGGAATTCACTGTTATCCCGTACATGTTCCTTCAGGGACTTGCCACAAAACTTACGGGAGTGCTCATGTGCATCATGTCGGTGGTGTTTTACTTAAACGGCTCCATGTCGCTTCTGTACGCGATAATCATGACCATCTCTTCGTTCATGATCTATGAGAGCCTCGATATGATGGGCGGTTTCTCGGCTCTCATGAGAAACGTGAACATCATCGTGGACAAGGCAAATGAAGTGCTTGCCATTCCTCCGATGGATATCGACGGCGAAGAAATAAAGCCGGAAAACATGGGAATAGAGCTAAAGAACGTGTCCTTTGCATATGAGGACAAGACCATAATCGACGATGTTTCCGTAAAGATACCGGAAAACACGACCACAGCGATCGTTGGGCCTTCCGGCGGCGGAAAGACGACGCTCACAAATCTGATGGCAAGATTTTGGGATGTGGGATCCGGAGAGGTGCTTCTCGGAGGCAGGAATGTAAAGGATTACAGCTTTGATTCTCTTATGAAAAACTTCAGTTTTGTATTTCAGAGAGTGTACCTTTTTGAAGATACGATCGCGAACAATATCCGCTTCGGAGAGCCCGGGGCATCGATGGAAAAGGTCATGGAGGCCGCAAAAAAAGCGCGCTGCCACGATTTTATCATGAGCCTTCCAAAGGGGTACGACACCATCATCGGGGAAGGAGGAGCGTCTCTTTCAGGTGGTGAAAAACAGAGGATATCCATTGCGAGAGCCATTATGAAGGACGCGCCGATCATCATTCTTGACGAAGCAACGGCAAACGTCGATCCCGAGAATGAAGCGGAGCTTACAAAGGCTGTTGAGGAGCTTACGAGAAACAAGACCATCATCATGATCGCGCACAGGCTCAAGACCGTGAGACATGCGGATCAGATACTTGTGGTGGCAGACGGAAAGATACGGCAGAAAGGCACTCACGAGGAACTGGTGGCACAGGAAGGAATATACAGAAATTTTGTAAACGAAAGAAAGGAAGCCGTATCCTGGAAGATATCCTGAAAATAAAATACTGTTTTACGGTGTTTTGCACATTTTTTTTTAGTCGTTTGTTTATGTGAGTTTAATGATTATAAACGTTCAAGCCGCATGAAAAGTGATATAATGACCAATAATGATCAAAAAACACAAGGCAAAGGACCTGACAGATATGTTGCATAAAAGAATCGTTAAAACAGGCGGGGCGATGATCACTGCGGCGGCAATGGTTTTTCTTGCCGCCTGTGCGTCGTCTCAGAATCAAGGGAATGCGGGGCTTACGGGAAGCCCTGACTCATCGGAACAGATCCTGAAAAATGAATATCCACAGGGCAAGACAGATAATGTGCGGAGTGCTGTGGACTTTGACCACGAACTGGATCGATATGAGCCAAAGAAGGACCATTACGATCTCTATTTCACCTACAAGACAGTACATCCCTGGTGGGATGCGGTTGCACTGGGCATGGAAGAGGCACAGAGGCAGTTCCTGGACAAAGGGATAGTCATAACATATGAATATATGGCACCGAACGGAGCATCCGCAGTCGATCAGACGAAAAGGCTTTTGGAAGCGGCGGAAAAGGGGTACGATGTCATTGGCGTGGATGTTGCCGACGAAGCCGTTATTTCTCCGATACTTGACACACTTATCGAAGACGGAAAAAAGGTCATGACTTTTTCAAGTTCTGACGCAAAAGAAGGCTGCAAAAGGATCGCTTATGTCGGAAACACGCATAACTATCAGGACGGCGTTGATCTGACGGAGGCGCTTTGCAAAAAGCTGGACTACAAGGGAAAGGTCGCGATCCTGGTCGGAAGCGTAGGCGCACCGTGCCATGAAGACCGTGCGAGAGGCGCGGCGGATACAATCTCAAAGTACAACGGGATGGAGATCGTTGCTACGGAATATGATATGGACTCCGTAGATCTTGCATACGAACTCACATTAAATATCCTCAAAGATCATCCCGACCTTGACGGCATCATATGCTGCAATATGAGCAATCCCGTCGGGGCGGCAAGAGCGATCAAAGAAAAGAAGAGCAATGCAGTCGTAGTCGGCATGGACCACGACGAGGAGGCGTTACGATACCTGAATGAAGGCGTGATCTATTGCCTCGGAGTGCAGGATTGCTATTCGATAGGCTTTGACACCATTATGATCGCGGTAAAGATCGCAGACGGAAACGCTCCGGGAGATCTGTTCCCGGAACTT
>JAEEXG010000007.1 GCA_016291405.1 Lachnospiraceae bacterium
CTTTGTAATCTTGATAAAGAACATTAAAATATCCAACGGAGGTTACTTCTAAGTACATCATTATAAAAAATGGCATAATTTCCATAATTCTCAGTTCCAGCTTCTTTTCGGACAATAATGTATCTATTTCTTTGTCAACGTTTATTCCTCCGCGTATCCTTTCCGCGGTATTAAGAAGAACCTCCGTGATATTTCCACCGTTACGCTTGGCGCTTTTACACACTTCGCTAAAAAGCAAAATGTCTTTTTCATGGCTTCTTTTCGCCAAGTCTTCAATTAAATCTTCCAAGGTAATGTTTATTTCCATTCCCTTTTTGATTCTCATTATTTCATCTGCCATAAGGCTGTTTTCGCCGTAAAAAAGCTTTATGTCTTTATAGGCTTCCAAAAAAGCATTTTCTACCGAATATCCTGCTTTAATGTTTACGCTTACGCTAAAAAGCACTTCCGAAAACTCTTCTACAAGTTTTTTCTTCCTTTTCTTAATAAGCATGTTTTTATAGTATTTAAAAAATAAGTAAAACCCCGGGCTTAGTAAAAGAAACACCACCCATGATCGATAAAAGAAATATGAGATTGCCACTGTCCCCAATGCATATATACCTATTGCCAACGCCCATTCTTTTTTCGATAACTCATATTTAAGATAGTCCATTAAAGCTTTCCCAATCCTTTAGTTTTTTGCTGTTGTATAGATCATTTATCTTTTTTAATTCGTCTTTATCCCATTCGTATAAAGTCCGAAGTTTTACTTCTCCATCTATAAATCCTTCCACTTCACAAATCTGAAGCACCACTCTTTTTCTGTTTCTTAATCTTCCTAAGTGAACAAAAATATCTATAGCACCGGCTATCTGTCCCCTGATTGCATATAAAGGAATATCCATTCCTCCAAGCACCATGGTTTCAAGTCTTGAAATCATATCTTTTGCCGAGTTTCCATGGCCGGTTGAAAGGGATCCGTCATGTCCTGTGTTCATGGCCTGAAGCATATCGACAGCTTCCGCTCCTCTTACTTCTCCCACTATCACTCGGTCCGGGCGCATTCTTAATGCCGACTTTATCAAGTCCCTAATAGTTATATTTGTGCATTCATCGCTTACTGCATTTCTGGTTTCAAGCCTTACTATGTTTTCTGCTTCCAAAAGCTGCAATTCTGCCGAGTCTTCGATGGTTATTATTCTTTCTTCTTTTGGTATGTACTGAGAAAGAGCGTTTAAGAAAGTTGTCTTTCCCGTTCCTGTTCCACCGGAAATAAAGATGTTATATTTTGATTCAACCAGTCTTTTTAAAAAGTCTGATGCTTCTTCAGAAATCGATCCGTATTCAACGAGCCTTTCCATGGTGATTGGATCGTTCGGAAATCTTCTTATTGTCACAATCGGCCCATTTATGGCAATGGGGGAGAGCACTATATTTACTCTTTCTCCGTTTGAAAGCCTTGCATCCTGAATAGGCGATGCCTCATTGACTGCTCTGTTACAACCTGCCACCATGGCCTGGATAACATCTTCAAGCTTTTCTTTTGATTCAAAAACTTTCTTGGATTTTTCTATGACGCCACGCTTTTCAATGAAGATATCTTTTTCTCCGTTTATCATTATTTCCGTTACTTCTTCATCATCTAAGTATTCCTGAATTACGTCGTATTTTCTTAAAGAGTTGTAGGCTTCATTTCTTAGAATTAATTCATCCGTAAGAGAAAGATTGTCTCTGTCTTCAAAACGCATTAATGCATTATCGATTGCTTCATAGATTTCTTCTTCGGTCATTTCCCTTTCAAAATCCATGTCCTCGACCACGAGCCTGCATATTTGTTTCTTCGCTGCTTCTATATCAATCTGCATGTTTTTCTTCCTCGTTATCAAAAGAAACTATTTTCTTTATATAAGTTGCAAATTCCGAGTATGGAAGCATTTCAAACTCAGATGGAATTTCTCTAAACTTTGGAATAGTGATATTCTCTGTTTTATCAAGGATCTCTTCGTATGCGCTTTCTTTTAGCATGTTTGTATACTGAGCAACCTTAGCGCTTGCTATTTTGTCTTCATCCGTAATGGTGTAGACTCTGTCACATCTTTTTAAAACATCCAAAAGGCCGTTAACCTGCTCCGACAAATCCAAAATTACGTATTTGTAATTTGTTTTTTCCATAATATTTGTAAGGAGTCTGTTCCATTGTTCCGGATAAATCTCCGAATATTTAACGTATGTTTTTGCAGGAGATATGTAGTCAAGATTTCCTATTCTTTCCTTCATAGAATCGATTCTGTCTCCAAAATTTACAGCTCCGCATTCGCTAAAATACAAAAGGTCGAAAATGTCTCTTTTTTCCATCACTCTGCAAAGGCTTTCAAACCCTGAATAGGTTTCGAAGTTTAGATATAAGGTTTTATTTTCCTTTGAAAGAATCTGTCCCAAGGTCACAGAGAATGTGGTCTGAAAACTTCTTTTTATCGGTGTATAAACTCCGATAAGGCATTTTTCCTTTACTTCTCTTTTTCCTGCTTCTTCCTTTTCGGCATTAGCTAAGATTTCAATTGCCTGCTTAACTATCATGTCACAGGGATTATATTTGTATATTGCTTCTTTCTTTTTCTTGTTGTCCGAAAGAAGGGCTATTGCCTTTATGTTTTTGTTTTCTTCAAGGTCAAATTCTTCATCTTTAATGAGAAGATGTATTTTATTGCCTTTTAAAAATGTGCTTAATGCATCATCCTTTGTAAAAAGAAACACGTTAAATTCATCACTGTAATTTTCAAAAACATATTCATACATTCTTTCAATGTATGCGTTTTTGTTTCCGCATAGTCCTAAATTTCTTTTTTCCACATAAACCTCCGCTATACCACTTTTGGCAAGCTTAAATACACAGCCAGACAATATGCCGCCAAAATTGGTAATCCTAAGTGAACTTTCATTTTTACATTGGTTGTTTTCTTTGCTTTTTTAATTATTATTTGGATTATTGAAATTGAGCCGCCGATAATAAAAATCGACAGTAAATAAATTAACGGGTCTGTAACCGAAACAGCGGTTACCGCGATTAGCTTTATATCACCCGCTCCAAGCTTTCCCATCATAAAAAATGGGTACATAAAAAATACTATCATTGCACTTACTGCAAATTTTGTTGCCACTTCTTTTGCCGTATAAATCGGTGTTTTAAAAACCAGAAGGGAAATAATTTCTGATGCTGTAAAAATAATTAAACACGCTATCAGAAGAATGTTCGGTATCTTTTCTTTTCGAACATCATTTACTGCTGCCGCTATAAGCACCGCTACGGTTCCGGCAGCTAACACATAATTCACTTATCACCACCGCCAATCTTTTTCTTGGCTGCATTTGGAATAATATATCAACTTTTTTTCTTTGTAAACATCAAATTTTTAAATTTGTCATTTTTGTTACTTTTATCCAAAAATAAAAAACCAAAGGACCCGGTCTTTCCCGGGTCCCTTGATTTTACTGACTTTTTCGATGTCAAATCGTCTTTTATATCTTTTATATATCTTCTTATTTATTATTGTTATGCTAAAAATCCTCTATTGGCATCCTTACTTACAAAGGTTTCGTTCTTTAAATTCTTGTTGTAAGTAAATCCGTTATAGATGGATTCTGTATGCTGCATAACAGGTTCGGATTTATCCAGTTCACTTACTTGCGCGTAGGCTTCTTTTAACTTTGTTAAGATACTCATTACATGATATAAAGCGCCCTTATCATAATCTAAGTATGCTTTTGTCAGTTCACTTGAGCAAAAGATGTAAAGCCTTAATAAGTTGTGGCCGATTTCTATGGATGTGTCCACCGAATTCATAAGTTCTCTTATAGTGTCTCTTATGTGGTTTACTTCGTTTCTGAATCCAGAAAAATCAGCTTTCTCTATATCGCTCACAGCATCCTTTATGTACGTAATTGCAATGTCATAAAGAATTACTATCATCTGAGTTTTATTCGCTTGTGTAACTCGATAAGTGAAATTCTGAATGTTTTCCTTTGTCATATATCACCTACTGTAATAACTGAAGTACAGAAGAAGGTCTTTCATTAGCCTGGGCAAGCATGCTGGTTGAAGCCTGCACCAAAACCTGATCTTTGGTGTACTCAGTCATTTCTTCTGCCATGTCAACGTCCATAATTCTTGAATATGCGCCTGTCATGTTTTCTTCTGAAATATCCAAAGTACTTATTGTATGCTCAAGTCTGTTCTGGTATGCACCAAGTCGGCTTCTTGCTTCATTTATGTACTGAAGTGTTTCTGTCATCTGATCAAGAAACTCTAAGGAATTTTCCTGAGTGAGGCAATCAATCTTGCTAAGGCCCAAAGATCTAAGGTCTATCTTAGCGATTCTTACATCAAGTTCCTGACCTTCGTTTGTTCCGACCTGAAGTCCCATTGAGCCAAGGCCCGTGATATCAAAGTTTATTTCATCTGTAGCTGTCACCGATGCATCTATATTGATGTTTTCAACTACCTGAAATTCCATTTCAAATCCGTTGGGACCTGTAACAAAAATGCTGTCACGCTTTAATGTATATTCATAAGCGGCTGCAGGTTCAAATCCATCTCCAAATTCTATGTCAAAAGTTGTTCCGGTAATTTTAACCATTGCTTCGGGAGGAAGTGTATCGTCAATCAGTGTTCCGTCTTCTTTAAGGTTAGGAATTTCCTCAGGAATGATGTTTCCTTTTTCATCTAAAGTTGCCACAAGTTTCTTTATTGAATAATCACCGCTTCTTACATCATCGCTGTATGTTGCTACCTTAATGCTTAAGTTATCGGAATATCCCTTAACATCGAAGTTTCCGTTTAATAACACTTCTCCGTTATACATTGTTGTATCTGCGATACGTTCGATTTCAGCCTTTAACTGCTTAATCTCATCGTCAATCATCTTGCGGTCGTCATCCTGAACTGTTCCGGTGCTTGCCTTAACTGCAAGTTCATTCATTCTCTGAATCATTTCTTCAACTTCTGTTAAAGCACCTTCCGCGATTTCAATAACGGATACACCGTCCGATGAATTCTGGTTTGCTGTTTCCAAGCTTCTGATCTGTGCATTCATTCTTTTTGCCATTGCAAGACCTGAAGCGTTATCTTTTGCGTGGTTGATTTTAAGTCCTGATGATAATCTTTCAAGTGAATTTGAAAGAGCTTTATCGTTTGATTTAAGATGGCTGTTTGCTATCATTGCTGATATGTTGTAATCAATCCTCATTTAGGTCATCCTTTCATGCTTTCAAGAAATTTCTTTGCAATACCATACAATTCATTCGAAGAAACTTCCGTGTTTTCTCTCATGGGGATTCTTGAAAGAGTCAAATCATTGTCCGGTGCGGCTGTCCATATCGCACTCACCTTTGTACTTAGTTTATCGGCTACTTTTTGCATTTTAGTAACGGCTTCTTTTAAATTACATGCAATATATCCGTTAATTTCTCCTTTTTGCATGTAAAGTCTTGCGCTTACTCGTCCATATTCTTCATTTTCAAAAGAAACTGCCACGTTTGGATCTTCCTTAGAGTTATGCACAAGCTTCACGTTTACGGAGGTAACTTGTCCACCGATTTCCATGGGTACTTCATAGTTTTCGTGGAAAGCATAGCTGTTTGCAAGGCTTAACTGCATATGAACGGATTGAAGTGCTCTTACATCGATGAAGTTATCGCTCATCATGCACTCATCATATACTGCCTTTTTGCATTCGCTTATCATTTCGTCATAGGCTTCGTATGTATCTTCTTTTTCGGATATACTGTCTGTAAACTTTAAAGCCTTTTCTTTTGCTCTACCTTCGGAAGCTTCGGTTGCTTTTTCAAATGCTTTGCCTCTCTTCTTCTGAAGATTTAAAGCAGCTTCCAGATTCTGTGCTGTGACAGGAATGTCATTCATCACAAGTTCCGTTACAGTTTCTTTGGGAGCATCGAGGGCTTCTCTTATTTCATCAAGCTTATGAGAAAGCCATTCTTTTTGAAGCGCATCTGTAGGATCATCACTCACTAAAGCTTCATACTTTTCACCGATTGTAACGTCCATGCCCTTGTGCTTTGAAGCTCTATATGCAGTCTTAAGGTTTTCAAAGTTAAGCTCCCATCCTGCATTTATAACACTTCCCACCGCTGCGGCTTCGGTCTTCTCGATTTGGTGGAAAAATCTGTAGACTTCGATGTACTCTTTTCTCTCTGAAGGAGTAATTTCTTTATCCCTTTCAAGCTTATATAAAAACTTTGAGTACTTCTCAATCTCTTCGCCCTGGTTATCTGTCTTTTCATCAAGATATTGATTTAATTCATCAACGCTCATCTTGATAGGAGACTTTCCGTCTCTTATAAGTTTAAGAGTATCGTAAGGTGTAAGCCTTGTGATAACGCCCTGAAGCTTTCTGTCTGCTTCTTTTATAGCATCAATATTGTCTTTACTGATGGGCATGCTGTTATATCCTAAGATTCTTACTGCACGCGTGTTTTCTTTTGTATCCTCAAGGCCCATCTCTTCAAGGATGGAAGAAACATTTCTAAATGCCTTCTTTATTGAATCTCCAAGGTCTTTTCTAACTTCTGTCTGAACTTTTTCGTATGCAACACCTGCTATATCGTAGCGCTTCTTTATAGGCTCTGCCGCTTCTTTTACTTCGGTAAGAGTCATTAAAGAAACCTTTGGAGCAACCGGTGCTATGATTGCAACGGGCATTTCCTTAATGCTTTTAACCGTTGTTTCTACTCTTTCGATTTCAACGGCTTCATTAAATGCCGGTGTCTTTTCTATCTCTTTTAATCTCTCGACATATTCTTCCAAAGCCTTTGTGTCGATTTTATACCCACTCTTAATAAGCAAAAGATTTGCTTCAGTCATCATCTTTAAGCGGGTCTCTTCCATAATTCTGGTTTCTTTAACAAATTCGGAACTGACTATATTATCAAGCTCGTTTGTAAGTCTTACTGCCTCTGAATATATGCTTTCTTCTTTTATGACACTTGCGTCTTTTGGAAGATTACCTTCTGTTATTGCAATTGCGATTGATTTAGAAATCTTTTCATCTGTTAAGGGTAAAGAAACCTTCTTGATTTCATTAAGTCTTTCAAGGTTTTCTTCGTTTACGGGAAGAGATTTGCTTACAAGCCATTTTGCATTGTCTACATTTTCTTCCACATCTTTAATTCCCATATCAGATAAAAGCTTAATTACTTCTTCCTTTAAAGCTTCACCGGATATTTCTGTTCCCTTTTTAGCAATGTATCCTTTTGCTTCAATGTTAAAATATTCTCCGCCCCTTGTTTTAACATCTTCGCAAACGCTGTGCTTTGAAAGGTATATATTATCAATTGTAAGTTCAAGGTCGTTTAATAAAAGAAACCTCTTCATTTCATCTGACATCTCTGTCAGCTCTTTGGCCATTCCTGCTGCCTCAGAGATTTCTCTGCACATATCCTCTGTTACGGATACGTCTTCTTTGGTAAGCTCATTCGCAATTGTTTCAAGGCCGGTTAATTCCTTGATTGTTTCGGCATCTAAGGTATCTGTAAAGCCCTTAACATCAGCTCCGCCTCTTGCCATTTCAAGCTTGATTTTATCAATGATTGTTACAGCATCTTCCACTTCCATAGCTTCAGGCTTTTCTCCTGTAGCTACCATTTTAGCGTAGTCTTCATCAGACATGCTTGCTGACATAACTGTCATGTAATCTTGAGCCGCATCCACATCAGTCGCCATAGCTTTTGTTTTTACTTCGCCAAGTGACTTAAGAGCACCTTCATAATTTCCGGTTTCTCCCTGCACGGATTTTTCTTCATAAAAAGAACCGATTCCCTTTGTCTTATTACTTGAATCGGTAGTTAATGGCTTATTTAATCTTTCAATCTGTCGGTTTGAATTATCGAACGAAATTCTCATAGTAATCTCCAAAACGGCATCCTTGCATTGGCCTTCTTTAAAAAAGAAAGGCGAGCGAATCATTCGCTCACCTTATATTTCGGCTATTTATCTGTTTTTCTTAACTAGTATTCAAACACTAATGCAGAATATGGAGGTAAATCAAGGGTAAGTGCATATGGCTGATACTCACATCCTCCCTTAACGGCTTTGATTTCTTTTGCCACTTCGTTACCGTTTCCTCCAAACTTAGTATCGTCTGAATTAAGTATTAGTTTGTACTTTCCCGATTTTGGAACTCCAAGCTTATATCCTTCCCACTTCATGGGGGTCATGTTCATTACAAAGAGTAAGCATCTTGGATCGGCTTCCGTTCTTCTTATAAATGAATAAGTGCTTCTGTCTTTATCATCCGCATTCATCCATTCAAAGCCTTTCCAGCTGTTATCATCCGTGTATAGGCAAGGATACTCTCTGTACATTTTTAAAAGTTCGCTCACATAATCCTTTAATCCTTGATTTAAAGGATTTTCAAGCATGTACCAGTCAAGCTCCCTTTCTTCGCTCCATTCACGCTCTTGTCCGAAATCCTGGCCCATAAAAAGAAGCTTCTTTCCGCAATGTCCAAACATGAAAGTATATCCGGCGCGAAGGTTTGCATATTTATCTACCTTAAATCCGGGCATCTTTTCAACCATTGAACATTTTAGATGCACCACTTCGTCATGAGATAAGGGTAAAATGTAATTCTCGTACTCGTTATAGCTCATGGCAAAAGTCATATTATAGTGGTTATCTTTTCTAAAGTATGGATCTAACTTCATGTATTCACAAAAGTCATGCATCCATCCCATATTCCACTTATATGAAAATCCCAGACCGTCTTCTTCAACGGGGCCTGTAATCTTAGGCCATGCCGTTGACTCTTCGGCTATAGTCATAAATCCGGGATACTCTTTATGTACGATTGAGTTTAAATGCTTAAAGAATTCGATTGCTTCAAGATTCTTGTTATCACCGAATTTGTTTGGCACCCATTCGCCCTGTTTCTTTCCGTAATCAAGGTAGAGCATGGATGCAACGGCATCAACTCTTATTCCGTCTACATGGAATTCTTTTATCCAATAAAAGACATTGGCGATAAGAAAGTCTACGATTTCTTTCTTTGAATAGTTAAATATCTTTGTGCCCCATTCAGGATGCTCTCCAAGACGAGGATCCGGATGTTCAAACACTGCTCCACCGTCAAAGTTAGACAGTCCGTGAGCATCTTTTGCAAAATGGGCTGGCACCCAGTCTAAAATTACTCCGATTCCATTTTTATGAAGGGTGTTTACAAGATACATAAAGTCTTTTGGCTCTCCGTATCTTGAAGTGGGCGCATAGTATCCCGTCACCTGATATCCCCAAGAGCCATCAAAAGGATGCTCTGCGATTCCCATAAGCTCTATGTGGGTATATTTCATTTCTTTTAAGTATTCAACTATTCTGTCTGTGAATTCTTTATAAGAATAATAGCCTCCGTCTTCTTTTCCCGGATGCTTCATAAAAGAACCTATCTGGCATTCATAAATGGCAAGGGGCTGTTTAAACATATCCTGAGAATCCCTTTGCTTTATCCATTTTGAATCTGTCCATTTAAATCCGTTTAGGTTATAAATCTTTGATGCGGTTCCCGGTCTTTTTTCTGCATAGTTTGCAAACGGGTCCGCCTTATAGAGAGTGCTTCCGTCTTTTGCTTTAATGAAAAACTTATAAAGCTGGTTTTCTTTGACGCCTTCAACAAAGCCGTCCCATATTCCGCTGTCTTCAAGTTTAGTTAGCGGAATATCCCATTCCTTCCAATCGTTAAAATCTCCAACAACATATACTTCCAGGGCATTTGGAGCGTATACGGCAAAATATACCCCGTCCTTACCATCTACATTACATGGGTGAGCACCCAGTTTTTTGTATATTTCATAATGGGTGCCCTCGCCAAATAAATATCTGTCTGTCTCAGTGATAGCAATTGGATTCATCTTAAGACTTCCCCTTTACAAGCTTTATTCTGAAAAATCCTTCTCCTTAAGAACTAACATATCATTATCATCGTAGCGCTTTCCAACCAAAACATCCACAAAGTGCTTTACGTTTTTCTTGGTAGCTTTTTCGATTGCTTCGTCAACCATTTCTCTTACTTCGGTAACTGTTACAGCATGCTGGTTTGTCTGTCTTTCATCTATTCTTGTATGAAGGGCAAGCATTCCCATTTCATCTATGGCATATTCCTTGCTGTAAGCATATCCCTTTGCGTAGGCAACAAGCTCTTTGTTTGTTAATGACTCTATATCCATCGAAACGTCGAATGCTTCGAGGAATCCTGCATTTTCCATTACAAACTTATGCTTTGTACGCTTAATCATTGTAAGTATAATGAATAATCTCTTGTTTGTGTCGCTTACTACTTTTCTTATTGATTCAAGGGTTTCTTTTCTTAATTCGTTTGCATCCTGAATTATTAATGCCCCATCATCAAGCTTTGAAAGTGTTTCTTCGGCATCTTTTGCATTTAAAGTGCTTGCCTTAATCTTGGCAACTTTTCCTCCGATGGTATCTTTGGAAGCAAGTTCCATGATTATGGCTTTAGCTAAGTCAACACCGCTGTCAACGTCATCGCTTCCGATAATAACGTTTCCGTGGCCGCCTTCTAAAGATGCACCTGCCAATACTTGCTTTAACTGTTCTCTTCCGACTTCGTTCTGAATATAAGCTTCAAAGCGTTCTTCCTGTTCTGCTGTAAAGCCTGATGCTCTTACTTCGTCTTTATATTCTTCACTTTCTTCGTATACTTCTTCTGCTTCTTCGTATGTAGACTCAAGCGGTTCATCTTCTACATTTTCGTCCATACTTTCTGTGGATTCTACATTTTCGTCCACATCTTCTACAAAATTGTCCGCATCTTCAACAGTTTCTTCCGCAGGTACTTCTTCCTGTTTTTCTTCTTCTAAAGCTTCTTCTGTCTCTTCTTCGCAAGCTTCTTCGAATTCTTCTTCAGTAGGTCCGTTTACAATGACTACTTCTTCAGGAACTTCAGCATTTAACTCTTCTGCTTCCTCTTCAAAAGCTTCGGTTTGCTCATCTACATTTTCGTCCACATCTTCTGTAGGTTCTTCCTCAAAGAAAACTTCTTCATGAGCGCTCATTGCGGCAAGATCCTGCATATCTCTTTCTTCACTTGCCTCTGCAAATGCCATAAGATAATCGATTTCTTTATCTTGAGTATTATCTGTAGTATCTTCTGAAACTATTTCTTCGGGCTCAGATACTTCTATCTTTTCTTCGTCTTCATTAATATAAGGTGTTCTGTCAAAGGTAAGCTCTTCGGGAGTGGGCTCTTCATCAACAAGAATCTCTCTTATATCATTTTCGTTCTTTTCCTCGGTTTCTTCTGCTTCAGGTTCTTTAATAAGAAGCGAAGCCTCAGCTGCAAGAGCAGCCTCTCCGAGATTGTTTGAAAATGTTTCGATTGATAAACCTTCATCGGTTAAGTTGTTTTCTTCTTCTCTTGTAAGCTCTACTCTGTCGCTATTCTTAACTTCGTCTTCAAGCTTTTCTAAAAGGCCGTCCTTTGAAGTCTCATCAAAGCTTTTAAACATGCCGTTTGTCTGCTGAATAACTTTTCTTCGCATGTCTTCACGCCACTTTTTCTCGCTGGCGTTCTTCATGCGTTCCCATTCAGCCAAGACTTCTTCAATGCTTATCTGACCGGTTATCTGCTTATCAACCATTTCCTGCTCGGGAAGGTTAAAGCTTATCTGACCGTCACCTTCCATGGAAACCATATCATCGTAATTAGGGAATATGATTGCGGGATTCTTGCTGGAACGAGGCATTACTTCATGCATCTCGTCTAAGTTCTTTTGAGGCATGACAGTACGGCTTATGGACGGTTCTTTCCTTAAGCCTGCTTCAACATCTTTTATGCTAAAGATCTTTGTTTCATCTGAAGGAGTGTTGTCCTTGATAACAAAGGGTTCTTCTTTTTTGATTTCTTCTTTAACCGTAGGAATGTCTAAATCCTGAGTATTATCTACAGGATTCTTTAAGTACTCCTCATAAGCCTCATTTAAATCAGGTTCTTTGTAAGGCTCTTCCTCTTTTTCTTCCGGTTCATTAACTTCTTCTTTTTGCTCTTCTTCTAAAGCAGGTTCTTCGTATACTACCTGTTCTTCCTGCTTTGGCTCTTCTTTTAAAGCGCTTTCCGGAATTTCGGGAATGGGCTGAGTGTCATCATAGAGCACTTCAGCCAAGCTGTTTGCAAGCTCTTTCTGAAGGTCAATAGTGTTAAACTTACTTACATCCATATCCTTAACAAGCACTTCATTTGCTTTAGGATCTGTAAGTCTTCTGTAAATAACATCCTGCTCTGCGGAAAGAGGCTGATGCAAAGCCTTTAATTCAAGGGCTTTTATAACATACTTTCCTTCGCCGAAATATATAACTATCTGGTCACATTCTTCAACGCACTTATCGCCGTATCCCATCATGTGATAAAGATATGCAAGTTCGTACATCCATTTTTCTTTACACTCGTATTGCTGGAGCTCTTCCAAAACACCGATTCTTTCTTCAAGCCCTACTTCCTGTGCGGTGTAAAGTTTATACTTTAACACAAATCTGCCGGTATCTCTCGGAGCTACCGCCACAAATTCCTTGTAATATTCTATAGCGTTTACAACGTCTCCTAGCTTTATGGACAATTCACACAAAGAATAAAGAATCATCCTTCCACCCGGATTTCTCTGATATGCAAGCATTAAGACGTCTCTACTGTCTTCAAAACGCTTACACATTTTATAAAGGTCGCTTATCGTACATAACATCATACTATTGCGGACGTTACGCCACTCAATGGTATCTGCTATCTCGACGGCCTCTCTGTACTTTTTCGCCTGTATTAGTGCCCTAATTTCGTCTGCGCGGACTTTGTATTCGTACTTATCCAACTTTCTAATCCCTTTTCCTAAGGCTATGTATAGTTCCCCTATAATATAAAAGTGTATCACACGATATAGTCAAAGTCAAAAAAAAAGACCACAAAATATTGTGGTTTAAGGAAGTATTAATATTATCAGGAAAGAAACAAAAAAGCCACAAACCTGCACTTAGCTAAGCTTGCGACTAATTTAGTGCGCCTTCAGGGACTCGAACCCTGGACACCCTGATTAAGAGTCAGGTGCTCTACCAACTGAGCTAAAGGCGCGTATTTATTTGATTTGCGTCACTCACAACGCAAGTAAGAATATATCACACGGATAATTTTTTTGCAAGACTTTTTTTAAAAATTTTTTTATATTTTTTTAACGCCTTTCCGAGTTTCAAAAAACTGCCTTTTTTAAGCCTTTTCTTTACAAATTTACCGCATATTTTTTTTGTGATAAAATAATACGAAACCGAAATTAAAAAAGAGGCAACTAAATGATTTTTGATTCTCACTCCCATTACGACGACGAAGCCTTCGATGAAGACAGAGATGAGCTTTTATCTTCCATGGCTTCAAAAGGTGTCGGCGACATTGTGTGCGCTGCAGCGTCTTGGGATTCACTAAAAAAAATAAAGAACCTGTGTGAAAAGTATCCTTTCTTACACCCTACT
The DNA here is from genome assembly GCA_016291405.1 of Lachnospiraceae bacterium. GTDB lineage: Bacteria > Bacillota > Clostridia > Lachnospirales > Lachnospiraceae > UBA1258. The sequence goes on from JAEEXG010000007.1 coordinate 13,514, forward strand.
TACGGCATTCATCCTGAAAACGTGGATGAGCTTACTCCCGAAAGAAGGCCTGTGCTTGAAGAAATGATAAAGACTCTCTCCCCTGTTGCAATCGGAGAAATCGGTCTTGATTACTATTACGATACTTCCACAAAAGAAGCTCAAAAAGAAATCTTTATCTATCAGCTTGAGCTTGCAAAAAAATATGACCTTCCCGTAATTGTGCATTCAAGAGAAGCCACAATGGATACTCTTAATATAATTAAGGAACATACTCCTCAAAAAAAGGGCGTCATCCATTGCTTTTCTTCTTCCTTGGAAATTGCAAAAGAATATGTAAAAATGGGTTTTTACATCGGAGTCGGAGGCGTCGTTACTTTTAAGAACTCTAAAACCTTAAAAGAAGTAACAAAAGGCATTCCTCTTTCTTCTATATTAATAGAAACGGATTGCCCTTACCTTGCACCCGTTCCCTTTAGAGGCAAAAGAAACGATTCTTCTTATCTTACATACGTGGCGGAAGAAATTGCATCGTTAAAAGAAATCACAAGCGAAGAAGTAATCAAAGAAACCGAAAAGAACGCAAGAACACTTTTTAATTTATAGGAAAACAAAATGGCAAATTTAGGTATACCTTCAAATACTTTTCAAATCTTAGAAAAATATAACTTTAACTTTCAAAAGAAATTCGGTCAAAACTTTTTGATTGATACAAACATTTTGGAAGGAATAGTTAAGGGAGCAGAAATCACAAAAGATGACTGCGTCCTTGAAATTGGACCCGGAATCGGCACCATGACCCAGTATCTTTGCGAAAATGCAAAGTTTGTAATCGCTGTTGAAATTGATAAAAACCTTATTCCTATTTTAAATGACACATTAAGCGAATACTCAAATAAAGTCATTATCAATGAGGACGTTTTAAAGCTTGATATTAACGAGCTTACAAATAAATACAATGACGGAAAGCCCATAAAAGTGGTTGCAAATCTTCCTTATTATATAACCACACCTATCATAATGGGCCTGTTTGAAAGCCACGTGCCCTTAGATTCAATTACCGTTATGGTGCAAAAGGAAGTGGCAGATCGCATGAAAGTCGGCCCCGGCACCAAGGATTACGGCGCTCTTTCTTTGGCCGTTCAGTTTTACTCAAGGCCCGACATCTTAATGATTGTTTCGGCCAATTGCTTTGTGCCCCGCCCCAATGTAGACAGTGCGGTAATAAAGCTTACTCTTCACAAAGAAATGCCCGTTAAAGTAAAGAATGAATCTTTGATGTTTACACTTATCCGCGCAGCCTTTAACCAGCGAAGAAAAACCATGGTTAACGCCCTCACCAATGCAGGCATTAATAATGTGACCAAAGAAAACGTATTGTCCGCTCTTGAAAAAATGAACCTTCCCGCCACCATTCGCGGAGAAGCCCTTACTTTAGCCGAATTTGCCACTCTTTCAGATTATTTAAGCTAATGATTGACATTTTAAAGTTTTAGTCCGATAATAGTTATCAAATAATTTAGCGACTTAACTTGTTAAAGAGTTAAAAGGAAGGAGAATTGACATGCAAAAAGCAAATATCGATTGGGCAAATATCGGTTTTGGATATATCCCTACCGACAAGCGATATGTTTCAAATTTTAAGAACGGAGCCTGGGATGAAGGAATTCTAACTTCCGATGATAAAGTCGTGATTAGCGAATGTGCGGGTGTATTACAGTACGCACAGACTTGTTTTGAAGGCTTAAAGGCTTACACAACAGAGGATGGAAAAATCGTTTGTTTCCGCCCCGACTTAAATGCAGAAAGAATGGTAGACAGTTGTAAAAGACTTGAAATGCCTGTATTCCCCGTAGAGAGATTTCTTGATGCTGTAGATAAAGTGGTTTCAGCAAATGCAGCATATGTACCCCCTTACGGATCGGGCGCTACATTATATATCAGACCTTATATGTTTGGTTCTTCACCCGTTATCGGTGTTAAACCTGCAGAAGAATATCAATTCAGAATGTTCTGTACACCCGTTGGTCCTTACTTTAAAGGTGGCGTAAAGCCTCTTACCATCAGAGTTTCAGACTTTGACAGAGCCGCTCCTCACGGAACCGGTCACATCAAGGCAGGCCTTAACTACGCAATGAGCCTTTACGCAATCGTTGATGCTCATGAGCAGGGATACGATGAAAACATGTATCTTGATGCTGCTACACGTACTAAGGTAGAAGAAACCGGCGGCGCAAACTTCTTGTTTGTAACAAAGGACGGAAAGGTAGTTACACCTAAGTCAAACAGCATTTTACCTTCAATCACTCGTCGTTCACTTATGTACGTTGCAAAAGAAATTCTCGGACTTGAAGCAGAAGAAAGAGAAGTTTACGTAGACGAGCTTAAGGACATGGCAGAATGTGGTCTTTGCGGTACGGCAGCAGTTATTTCACCTGTAGGAAAGATTGTAGATCACGGTAAAGAAATTTGTCTTCCTGCCGGAATGACAGAAATGGGACCTGTCACAAAGAAGCTCTACGATACTTTGACAGGTATCCAGATGGGCCGCTTGGAAGCACCTAAGGGTTGGATTCACACAATCGTTTAATAGAAAAAGTTGAAGCTCGGTAAATTACCGAGCTTCTTTTTTATTCTTGCTTTTCTAATTCTCCGGGATGAACAAAGAAAAGATATATCAATGAAAGCACCACTATTCCTGCTCCCACAACAGAAAAACTATTTATATTATTTGTAAAGTTAAGTAATGAGAAAAACCATGAACCAAGTGGCATAAACATTACCGCAACTGTAAATATAACGCTAAATACACGACCTAAGTATTCTTCCGCCACTTTAACCTGAGTGTAAGACATAAGGTTAATGTTAAATATCGTTAACGATGCCCCAAATAAAACGATTGGAAGCAAGCATATAATCTGGTTTCTTGATAAATTTGCCAATGGAACCAAAAGAAGTGACGCACCATTTATTCCAAGGAAAATAGTAAGTGATGAATACTTCATTGAAAAGTCCGAGGGTATTTTTGAATTAATAAGTGACCCTAAAATCGAACCAATCGCTTCTGCTGCCATGGCCTTTGCATAGAAACCTTCAAACACTCCCTCATACATTATATCTGTGTACGGGAGTAAAAGATTGTATCCTGCAAGAAAGAAGTTTACAAGTGCTGATAATATAAGCAAAGCAAGAATCGGCTTTTCATTGTATAAATACTTTAACCCTTCTTTTATGTCGCAAATTAAGTTCTTTTTTGCCTTCGCTTCTTCTTTTGTTTCATTATCAAGCTTAACAAGCAAGCATTCTGAAATCGCTGAAATAAAGAACGTGATTGCATTTATGATAAGCGCGCCTCTTGCGCCAACAACTGCCATAAGTGCCACACCGATAATCGGGCCGGCCATACAAATAAGTTCTTTTCCGGCGTTAGAAATTGAATTGTACTTTACAATCCTATCCTTGCTAACCATCTCCCTGACAATTGCTTTAAACGTAGGTGAGCTAAAAGCAAATATAAGTGCAAGCAGTGCATTTGCCATGATTAAAGCAACTGCCACATGCTTTGATTCCACGAAAAAACTTGCCACAAAGCAAACTATGGCACTTAGCAAATCTGTTGTGATTAGAATCTTCTTTCTTTTTCCGGCATCTGCAATTGCTCCGCCTATAAGATTAAATAAAACCTGAATTATTGTCTGCGAACTTTGGTACAAAGCAAGCACCCATGAGTGACTTGTGTATGCATGAACCAAAACCACACTGTTTACATAGTCAAAAACTATGTCTCCGATTTTGGAAGTCCACCTTCCGAATAAAAGTAATCCTTCATTACGCTTTGATCTTTTTTCCATTGCTTTCATTCCTTTTCTTAAGATAAAAAAAGTGTATCCTACTTTTCAAAGCAGAATACACTTTTTGCATATATGCAATTTTTACTTAACAAATCTCGCGTAATCCTTCTTGTAATTGTTTGCCAGGTTCTCGCTTCCCACCCATTCAAATATCTTAATGGCCTTGTTCATTTCATCTTTTCCAAGCTCTTCTTTTCCTTCTTTGTAATCCTGAAGGCCTGATAAGAACAAGTGGATTGTCAGCTTATATAGGTCGGTTTCATCACCAAGCAACGCTTTCGTCTTTTCCCTGTAAAACTTTGCCACTTCCAAGCTGTCTCTATGAAGGCAAGTTTCCCAGATATTTAAAAGCGTAATCATCACGACATTTCTTTTAGATCCTATATTCCAATACGCATCTTTTTGCTTTAATATTTCCTGCCCCATCTTATGAAGCAAAGGAATGTCTATAAACAAATACGTATTACCGATTAGTATCAGTTCATAATAATTCCATTCCTCGGTTGTAAATAGATAGTCCGTAAGCTCATCCATATACTCTTTTGGGAAAGGAATTGTTTCATCACACTTACAAACAAAGCTTTGAAGCAAAATCGTGTTCAAGTGATAGTGATATACGCTCGGATTCTTTTTAAACTTTTCTTCTTCCTCCGCCATTAGTTTTTTAAAGCCTTCAATGTTTCTTTCATACTCCAGGGGAACTAACTGCTTCATGAGTTTAATCTGCTCTGAACTCTTGTAATCTTTAGCAGCATCCATAAACTCACCAATTTCAACCTTCATATTATCTAGCGCAACCAAAAACTTTGAAAGAGAAATGTCTGCTTCCCCTCGCTCAAACCTTGATATCTGCGATGCTGATACTTCTTCGTTAGAGACTTGTTTTAAAGAAATATGTCTGTTAGTTCTTAACTTCCTAAATACTTCACCAAGGTTTTCGTACTTTTGCATCTATTTACTCCATCGCCTTTGCTTAAGAATTCTTACATTATTATTCATATATAATAAATTGACTGCTGTCCATAGTCATATTATATTTCTTTTAAATGATTTCGGTAAATCCATTTGAAAGGATATATATGAATAATATTATTTTTCCGGACATAGATGGTGTTTTAAACGTAAATGACCATTCAGTTCCGTCGGTTTCAAATGCTATATTATTACTTAAAGAAGCTGAAGTTCTAAACCCCGGTGCTTGGGTTAAGCATAGTGAGAATGTTGCATTGGCAGCAAAATTAATTGCAGAGAAATGTGGTATGGATTCTGACAAAGCTTATGTTCTTGGGCTTCTTCATGACGTCGGAAGAAGATTTGGTGTAAGTTATCTCGCTCATGTTTATAATGGCTATCAATATCTTCTTGATTTAGGTTATAATGAAGCAGCAAGAATCGCTCTTACCCACTCATTCAATCTAATGGTTCTTGAAGATTATATTGGGAAGTTTGACATTTCTATTGAAAAGCAGGAAGAATTAAGATTGCTTTTGGCTTCTACAAAGATTGATGATTATGACCTTTTAATCCAACTTTGCGATGCGATGGCACTTCCTGATAGAATCGCAGATTTAGAAACCAGAATGAATGATGTAAAATCAAGATATGGATCGTACCCACAAGAAAAGTGGGACAGAAATATAGAATTAAAAGATTACTTTGATAAAAAATGTGGAACTGATATCTATGAGATATTGAATGTTTCTATCAAATAAAAGAAAGAATCGATACAAAATGAAGACATGTTTGATTATTTCCGGCGGAGAGTTTAACTCTATCCCTTCTGATTTACAATTTGATTATGTTATTGCCTGCGACCACGGTTTTGACCATGCAAAGAAACTTGGCATAAAGCCTGATATCTTAATAGGTGACTTTGATTCGATTTCTTGTAAAGACTCAGACTATGAAGACGTCCCCATACAAAGCTTTGATTCAAGAAAAGATGATACAGACACTATGCTTGCCATAAAGCATGCTCTTTCTCTAGGTTACAAGCATATAGTCTTAACCTGCGCTTTAGGAAAAAGATTCGATCACACCATGGCCAACATTCAATCCATGGCCTACGCATGCAATGAAGGTGCCGAATGTGAGCTTTTTTCAGATACGGAATACATGTGCACGCTTTCAAAATGTGAAAAACTTTTCACATTAAAAAAAGGCTATTCCTTATCTCTTTTTTCCATTACGGATGAATGTAAAGGCCTTTCCATAAAGGGCTCGGAATACGACTGTAAAAACATCACTTTAACAAACAAATTTCCCTTGGGAGTAAGCAATAAATTTAAAAAAGAAACCGTTTCTGTTTCTTTAAAGGACGGAATCCTCCTAGTTGTTGAATCTTTAATGCAATAAAGCGATTTTTCCTTTTAGAAAGCTCGTTTCTTCGGCATTTTTGCTCCTTGACGCTTAACCAGTTACATATTATATTTTTTCTATAAATTAAATATTTGGCTAGGGGAGCATTTGCTGAGACTGAAGATTTTCTTCTATACCCTCATCACTTGAACCGGATAATACCGGCGTAAGGAAGCATTGTACTTTTCTTTACCATCCCCTCCATGTTTATTCAAGGAGGTTTTTTTATGAACACATTTCTTTCACACGAGGACGGATACTTCGCCCTCACCAAAGCCGGAACATGGGCTTTGATCATTCTTGCAGTATTGCTCGTTGTATTGGTTGCCTTTCTTAAAGGTAAAAAGACAGAAGAAGCAAAATCTGTTTTCTCTGTTCGTCAGCTTGTTTTCTCAGGTTTATCCCTTGCATTGGCTTTCGCTCTTTCATACGTTAAGCTTTTCAAAATGCCCTGGGGCGGTTCCGTTACTCTTTGCTCAATGTTATTTGTAGCATTGATTGGTTACTGGTACGGACCTAAGATTGGCTTTATTGCAAGCTTTGCTTACAGCATTTTACAGTTTGTTCAAGACGGCGGTTCTTATGTTTTATCACCCATGCAGGTTATTTTCGATTATTTCCTCGCATTCACACTTCTTGGTGCGTCCGGTTTCTTCTCAAAGAAGAAAAATGGCCTTATCGTTGGCTTTATCGTAGCTGCAATGCTTCGAGCTTTAAGTCAGTCAATCGCAGGTTACATCTACTGGATGGAATACATGCCCGATAACTTCCCGAAGAACCTTGCACCTATTTACCCTATTGCTTACAACTACTCATTCGTTTTAGTAGAAGTCGTAATTACAGTTGTTGTGTTACTTCTTCCCCCTGTTAAGAAGGCATTTGCTTACACATCAAAACTTGCTAACGGCGAAACAAACTAATAATAAAAAATTCGGAGAGGGCAAAAGCCCTCTCCTTTTTTACTATTACCATAATTCGATAATTACTTATTTAAGAATTTCAGATAATTCTGCAAATGAAATTATGTCTCTACTAATCCTCTAGTAGGATAATAAAATCCTGCTTATCATCATCCCATTCATAATACTTTCTTTCTATTTCTACAAAATCTCCATCTATATATTTGTACTTAAAATCGTAATAATGAGCTGCTCCGTCAAGACACCATCCTTCGATACACTGTTCCTCATTGTTTATTTTATAATATGGTATATCTTCAAATGATCTTGCATATTTAAACTCATCATCTTCGTATACATAGGCACAATAGTACATGACACCACGGTTCCCGGCATGGCCAAGAAATACGAGAATATCTTTTTGATTATCAAAGTTTACATCTTCATATTTTACGTTAAAATCACAAGCATCCCACACATACCTATCTGAATCAAGAGGATCGTTTTTTGACGGGTAAGTAACTTCAAACCACTTAATTTCATCCTTTTTAACAAATATATAATCACGCAAATGAGCATACTCATCTATTTCTAATTCTGCTCTTTCTATTGCAACACGAAAAACTTCTCCTTCAACAATCCATTCTGTTTTTTCAATTCTTTGATTCCATGGAACATCAACAACACTATTTACAATTACTTCAAACTCGGGATTATCAATTTCTATATGATTATCACCCAATACCTCTTTTCCATATTCTCCGTTTGACAGAATTAACTCAATAGATTGTAACTCATTCCAAGGCTGATGTCTGGCCCACCATAAATCCCTATACTCTCCAACTTTCAGATTCCATGTCCAATAATCAAGCTCATCCTCGTCATTACAGTAAAAATAGTCCCCTTCACCTCTTTTACTATCAAGTATTCGTCCATTTACCCTATCTTTCCATCCCCAACTAAACTCAACATAGGGATTTTTGTTTTCGTCAAAGGCAATGAATTGTTCATGAACCTGTGTCGGTTCATATTCAATAGTCTCTGTATGAACACCCTTCATCCCTTTGTAATCTACGATTTCATCCGCACTTGTTCCTTCATAGAAAATAATTCTACTCTTATTATCTAGTAGATATACTTTATCATCCGTTTTAAAAGCTATTTCTTTTTCTTCATCGCCGCATACATCTGCTCGAGTATAATAATTTGTCTCGCCTGTTAAAAGTGTCTCCAGTTTTATTCTTTCTCCGCCATAAATTACGTATTCATAATCATCATATTCATATAAATTCGACGTGTTATTATCTGAAACAGAAATGTCGTTATACTCTTTTTCCTGATTCGTAGAAATTTCACTTTCTTCTATAGCGCTACCTACTTCCTCATTTTCCCCATTGCTTGTTGAGCAGCCCGAAAAAATACTGATAAACAACAAGATTATAATTGCTTTCCCAATTCTTTTTCTCATTTTGTCCCCTCTCAATAGTCTAAGTCTCTTGAATTATACTATAACAAATAAAAAAACTCATCGCTTTTATGCGATGAGTTTTCCTTTTCTTTTATCTATTACTATTTCTTCTTAATTCCAAGTACCTTGTTTGTGATGATACCAAGGATCAATGCACAAGCAACTTCTGTGATTGTTACAGCGCCGAAGCTTACAACAAATCCGCCGATACCTGCGATAAGAATAACTGATACTGTAAATAAGTTTCTGTTATCGTTTAAGTCTACGTCCTGAATCATCTTAAGACCTGATACTGCGATGAATCCGTAAAGAGCTACACACACACCACCCATTACACATGAAGGAATGGTTGAAAGGAATGTAACGAAAGGAGCGAAGAAAGAAGCGATTATTGCAACAATTGCAGTTGTGAGAATTGTTACAACAGATGCATTTCCTGAAATAGCTACGCATCCAACTGATTCACCGTATGTTGTGTTGGGACATCCACCAAAGAATGCACCTACCATTGAGCCAACACCGTCACCAAGTAATGTTCTGTGAAGACCGGGCTCTTCAAGCAAGTCTGATTCAATGATTGAAGATAAGTTCTTGTGGTCTGCAATGTGCTCTGCAAATACTACGAATGCTACGGGAACATAAGCTGCAGCAACTGTTCCGATGTAAGCGGGAGTGATATCTGAAAGCCCCTTCATTGCTGTAAGGAATGTGAAATCGGGAACCCACTTCATATCTGCAAATCTTGAAAAGTCTACAACCAAAAGTGCTGCATTTCCTGTTGACTTACCAATAAGTGTAAAGATAACTGCTACGATGTAACCTGCACAAATACCGATGATGAAAGGAATCATCTTCATCATTTTCTTTCCGTATACTGAACAGATCATTGTTACAAACAATGTAACCAATCCACATACGATACATACATAACCGGATGTTTCTACTGAAGCACCTGTTAAATCACCGATTGCATTTCCTGCAAGTGAAAGTCCGATGATTGCTACTGTAGGTCCGATAACTACTGCAGGCATAAGGTTTGCAATCCACTTAACACCTACAAACTTTACTACGATGGCAATTACTACATAAACAAGTCCTGCGAAAATCGCACCGAGGATAATTCCGGCATATCCACATGCTACGGAAGCTGCGCCACCAAATGCTGCAAACATCGAACCGATGAAAGCAAATGACGATCCTAAGAAAACCGGGCTCTTAAATTTGGTGAAAAGAAGGTAAACAAGAGTACCCACACCTGCACCAAAGAGTGCTGCCGAAGCCGACATATCGTTACCGATAATAGCGGGAACTGCGATTGTAGCTGCTAAGATTGCCAGTAACTGCTGCAATGCAAATACCAATACTTGACCAAACTTCGGTTTGTCTGTTACGCCATAAGTAAGTTTCATTATTTAATTTCCTCCATATTCTGCACACTCAGGTGCAAATTAATACATTTATCTATAGTAAAGGGCTAAGCCTTTTAACTATCCATAGAGTTCTACGCTTCTTTGTTCTTCAAAGGGCGGTATCTTAACACTTATCCTTTCGCTTTTTGATGTGGGAACATTTTTACCAACATAATCCCCTCTTATGGGAAGTTCCCTGTGACCTCTGTCCACTAAAACCGCTAACTGAATCTGAGAAGCTCTTCCATGCTTAAGCACTGCTTCCATCGCAGCTCTTGCAGTTCTTCCGGTATATAAAACATCGTCAACAAGTATTACTGTTTTTCCTTCTATGTCAAAGGGAATCTGAGATTCGTGAATAACAGGCTCCGAAGAATCCCTTGCCAAATCGTCTCTATAGTATGTGATATCCAAGGTGCCAAGCTGAATTCTTTTTCCTTCGATGTCCTCAATATTCTTAACTATCTCTTCTGCCAAAGAAACTCCGCGCCTTTTTATTCCAAGCACGCAAAGATTGTCAGCTCCGCCGTTTCTTTCAAGTATCTCGTGAGCTATTCTTTTAAGTGCCCTTCCTACTGCGGCATCATCCATCAAAGTTGCTTTGTATTCAGCCATTTTATCCCCTCTTTTATCGAATATATTTGAAAAAATAAAACGCCATGCACTTTAAGCGCATGGCGATAATCACACAAATTCAGCCTGTAAAAAAATACAGACATCTCAATATGTAACCTTTCGGGCCTCTCTGTGCCGCGCTTAAAGGAACCTTAATCTTTCTAAATTATTGCACACCAAAAATCATTTGTAAAGTGCCTCTTTAATGCACCCTTATTACATTTAAAAACAGATTGATTCTGTTTCTTAGCATTTTAAAGAAACCATAGTGATTAAAGCAATCGGAAGCATTGTTTTCGTGGCGCCTATACTTAATAAGCTTATCATCAATAAAGACATTTTTTCCGATTTTATCCCCGATTACTCCAATCCACTGATCGTGCATTTCAATATTTTCAGGAATAGGTAAAATCTTTTCTTTAAGCTTCAAAGCATCAAATGCCATGCAACATCCCATGTAGGTATTCTTCATTATGTTCTTAAAGAAACCTGCTCCTGAATTTCTGTATTCAAAATAAGAATCTAAAAGTTTTCCACCGCCTTCGTTTATAAGCTCACAGTTATGCACACAAACGGGGCAGTTATTCTCTTTAAAAACCTTCATGACAATATCTACTTTATTTTTATCCCAGATATCGTCTTGGTCGCAAAGAAAGATGTATCTGTTTTTACAATTTCTTATGGCATTTTCAAAGTTTTTCTTTACGCCTTTCTTGGGCCCGTCAAAAACCTTGATTCTGTCATCTTTAAAAGATAGTAAAATTTCTTTAGTGGCATCTGTTGAGCCATCGTCTGAAACCACAAGTTCATCGCCTTCTGTCAGATTATCTAAAATGCTTTGAACCTGTTCTTTTATGAACTTTTCTCCGTTATAGGCTGCCAAAGCCACTGAAACTTTTTCTCGCATCTTACCTTCCGCTTAATAATGTTCCGATAATATTTCTTCCAAGAGAAGAACCGATATTTCCGCCAAGAGTTTTACCAAAGCTTCCGCCGACAGTCTTACCGACAGTTTTTCCAAGCTCTCTTCCGATTGTTCCGGCTGTAGTCTTTGCCACATTCTTAACTGCAGTGTTGGTCGCTTTCTTTCTTGCTTCGATTTCTTTCATTCTTTGCTGAGTAAGTGAAAGCTGCTCGCTTTCTTTGATAGCTTCTTGTTGAACCTGCTGAGTGTGTCTTTCCAAAGCTTCGTATGCTGAATCGTTATCAACCGCCGTCTTATATCTTAAATAAAGAAGACTTGAGTTGATGATTGAATTTCTTTCAGAATCATCGATTGTGCCCATGTTACTCTGAGGAGGGCAAATCTTTGTTTCTTTAACGATTGTAGGAACACCTTCTTCATCAAGAACGGAAACCAAAGCCTTACCTGTTCCAAGTTCCTGTAGCTTAGCCATAGTATCAAATTCAGGATTTGCTCTAAATCCCTGAGCTGCTGCCTTAATGGCCTTTTGCTCTGCGGGAGTGTACGCGTGAAGCGCGTGCTGAACCTTATTTCCAAGCTGAGCCAATACTCCGTCCGGGATATCCGAAGGATTCTGAGTGATAAAGTAAATGCCCACACCCTTTGATCTTATAAGCTTTACAACCTGCTCAATCTTTTCAAGCAAAATCTTTGGAGCAGAGTCAAAGAGCATATGAGCTTCATCAAAGAAAAATACCATTCGAGGCTTAGCCGCATCCCCAACCTCAGGCAATATTTCAAAAAGCTCTGAAAGCATCCAAAGAAGGAATGTTGAATACATCTTGGGGCTGTGAATAAGCTTTCTACAATCAAGAAGCTGAATCATTCCTTTACCGTTTGCATCTGTGCAAAGCCAGTCTGTAATATTAAGAGCGGGCTCTCCAAAGAAAATGTCAGCGCCTTCTGATTCAATTGCAACAACCGCTCTTGTGATAGCGTTTAAAGAAGCTGCTGCCATATTTCCGTAGTTTGCGCTGTACTCTTTTGAGTGTTCACCCACAAACTGAAGCATTGCCTTTAAATCTTTTGTATCTGTCAAAAGAAGATTTTCATCATCCGCTATCTTAAATACACAAGTAAGTACGTCAGACTGTGTATCATTCAATCCTAAGATTCTGCTTAAAAGCATGGGTCCCATTTCAGAAATGGTTGTTCTAAGCGGAATACCGTTTTCTCCGTACACATCCCAGATATTTACAGGAAATGCCTTATATGTAAATCCATCTTCTTTTAACCCCATGGATTCAACTCTGTTTACAACGTTTTCATTATCTACGCCTAATTTACACAAAGGAGCCAAGTCTCCCTTAACGTCAGCCAAAAATACAGGCACTCCCATATCTGAAAATGACTCTGCCATTACCTTTAAAGTAACGGTTTTACCTGTACCGGTGGCACCTGCAATCATTCCGTGGCGATTGGCCATTTTAGGATAAATGTAAATATCTTCACCGTTTGATTTTCCAAGTAAAATCTTATTTTCTTTGATCATACCTTCACTCCCACCTTTATTTTTTTCTTACCCTTAAAAATAGTATATCTCGATTTTTAATACATACAAAACATATTTTTTTATCTTTATTAATCTGCTTCTTCTAAGCCCGCAACCGCAAACACAAAAGGAGAATTCCAATAAATCGTTATCTCATTTAATGAATAGCAATCCACATGGTCAAGATAGCACTTCATAGGAGCCGTTCCCTTTTCAATAGTGGCTGCCGCTCTTTCATCCTGAAGCCCCACATTCGGGCCTCCCGACACAAGTCCGTCCCATGGCGCATCCACATTGTCTACGGCAGTTGGCCTTAAATGAGGATTTATAAAGGCTTTTTCCCCGGCACCTGTAACGTAACTTACATCCATTGTGTTGCATCCAAGAAGATAGTTTAGACCATCTCTTACCAAAGAAAGAAACTTTTCATTCTTAGTTATTCTGTAGGAAACGAGCAACACCATTAAGTACTTTCCAAGCTCCATGTTGCTTCCCCAGATAAAATCTTTTTTATCCATGCAAAGAGAGAATCCGTTTTCTAAAGAAACCGCTTCAAGTCTCTTTGCTTCTTTAAGCATCTCCTCTTTAAGAAAAGTCTTTAATTCGTTTTCTTTATCTGAAAGGATTATCGATAACGCTCCAAGCCCTGCAACATCCATCCAGCCAAAGCAGGAAAAGATGTTTCCAATATAGTTTTTATAGCTTTCGCTCTTATCATAGGTAATGAGATTATCCTTTTGCTTTAACGCTTCTTTATAATACTTATCTTCCCCTGTAGCTTCAAAAAGCGAGCAAGCTGCCCAGAATCTGTTTGAATAATCTTCGCTCTCTCCGTATTCTCCCGTGTTACTCTCTTCAGGATTTTTAAATAAAACAGCTTCTTTATTCTTAGTTAACCATTCATAGGATTTAAGTGATGCATTTAAAAGTTTGAGGGCGTACTCTTTATCGTATTCTTTGTATACTGAATATCCCAAAGCCAAAACTGCTGCCACATCCGCAGTTGCCAAAGAAGAAACAGGGAACAAGAATAAATCATTTGTATCTTCTTCAGGCATTATAAAATCCGCATGCCTCATGGTGGTCACTTTGTGATAGACGCCTCCGTCTTCTCTTTGAAGCTTCATTAAAAAATCAAGCTCCACCTTCACTTCCGTAAGTAAGTCAGGGTATTTATTATCTTTTGGAATGTCAAAAGAAAGGATTTTTAAAATCGGATACATTTTGAAAGCATACAAAAGATGCGCTACAGCCACTGCTCCCGCGGTTGCATACCTTCCGTAATCTCCCGCGTCATGCCAACCTCCGGTCACGTCTATTTTCGATTCTTCTTCCCCGAATACCTTTGCCTTCTTTGTGTGGCACTTTCCGTGAACATAAGCTCCTGCATATTTTTCTTCTAAATCTACTCCGCAGCGAAGATAGTAATAGCACTTACACAAATCTTTTAAAAGCTTATCATTTATGTTTCCTGATATTTGAAAGCCTACAGATTCAACACCATCGGAAGCGACTTTATATTTTCCCGCTTTAGTCACATCACTAAAATCAAATACGCTTATTTCTTCTCCCGAAATATTATCTTTTATACACTTATTTGCAACTCCCTCATATACGGTTTTTCCGGTTTCATCAACCAAAGAAACGCTCTTTCCTTCAAAGTTTAAATAAGCTTTCTTTTCCTTATTATTTTTATAGCCAACCTGATTTACATATATAGTCTTCATAATCCACCCCTTTATAATATTTCCCTTCCTTGATTATATAATAAAATCATGCAAGAATGCAGTTTTTATTGTTGTATTAGCACTTATGGTTTAAAATCGTAATTACGAAAGATTGAAAGGATTATATATGTCAAACTTTGTAAAGAACGTAATTGTAACTTTAAAAAAGGGCGAAGGCCGCACCATTAAGTCAGGTGGCGCCTGGATTTATGATAATGAAATAGATACAATCACCGGAACTTTCACAAACGGTGATGTAGTTTTGGTGCAGGATTTTGACGGCTATCCCATGGGAGCCGGCTTTATAAATCAAAACTCTAAAATCCGAATTCGAATGCTTACAAGAAAGGCCGATCAGGTTGTTGATGAAGCATTCCTTTATATGAGAGCAAAAAATGCCTGGGAATACAGAAAGTCTGTAATGGAAAAAGAAGATTTAAACTGCTGCCGCGTGATTTTTGGCGAGGCAGACTGGCTTCCCGGATTAACTGTAGATAAATACGACGATGTATTGGTTGTTGAATCTTTGGCTTTGGGAATGGATAGGCTTAAAGAAATCGTTATTGATGCTTTAAAAGACATTCTTTCAAAAGACGGATATCAAATAAGGGGTGTTTACGAACGTTCTGACGCTCCTGTCAGAAAGAAAGAAGGCATGCCTTTACATAAAGGATTTATCGGGCCTGAATTTGATACTAACGTAGAGATAGTTGAAAATGGAATTCACTACATGGTTGATATAGTGAACGGCCAAAAGACCGGTTTCTTTTTAGATCAAAAGTATAATAGACGAGCTATTCAAAGAATCTGTCGCGATAAAAAGGTTTTGGATTGCTTTACCCATATGGGAACTTTTGCTTTAAATGCAGGAATCGCCGGCGCCAAGGAAGTTACCGGCTTAGATATTTCAGAATTTGCCGTTAGTCAGGCAACAGAAAATGCTAAAAGAAACAATTTAGATAAAACTGTAATGTTTAGGGCTGCAAACGTCTTGGACGAACTTCCCAAATTATATGAAGAAGGCGAGCAATATGACGTAGTTATCCTAGATCCCCCTGCCTTCACTAAATCAAGAGAAGCCACAAAAAACGCCATGAAAGGCTATCGAGAAATCAACATGAAAGGCATGAAGCTTGTAAAAGACGGAGGTTACCTTGCAACCTGCTCTTGCTCACACTTTATGACTCAAGAGCTTTTTACAGAAGTCATCGCTCAGGCCGCAAAGGCAGTTCACAAGCGCTTACGCCAAGTTGAATTTCGCACCCAAGCCTGCGACCACCCGATTCTTTGGGCGTCCGATGAGTCTTACTATTTAAAGTTCCTGATTTTTCAAGTTTGCGATGAAAAATAATCTGTTAAAAAAGCCTATACACATTACTGTGTATAGGCCTTTTCTTAATAACTTACTTCCTCATCAAGAGGTGTTTCCAAAAGTTCAGGATTTTCAATTAATCTCTTTAAGAGTCTTAATGATCTGGCGTAATAGAAACCATCAGAGATTCTTTCATCAATTGTTAATGAAAGTGCAATTTCACGTCTCATGGTAATATTACCGTCTTTGTCATAGTGAGCTCTTTTTTTCTTTTTACCCACAACAATGAATATAGAGTTGGTTCCCCAGTTCATAAGGTGGTGATATCCGATGTTCATACCGATTGAACCAAGGTTTGTAAGCACAACTGTACACTGATAAGGGTCTGTTGCGATAACTGACTTTGGCATAAGTCCGTGCTTATCAAGCAATCTTGCAAGCCATCCGATGAAATGCTTTCCGGGAAGCTTCTTTATAAAGTTCATTGCCTTTGTGGAATCATCTTCGAAGTTTTTGCAAAACTCGATTTGATCCATAACTTTTTTGTTTATGGTATCAAGGGTGTCTTTATCGTCTGCCACCACTCTGGCAAGAGTTTCTTCTCCGTCATCACGGAAATTCTTCTTTACGGTAAATGCTGCTGTAAGCTCGTTTCTTTGATACATTGTGTTATTTGCAATGAATCTGTTCATATGAGGGCGAAGCTTAATAGCCTTTAATGTAGCCGCAATAATTATTTCAAAAATAGCGATTTTATTATCGGGATTTTCTTTATTTTTTCTTCTGATGTATTCTTCTGTTTTTTCAAGATTAATGTGTAACGTCATAAATGCTTCGTTGTCACATCTGTTAGGATACATAAGAGGCATAATGTAGTGCATCGCATCAATATCGCGAATTAACTTAGCGTCTCTTCTGTCTCCCCATTTCCTTTTTCCCATATCTATTCCTTTCCATCCAAACGCAATGCGTTTACTCCCTTTTGAAAGTATCTCTTTCTAAAAAGTACAATTTCTATAAGGGCGCACATTACTGCAGCTGCCCAAACATCCGTAAATGAATGTTGCTTTACAAACATAACTGAAAGACAAATAAGTAAAATCCATATTGAAACAATTACTTTCCAAATCTTTTTGGTGTCTTTCTTTAACCAGGCTGACAAAAGCGCCAGCGAATAACCTACATGTAATGAGGGACACACGCCTGTAGGTGTGTCTACAGAATAAATCATTCCGACAATCTGAGAGCAGAAATTGTTGTTTGGAAGCACCTCCGGTCTTAAAAACTGGACTGAGGGCCACACAATATATGTGATTACTCCGATAACCTGCGTAAGAATAATAAATTTCTGTGCCCTTACAAAGCTTTCTACATCATAAAGTAAAAAGTAAAGAAGTGAACCTGCAACAAGCAAATACCATGATGTATACGCTAAAATAAAATATTCGTTAAAAGGAATTATATCGTCCACAATACTGTGAACTTCATGACACTTTTCGATAGGTATGAATCTCTCCGTTACGATATACATAATGAGGTATCCCACCCATCCAAGTATCAAAAATAAATGTCTGTACTCTTTAGAAGTAATATTTGAAAATCTAAGCTTACTATAGTCTACAACGGGTTTTTTCATAATAATTACAATCTATCGCTATATGGATAATCTTTCTTCTTAATATTAGGATAGGGCACCACTCTGTGCCTTGGAAGAGAGTAAGCCACTTCGGATATTTCATCCATAAGATAGTTACATATTCTTTCCTGTTCTTCCTTCATAGGTGCTTCATGGTTAAATAAAACAGGCTTTCCAAAAACCACCTTTTTTAATGCGGGGCAAATGTACATAGGCACAAAAGAAACATCTTTGCCGGTTTCTTTGTAATACATCTTTGCCACATTCACAAAGCCTTCCTGAAACTTATGCACTATATTGTTGTGCTCATCATAGTCTTCAGGAAATATGATTACATTTAAGCCTTCCTTTAATTTGCCGGCTGTTTCTTTAAATGTAGTTAAAATCCTTTTATCTTTATAAACAGGAATTGTGTCTGCGTTAGTGAAAACACACTGTGCTATGGGCGCTATTATATAGGATAGTATTTTGTAAAACCATCTTATATACAAAGGTTTCTTTGACCAAAAATCTTCAAAGGCATATGCGGGGACAAGCTTCGCATCCATCATTTCCGCTATGCACCAGATACTGAATTTCTTTGGGAAATAAAGCTCTCCCACAATGGGACCGTTCATTTGTGAATGGTTTCCCACTATTACTGAAGCCTCATCCGGCAAGTTTTCTATTCCTTCGACTTTCATCTTCGGATAGAAAAGCCAAACTGCGCCTTTTATCATTTTATAAATATGATAGCTAAACTTCTTCATTGGTACTTCTCTGATCTTCTCTCTTTGGCCGAATTTCTTCGGTCACACGAAAGGTATTATATAACAAAACAGTAATTTTAACAACTTTTGCCAAAAATGCAAGTCTTTGACAGTGTTTTTTGTTTCTTTTATTCAATAAAAAAAGCCGGCTCTTTAAAGCCGGCCTTAATTCATTATTTACACATTTCAACAGCAGTCTGTGCTGCAACTTTTGCGTTGTTGTAAACAAGCTGAATGTTTGATTCAAGTGAATCACCGCCTGTAAGTTCCACAACTCTTGCAAGTAAGAAAGGTGTTGTTGCCTTTCCTTTGATTCCCTGTTCAACACTTTCTTTTATAGCCTGGTCGATTGCTTTATTGATTACATCGTAATCCATTGCATACTGTTCAGGAATGGGATTTGTTACAAGCATTCCGCCCTTCATGCCAAGTTCTTTCTTTGCAAGGAATGCATCTGCCATTTCCTTAGGAGTATCGAGTCTGTAATCTACCTTAAATCCTGACTTTCTTGTGTAGAAAGCGGGAAGTTCTTCTGTCTGATATCCAATTACGGGAACACCCTTTGTTTCAAGGTATTCAAGTGTAAGGCCTAAATCAAGGATTGCTTTTGCTCCTGCACAAACAACCATTACGGGAGTCTCTGCAAGTTCTTCAAGGTCGGCAGAAATATCCATTGTTGTCTCTGCTCCTCTGTGCACGCCGCCGATTCCGCCTGTTGCAAATACTTTAATTCCTGCCATAGCTGCAATAATCATTGTTGTGGCAACCGTTGTGGCTCCGTCCATTTTCTTTGAAACAATTACGGGAAGGTCTCTTCTTGATACCTTAGTTACCTTCTGTCCTTCTTTTCCTAAATATTCAATTTCTTCTTTTGAAAGACCTGCCTTAAGTCTTCCGCCGATAATAGCGATTGTTGCGGGAACAGCTCCGTTTTCTCTTATTACTTTTTCAACGTTTAATGCTGTTTCAACGTTTTTGGGATAAGGCATTCCGTGTGAAATAATTGTAGACTCAAGTGCTACTACTGCCTTTCCTTCCTTAAGTGCCGCTGCAACCTCGGGTGCAACATCAAGATACTTGTTAAATTCCATTTTCTTAACCTCTCTTTACTATAAAAGTCCAACTCTGTCTAAGACTTTTTCTATAGTTATTTCTTCATTTATAGTATTGGTGGTTTCACAAGCAAATGTGGCTGTGGCCAAGCCAATTAATCCCATTTCTTTTAAAGGTCTGTCATTTAAAAATCCATAGATAAATCCGGCCATCATGGCATCTCCGGCTCCTGTTGTGTTTACCACTTTTCCGGGAATAGTCTTTAAATATACGGATTCTTTTTTATTTGAAACATATACGCCCTCTGCTCCAAGAGAAATAAGTACGTATTTAACTCCGGTATCAAAGAATTTCTTTGAAGCTTCTTCTAAGCTTTCTTCGTTATATACCTTTACTCCTGTAAGAATTCTAGTTTCAAGTGAATTTGGTGTAACGCCGTAAATATCTGAAAGGGCAGGAATCAGTCTTGCGGCTTTTGTGCTTGATACAGGATCTGCAAAAATCGGCACCTTACATCTTTTTGCAAGGTAAGCGATGCTTTCTGTCGGAATGTTTGTATCAACCACCACTACCTTTGCCTTATTGATTTCATCCATTCTGGTTTCAAGATACTGAGGGGTAATGTTTCTGTATATATCCATATCAGAAATAGCCATTACCATGTCACCGCTTTTATCTGTCATAAACATATATGAAGAAGTTGATTCATTAGGGCAACTTAAATATCCTTCAATATCTATTTTAAGTCTTTCGCAGTCTTTTTTTACTTTAGCTGCATAGTCATCTTCGCCAAGAGCTGTAATAAGCTTAACGTTAAGTCCAAGCAGTCTCATGTTGTGAGCAACATTTCTTGCAACACCGCCAAAAGAAACATTAATCTTTCCGGGATTTGAATCCTTTGGGATTAAGGGTGCTACTGCCTTTCCGCCTATATCTACATTTACTCCACCAATTACTACGCAATAATCTTGGGCATTCATTTTTTGGCTCCTTTGTAAAAGACTTATAACGCTATTTTAGCATAATATTCATAAAGAAAGAAACAAAGATTCCGTTATCCTTCGATAACGGAATCCCCATTCTTTTTAGTTATTTACTAGGTTTGCAAACATCTTCAATGTAATCTGCGTCAACTCTTAATTGTCTCTGTATTTCTTCTTTAGTAAAACCTGATGCTATCATATGTTGAATTACAGCGTCCATCGAATTTTCGTAGTCGGGATCTCTTTTGTAAATAGCCCCGTCGGAAGTATAGATAATGCACTGCATATCTTGCCCAGTCTCCTTTCTCTTTATTTTGGATTCCCAACAAAATACACACTTCCCTCAATCAACGAAAAATTTCGGATACCCGTAATCTTTCTTTGAATCGGGGTGACGGGATTCGAACCCACGACCTCTACGTCCCGAACGTAGCGCTCTACCAAACTGAGCCACACCCCGATGTGACAACAGACTGATTTTAACCTATGCATTTTCTTTTGTCAATATTCCCCAATTTTACTGACTTTTAACCCTCTCTTACATAAAAAAGCTTCGGCTTATTAGGCCGAAGCTTTAAACAATTTATTCTTTAAATAAGTCTCTGTACCAAACGAGTGCATTAAGATATGCTTCGTAAATATCATCCATTTCCATGCCTTCAATAAGCATTATTCTTGAAATCTCATTCCAGTTTGCGCTCTCATAATACTTAATGAATTCTAAGACTCTTGAGTAATCGCCTTTTCCTCTTAAGAGTGCATTTTCAATAGGCTTTGAAATCTTAACAAGTGTAAGGGCATCAACCATTGATTTGTTAAGAATAATATCAAGCACTGAGAAAAGTCCCATAAGGAAAAGCTCTGATGAAAGACCTCCCATATCATATATGGGCGCAAGGTTTTCAGCAAACTTTGCCCGAAGCAACGATACTCTTGTAATTTCGCTAGGCTTATCTTCACAGAGTTTTTCTGCAACCGCTGTGTTTATCCATTTCTTTAATTCTTTTTGTCCAAGCATTGCAGCCGCATGTCTGATGGTTGTGATTCCGTTATTAACAGTCATCCTGTTAACCATCTTTAAAAGAGAAACAACCAATGCTGTATCTTTTCCTATGATATCAGCTGCATCGGAAAGATCATAATCAGGAGCATTTACAGTATTAAGAAGCTCTATGTAAGTTGCCTTAACGGGAGCAATTTCTTTATCACCCTTAGTAACGGGAAGTCTGTAAAACTCTCCTTCATATAAAGAATATCCGCCACTCTTTACAAGCTCATTATAGATGTCTGTATTTTCTATGTTGCAAGCAACAAGTTTGATGTTGGGATAGAGCTTTGTAAAATATATCTTTGCTTTTGAAATCTCGATTCGCTTATGGTCTAAAAGAATGTAATCCATTCTCTTAATGATTCTCTTATAGTCTTCGAAATCTGCAACCATCAGCTTTCTTACCGCAAATCTGTAGCCTTTTTCTTTTAACTCTTTAATTCTGTTAATGTTAACGTCTTCGGGCTTAATAGACTTGTCAATCAAAAGCACTATTCTGTTGACCGGTGCTTTACATTGTTCTTCAATATCCACAAAAAGTGATATTTCGTTTAAAGAAACAAAAATGTCCGCATCGTCTGATAGAGTTTCAATACCTGTTTTTTCAATTACTTCCAGTCCTGCGATTCGTCCTGCACCGTCATTTCTTGCAGTTCCTTGAAGACTTGGATTCAATAAATAATTATCCTTTTGAGCAAATAATGAAAATGCCTTTACCGCCATATTTTCATCAAACAAAGGTATTAATGTCGCTAGCATATCTTCTCCTCCCTACACCAGACATTTTTCTCACCATCACTTTAGATGATATCCCAATACTATTAACAAATCTTTAAAAACTGTATATTGGTTCCTAAAAACTTACATTTTTTATAAAAACAAACAGAGACGCATAGTACGTCCCTGTTTTTTATCTAAAAATAATATACTTACATATCGGATTGCCCATAGATGAAAACTTTTCTTCGTATTCTGTCATAACGTTTCCTCTCACCATGTTTTCGTCATTGTGAAGATCGTAGGTTATGGCCTTTGCTTTCCAGCCGGCCGGTTCAAGTTCTTCTATTGCAAAATCAAATAGTGCTCTGTTGTCTGTCTTAAATTCCAAATCTCCGTTTTTCTTTAATATATAATCGTATCTTTCAAGAAACTCTCTTGAAGGAAGCCTTCTCTTTGCATGTCTGTCCTTTGGCCAGGGATCTGAAAAGTTTAAATATATCTTATCAACTTCTCCCTTAGCGAATACATCCATTATTTCTTTTGCATCTATACAAAGAAATCTGATGTTTTCAGGCTTCTTTTCCATAGTGTCAAGCTTTTGAAGTGCTCTTAACAAAACGCTTGAGTACCTCTCGATTCCGATATAATTAATGTCCGGATTCCTAAGTGCGTTTTCTGTTAAGAATTTACCTTTTCCCATACCAATTTCTATATATATGGGATTGTTGTTTTTAAACACCTTTTTCCAGCTTCCTCTTTCCAAAGCCGGTTCCTTTATTACATAGGTGCTGTTATCGATTGCTTCTTTGGCACCTCTTATATTTCTTAATCTCATTATTACCTCACAAAAAACCGACATCTTTCGATGTCGGTTTTATTATACCTTATTATTGATAATCTTTCAATTTTTACTGTGAACACCCACAAATGTATTTATTCTTCCAAGTAAGAAATGACTGCATCGATTGCAGCATCCATTTGATAATCAAATCTTTCAACTGTCTCGATGACAATAACATTTGCGTTCTTTATATCTTCCTTGGCAAGCTCTGCATCCTGTCTTTGCACAAATACGGATTCTTTAAAATCTTTTCTTATTATCGGTATCATTCCTATTCTGAAGGAATCGCCAAGCACCACTATCTTGCTGAAGTTTTCGCTGCTTGATTCGTTCTTTTGATAATTATCATATCCGCCTTTTATATCATAAGTTCCCTGTTCAGACAGTATTGTGATTTCAGGCTTATAGTCAATGTAATACTCATAATCATCAGGATATCCTGCCGAATTAATACTTCCGGTTCCAAATAATCCTGCTGCCACATCCACGCTTTTGGTTACAGGAAGTGATTCTAAGTCTGTTGTTTCCATTCCAAGTTTTTCATAGATTTGCATGGTTGCAACAAAAGCACCGATATTATTCCAATGTGTATCGTAAGCATAGTAGGTATCATAGTACATCTTTGCCTTTTTAAGTTCTTCCTTAGGAAATAAGAACTTGGCTGAAGAATGCCTTCCCATGTATTCGGCAAGATAATCGTTTCTGGTCATTTCAGGCACATTGTCATATGATGGCATGTATTCTGAATATATTTCTTCTTTATTCGGAGCAACCAGGAATACAACTTCTTTTCCCTGCTGCTTACACACCTCTTTAAGCCTTTGCATTTGATCCGTTTTTTGTTGAAGCATTTCCTCGTTGTAAAGATTGGTTCCAAGATAGTAACCTAAAGTATTGTCTCCTGTAAAGAAAAGCCAGTTGTTTCTTCCTTCAATAACCATTCCGTCATGATTTATTGCAGGAAAATAAGATTCATCTACAAGCTTTGCTTCAAAATCTTCAAATTTTCTTTTATGACAGGTTTTACATTCGTAAATCTTTTTTCCGTATGAAGTATAAGAAGCAGCTATTTCTTCCACAAGCTCAAATTCATGGTTTATTTGTGGTAAAACTTCTTTTGTTTCTTCCCCTGTTTCTTCATTAACATATACTACATACCCTTCTTCTTTGCATGTAGGTTCTTTTCTTTCTTTTTCGGTTAGAGTAGCTTCAGAAGGCTTATTTTCAATAACTTCTTCTTTCTTTTCTTCCTCTTTCTTTTCCTCTTTTTCTTCCGGAAGATAAACCTCCATTTTGCTTTCATTCTTTCCGGCTCCGTAAAAAGCTTTTAAGAGTGCCGGCTGAATAGCGTTTTTGTATGGAATTTCAAGTCCTGTGTTTATTCTTTGGTTAAGTGAAATCAAATAATTTCTGAAAGGAGCTCTGTCAGAATAGTATTCCTCATATTCTTTCGAATAATCTTTGATGGTTACATCTTCAGACATTTCTTTTAAAGCTCTGTTTTCTCCGATTTCCTTTGTAAAGACTTCATACTTCTTAGGATTTTTCTCTACTTCTCTCCAAAGGTAAGTCGGAGCAATCAAAACAATCATAAATAAAATTATAGATATAAATGATAGTATTTTCTTCATTAGTCACCGTTTCTTAAAACTGAAAATATATAAATGGATTGTAGGTTCCGCTTATGATTAAGATAATCGAATAAGCCAAAACCAGAATTTGTAAAACTATATCAGGAATGCGGACAAATACTTTATCCTTTATTTCTTCGTACTTTTCTTTAAGGGGTCTTTGCACTATTCCTGAGAATAAAACTGCTGCGATAAGCACTATAATTACTTTCATCGAAAGGAATGAAAGTACTGTGGTGTTAAACTTTCCACCGGCAAATAATCTTGATATATAAAGGTTTGCATATTCAAGTGTATCCGATCTAAAGAACACCCAGCCAATCATAACAAGAAACATCGTATAGATTGAATTTAATATGTTTACTCTGTTTTTATTTAATGCTTTTCCAAGGAACAATCTTTCTATTATAAGAATGATTGCATAGTAAATGCCCCAAAAGAAAAATGTTAAATTAGCTCCGTGCCAGATTCCTGTAAGTAAGAAAACAATGAATATGTTTATAAGTGTTCTTACTTTTCCTTTTCTGTTTCCGCCAAGAGGAATATAAACATATTCTCTAAACCATGAAGATAATGAAATGTGCCATCTTCTCCAAAACTCTGTCACAGAAAGTGATGTATAGGGATAGTTAAAGTTCTCTTTAAAGTTAAATCCAAGCATTTTTCCTATTCCGATTGCCATGTCGGAATATCCGGAAAAATCGTAGTAGATTTGAAAGGTGTAACATATCATTCCAAGCCATGCTACCCCTGCTCCGAATGTATCGGGGCTTTTTTCCCAGATTGCATCCACGACCTCGGCAAGTGTATTTGCCAAAATTACTTTCTTTCCAAGTCCGTAACAAAATCTTTTTATTCCGGCCGCTGTTTTTTCTATAGTTTCTTTTCTTTCATTAAGGTCTTCTTCAATATCGCTGTACTGTACTATAGGACCTGCAATAAGCTGAGGGAAAAGGGACACATACAAAGCAAAGCTGATTATGTTTCTTTGTACATTTGCTCGTTCTTTGTATACATCTATTACATAAGACATTGCCTGGAATATGTAAAAAGAAATTCCTATGGGAAGCACCACTTCTTTTACTCCAAAAGCTCCCGGCTCCCTTTTTGAAATCTTTTCTGCCAGTGAAATAAAGAGGTTAAAGTATTTAAAGTAAAACAGAAGCGAAATATTTAAGACTATGGTGATTATCAGGATAAGCTTTTTATTATCCGCTTTTTCCATAAACCGTCCGCCGATGTAATTTATTAAAATTACGGCGAGCATCAGGAAAAGATAATAAAAACCACCCCAAGCATAGAACACTAAACTTGCGGTTAGTAAAAAGAGATTTTTTAATCTGATTCTGTCTTTTCTTTTTAATCGTACACTTTCGAGTATAAAATTAACTACCAAAACAGTAGGTAAAAAAACCCATAAAAAATAAATTGAACTAAAAAGCATCTAATTTCCCCTATTATTTTTTTCCATTATATCATTTTTCTTTCAATCTTAATGCTATAATATGTTAAGAATCATTTTAGATGAGGAAAGATATGATTAAGAAAAGGTATTTTAAGATTTTCTCCACTCTAATTTCATTATGTATTCTTTTATCTCCCATAACTTCTTATGCGGATTTCATGGACGATATGGAAGAGCAAAAACTTCTGCCGATTCAATCAAACGAATGGCCGAACTGGCCGGCAGGCCCGCAGATTGGAGCTTATTCCGCAATTTTAATGGATGTTGATACAGGCGCCATTTTATACGATAAAAATTCTCATACAGAAATGTTTCCCGCAAGCACCACAAAAATGCTTACCTGCTTACTTGCTTTAGAAAAGGAAGGTTCTAATCTAAACGATCTTGTGTACTTTTCAAAAGAAGCAGTAGAATCCGTAACTTTGGATGCTTCAAATATGGGCTTAAATGTTGGAAACAAAATGACTTTGGAAGAATGCCTTTACGGAATTCTTGTTGCATCGGCAAACGAAATTTCAAATGCCGTTGCAGAATATACAACCGGCGATATTCCTTCATTTGTAAAACTTATGAATGAGCGGGCAAAAGAAATCGGATGCCTAAACACTCATTTTAACAATGTCCACGGTTACACAGATCCAAATCACTATTCATCTGCTTACGATTTGGCTCTTATCGGAAAAGAGTTCTTTTCAAATGAACTTCTTGCAAAAATGTCCAGGACTCCAAGTTATCATTGGTACCCTACAGAATATCAGCCTGATGATATGCAGCTTGGCTCCACCAACTACTTTTTAAAGGGCAGAAAATATTGTGAAGGATTGGTTGGTTCAAAGACCGGATTTACCGATGAATCAAGATGTGTGCTTGTAACCTGTGCAGAAAGAAACGGCATGCGACTTATAGCCGTAGTGATGCAGGAAGAAAATCCTTATCAATACGATGACACAAACACTCTTTTAGATTATGGTTTTTCAAACTTTGACAGAGTAAAAGTAAGTGATTACGAGACTAAATACATAATTACCGATGAAACCTTTTTCCACTCAGATTCCTCGGTTTTTGGAGATTCATCAAGTATTCTTTCTTTGGATAATGACGCTTACATCACACTACCTAAAACAACTTCATTTAATAACTTAACTTCAACTCTTACTTTAAACAAAGAAGCAGGTTCCGATACCATAGCCACAATAACTTACAGATATAACAATGTTTTCTTAGGTAATGCGGATATCCTCTTTTCTCAAAAAGCTGAAACCTCTTTCGTCTTTGACGAAACGGAACCTGAAATTGTAGATGAAGAAGCCGAAGAAAAAGAACCCGTTTTTATTTACATTAACTACATAATCTATGCGATTATCGGTCTCTTTGTACTTGTTGTAATAATTGCAGTTCTTCATAAGATTTTGGCTACTTACCATTTTGCCGAAAGAAGAAAAGCTTCAAGACGCTTTAAGAAAAGAAAAATTACTCACGGGCCTTCTTTTAAAGCTTACAAAAATATGAAAGAAAAGAAAGTTAAAAAGAAAAAGAGAAGTTCTTCTTACATTGATTTATAAAATAAAAGACCACCGAAATATCGGTGGTCTTTAAATTTATTCTTCGTCGTTTTCTTCTGTAGCTTCTTCGCTTACTTCTTCAGACTCTTCCAAAACTTCCTCGCTAAGTCCAAGTCCGTTTCTTACTTTAGCAATCTTAGCAATTTTAACTCCGTCTCTAAGATCCATAAGCTTAACACCTGAAGTGATACGGCTGATTTCTTTGATGTCACTCATTCTAATCTGAATGATAATACCCTGTGTGGTAATCATCATGATTTCGTGATCATCAGTAACTGCCTTAACACCTACAAGTTCACCGGTCTTTTCGGTAATTCTGTAGCACTTAAGTCCTTTACCGCCACGGTGCTGAATCTTAAAGTCTTCAAGTTTTGTTCTCTTACCGATACCGTTTTCAGATACCACTAAGAGTGAATCGCCCTGATGATCTAACTGCATTCCGATAACATCATCATCTTTATCAAGTTCGATACCTTTAACACCTGTTGCCGCACGGCTCAAAGGTCTAACTTCGGATTCATCAAACTCGATGCTCATACCCTTTCTTGTAACGATAAAGATTTTATCGTTTTCGGTAGTGGTCTTTACTTCGATAAGTCTGTCATCTTCACGTAAGTTGATGGCGTTCAAACCATTCTTTCTAATGTTAGCAAACTCAATAATGGGAGTTTTCTTAACAACACCCTTTTGAGTTACAAAGAATAAGCACTTTCCTTCATTGAAATCTTCAATGGGGATGATTGCGTTTACTTTTTCTCCGGGACCTAACTGAAGCAGGTTAACCATTGCAGTTCCTCTGGAGATTCTGCTTGCTTCCGGAATTTCATAAACCTTTAATCTGTATGCTCTTCCGAAGTTTGTAAAGAACATGATATATCCGTGAGTGTTGGTCATAAGAAGATCTCTCATGAAATCCTGTTCAACAGGTTTCATGCCGGTGATTCCTACACCGCCACGGTTCTGCGCACGGAAGTTATCCACAGTCATACGCTTGATATACCCAAGATTACTGCAGGTAATAACAACGTTTTCATTTGGAATCAAATCTTCATCCATGATGTCATATTCATCACGTCCGATAGATGATTTTCTTTCATCACCGTATTTATCGGAGATTTCCTGAATTTCTGTCTTAATAACACCAAGGAGTAATTTTTCATCTGCCAAGATTGCTTTTAAGTGAGCAATCAATTTAACAAGTTCTTCGTGTTCTTCATTTAACTTTTCACGTTCCAAACCTGTTAAAGCACGAAGTCTCATATCAACGATGGCCTGGGCCTGGGCATCGGATAAAGCAAATCTTTGAATCAACTTTTCCTTTGCTTCGGGTGTGTTGGCACTGCCTCTTATGATAGAAATTACTTCGTCAATATTATCTAAAGCAATAAGTAAGCCCTGTAAAATGTGGTCTCTTTCTTCTGCTTTATTTAATTCAAACTTTGTTCTTCTTGTTACAACTTCTTCCTGATGCTTTAAGTAATACTTAAGCATTTCAAGAAGGTTTAATACCTTGGGCTCGTTATTTACCAAAGCAAGCATAATTACGCCGAAAGTATCCTGAAGTTGTGTGTGCTTATATAATTTGTTAAGCACCACGTTTGCGTTTACGTCTCTTCTTAATTCAATAACGATACGCATTCCTTCACGGCTTGTTTCATCTCTTAAATCTGTAATACCGTCGATTCTCTTTTCTTTAACAAGTTCGGCGATTTTTTCGATTAATCTTGCTTTGTTAACTAAGTAAGGAAGCTCTGTAACAATAATTCTGCTCTTACCGTTAGGCATTTCTTCAATATCCGTAACGGCTCTTACTCTTACTTTTCCTCTACCTGTTCTGTAGGCTTCTTCGCATCCTCTTGTTCCTAAAATCATTGCACCGGTAGGAAAATCGGGAGCTTTAATGATATCAAGAACTTCTTCGATTTCTGTATCTCTGTCTTCTTCTACTTTGTTATCAATGATTTTTACAACCGCTTTTACCACTTCTCTTAAATTGTGAGGTGGAATGTTTGTTGCCATACCTACTGCAATACCGGTTGTTCCGTTTACCAAAAGATTGGGGTAACGGCTGGGAAGTACTACAGGTTCTTTTTCCGTTTCATCAAAGTTAGGAATAAAATCAACAGTATCTTTATTTAAGTCTGCCAAAAGTTCCATTGAAATTTTAGAGAGTCTGGCTTCTGTGTAACGCATTGCGGCTGCACCGTCACCGTCCACCGATCCAAAGTTTCCGTGACCGTCAATAAGCGGATATCTTAATGACCAGTCTTGAGCCATATTTACTAAAGCTCCGTATATGGAACTGTCTCCGTGAGGATGGTATTTACCCATCGTATCACCGACAATTCTGGCACTTTTTCTGTGAGGCTTGTCGGGACCGTTATTTAATTCAATCATGGAGTATAAAACTCGGCGTTGTACCGGTTTTAAACCATCTCTTACATCAGGCAATGCTCTTGCGGCAATTACGCTCATGGCATAATCGATGTAAGATGATTCCATGGTCTTTTTTAAATCTACCTCATGTATTTTGTCGTACTGTGGTACATTGTCAAAAATCTGGTCGTCCATCTTTTCTCCTAATAATTTATAGCAATTTCCTTTATTACTTTAAATATCAAGGTTCTTAACAAACTTAGCGTTAGCTTCAATAAAGTCACGTCTGGGCTCAACTTTATCACCCATAAGAGTGGTAAATGTTAAATCAAGTTCAGACTGTGCATCTTCATCCATGTTTACTCTTAAAAGTACTCTGTGCTCAGGGTCCATAGTTGTTTCCCAAAGCTGGTCAGCATCCATTTCTCCCAAACCTTTGTATCGCTGGATTCTGTTATTTGAATCTCTTCCGACTTCATTAAGAATGTTATTAAGTTCATCATCAGAGTATGCATACCATACTTTGTTGTTTTTCTTTAACTGATAAAGCGGGGGCTGAGCAAGGTAAACATGACCTTCTTTAATAAGCCCGGGCATAAATCTGTAAATAAATGTCAAAAGAAGTGTAGCAATATGAGCTCCGTCAACATCGGCATCGGTCATAAGAATGATTTTATGATATCTAAGTTTTTCAATATCAAATTCATCATGGATACCTGTTCCGAAAGCAGTAATCATGGCTTTGATTTCTTCATTGCCATAAACCTTATCCATTCTTGCTTTTTCAACATTTAAGATTTTACCTCTCAAAGGTAAGATTGCCTGAGTTGCTCTGTTTCTGGCAGTCTTTGCACTTCCGCCCGCGGAATCTCCTTCGACTATATAGATTTCGCAGTTTTTGGGATCTTTATCAGAACAGTCTGCAAGCTTACCGGGAAGAGCACCTATATCAAGAGCGGTTTTTCTTCTTGTAAGTTCTCTTGCTTTTCTTGCAGCTTCTCTTGCTCGTGATGCTAAGATTGATTTATCACAAATCGTTCTTCCCACAACAGGATTTTGCTCAAGATAAATCGTAAGCTTTTCTGACAAAATACTGTCAACGGCACTTCTTGCTTCACTGTTACCAAGCTTTTGCTTTGTCTGTCCTTCAAACTGAGGATCTTCGATTTTAACACTTACAATAGCAGTCAAACCTTCTCTTATATCTTCACCTGTAAGGTTTTGCTCATTATCTTTTAATAACTTTCCGTTTCTGGCATAATCATTAAATGTTTTTGTAAGCGCATTTCTAAATCCCTGTAAGTGAGTTCCGCCTTCAGGAGTGTTAATGTTGTTTACGTATGTAAACACACTTTCATTGTAAGAATCGTTATGCTGCATTGCTATTTCAACATAAACGCCGTTCTTGGTTCCTTCAAAATAAAGAACATCGCCATACAAGGCTTCTTTACTGTTATTTAAATATTTAACGTATTCCTTGATTCCGCCTTCGTAGCAGAAAGAAACTTCCTTCTTTTCAACCTTCTTTTCACCTACATCATTGAAGGCTCTGTTTAAAAGTTTATCAATCTGCTCGTCGCCGTCTTCTTTTCCCATTGCAGCTTCTTTAGCTTCTTCAATCATACTGTCGGTTACTAAAGATTTTGCATGTTCTTCGGTTCTGTCGTCTCTTAAAGAAATCCTTAACCCCTTCGTTAAGAATGCCATTTCTCTAAGCCTTGACTTAATAATGTCAAAGTCAAAGATTGTGGTTTCTGTAAAAATCAAAGGATCGGGAAGGAAGGTAACGCTTGTTCCGGTTTCTTCTTCCGAACAAACACCAACTTCTTTAAGGGGATACATGGTTTTACCACGTTCATATCTTTGTTTATATACTTTTCCGCCTTGCTTAATGGTAACTTCAAGCCATTCGGACAAAGCATTAACAACGGATGCACCTACTCCGTGAAGTCCACCGGATACTTTGTATCCTCCGCCACCGAATTTTCCGCCTGCATGAAGAATTGTAAATACCACTTCTACAGCGGGAATTCCGGCTTTATGGTTAATTCCGACGGGAATTCCTCTACCGTTATCACTTACAGTAAGAGAATTGTCGTCATTTATAACTACTTCGATATGTGTACAATATCCGGCTAATGCTTCATCGATTGAGTTATCAACTATTTCATAAACCAAATGATGAAGACCTCTGCTGGCAGTCGTTCCAATATACATACCGGGACGTTTTCTAACTGCTTCAAGTCCTTCGAGTATCTGTATTTGGTCGGCGCCATATTCATTAACAGGTTCGTTTGACATATTCCCTCCTATGAACAGATAATACTTCCATTCACAACATTAATTACCTTGTTTATCTGAAAGTTATTATTTACAAAATCATCCAAACCGGTACAAGTAATTATGGTTTGTATATCTCCTATAGTGCTTAATAAGTAATTTTGTCTGTTGTTATCAAGCTCCGATAAAACATCATCAAGCAATAATACAGGAACGTGACCGGTTATTTTTTTTACTATTTCGATTTCTGATAACTTTAGTGATAATGCCGCAGTTCTTTGCTGTCCCTGAGAACCGTATTTCCTTATGTCTATTCCGTCAACAACAAAAGAAAAATCATCTCTGTGGGGGCCTACACTTGTAAGTTTATATTTTAAATCTTTGTCTCTGTGTTTCTTTAGTTCCTTTTCAAAGTTTTCGACACTTACGTCAGGTTCATAAATAAGCTCTATCTCTTCTTTTCCATTCGTAAGTTTGTTATGAACTTGCTTTATTATTTCGTTTAGCTCTTCAATAAACTTTTTTCTTTTTTCAATAATCAGTTTTCCGTAAGAAACAAGCTGCATATCCCATATATCAAGAGTATCGGTAAGCTCTGAATTATTAAAATGATCTTTTATGAGTTTGTTTCTTTGATCGATTATTTTGTTATATTTCGAAAGATTATAAAGATAAATCGGATCTAACTGACACAATTCCATGTCAACAAATCTTCTTCTTTCGGAAGGACCGTTCTTTATGATGCTTAAATCTTCCGGTGAAAATAAAACTACGTTTAGTATTCCCAAAAGCTGAGTCGCTTTTTTTATTTTACTTCCGTTTACGGCAACTACTTTTGTTTTATCTTTTCTTAGTAAAATATCTATTTTGATATCATCAAAAGATTTACAAAGAACCATTGAAACATGAGCTTCATCTTTATCAAACCCTATTATTTCTTTATCTTTTGATCCTTTGTGAGATTTAGTGGTGGCGCACATAAAAATTGCTTCCAAAACATTGGTTTTGCCTTGGGCATTGTCGCCATATAAAACATTAGTCCCTTTATCAAAACAGACCTTTTCACTATTGTAATTTCTATAGCCTTCTAATTGAATCGATTTAATATACATAAAAGTTTACTTTTGAATCTTTATAGTCTGTCCGTTAAAAGAAACCTCATCTCCGGCGTATAACTTTCGACCTCTTCTTGTATCAACTTCACCGTTTACCAAAACATTACCTTCGGTAATTTCAATCTTGGCTTCAACTCCGTTTTCAACAAAACCGGCAGCTTTTAAAGCCTGGCCAAGTTTAATAAAATCCTCTTTTAAAGTAATAACTTCCATTACTTACTCCTTAATGAAATTTACAGGTAAAATGAAGTATACATATGTATCTTCATCATTTCTGATGATACAAGGGCTCTTTGCATTAATCATATACATATTGATTTCTTCTTCTTCCAAAACCTTTAATACATCAAGGAAGAACTTAGGTCTGAAAGCAATCGCAATGTCTTTTCCGCTCTTTTCACATGAAATGTTTTCTTTCATTTCACCAACGATAGTCTTAATAGACAAATCAATCTTTTCATCACTTACGTCAAATACGATAGGTTTATTTTCACCTTCTCTTAACATAAGTGTTCCTCTGTCTATACCTTCATAAAGATCTTTGTTTCTAACCTTTATCTTTGTTTCATAATCATTGTTAAGCATCTGCTCATAGTTAAAGTACTGGCCTTCAACCAATCTTGAAACAATAGTTGTGTTTTCAAGTTCAAATAAAACATGATTCTTTTCAAAGTAAATAACAACGTCTTTATTTACATCACCGGTAAGAATTCTTGAAATTTCATTCAAAGTCTTTCCTGGAATGATAACTTTGTTATCAGGATATGTGTTCTTTAATGCTACTTTTCTGTATGCGATTCTGTAGCCGTCCAAAGCAACAACTTTAAGTGTATCGTTACTTATTTCAAAAAGCTCTGAATTCATCATATGGTTTGAGTTATTTTCAGATAAACAGAAAATTGTCTGTCTTATAACATCTCTTAAAGAAAACTCGCTTATTAAAATACTGTCTGTTTTGCTTATTTTAGGTAATGCTGTAAAATCATCACCATCTTTACCGATAAGATTTATGAATGAATTCTCACATGTAATGTGTGTAACAAAGTTTTCTTCAACATCAAGTGTAACTGTATTTTCAGGAAGCTTTCTTACGATATCTGAAAGAAACTTAGCATCCAATGCTACATTTCCTTCTCTTTCAATTGTTCCTTCAACAACAGTTTCTATTCCAAGTTCTCCATCATTTGCAGTCAAAGTAATTTTACCTTTCTCTGCTTTTATAAGAATGCACTGAAGAATAGACATTGAAGTCTTAGCAGGAACTGCTTTTGAAACAATGTTAACTCCGTTTAAAAGATTATTCTTTGAACAAATGATTTTCATGTGTATAACTCCCTTCGCAAAAAAATTTGCGGTTTTTAATATATATTATTTTTATAATTAACAGTATTAATATTAGGGGGTGTTGATTAGTGGAAAACCTTAATTTTTTTGATTAATTAAACCTTTTTAAATGATGATAATTATGTTAAAAAGATAATTTTTTATGTTTATAAATTGGTGGTTTTCCACAGCCCTTAAAATTTGAAAATTTGTTATTTTCTTTATCCACATCCAATTAACATCTTTTGTTAATTAATTTGGGGATATTTTGCTTATAATTATTTCTATTTTTGAAGCAAGATCAGGGTTCTTTTTTATATCTTCCGCAATCTTATCTCTTCCGTGCATTACGGTTGTATGATCTCTGTTACCTAAAAATGCTCCGATTTCATTAAGTGAGTAATCAGTCATTTCGGTGCATAAGTACATAGCAATCTGTCTTGGAAGAGCGATATCCGCACTTCGTTTCTTTGAGTAAATTGATTCTGCTTTTACTCCAAAGTGTTCCGCAACTATATCTGTTATATATGAAGGAGTTAATTTAAGAGGCTTATCCGGATAGATAACATCTCTTAAAGCTTCTTCAGCTCTTTGTAAATTCATTTCAACATTGTTTAACTTTGAGTAAGCGATTATTTTATTAAAAGCTCCTTCAAGTTCACGGATATTTGACTTAATATTCGTTGCAATGTATTCAATTATTTCCTTATTAATATAGCGATCGCAATTCTCTGCATTTTTCATTAGAATTGCCATACGTGTTTCATAATCGGGAGCCTGTATATCTGTAATAAGTCCCCATTCAAATCTTGATCTGAATCTTTCTTCCAATGTTTCCATTTTCTTAGGAGGCTTATCGGATGAAAGAACTATTTGTTTTCCGGTTGAATGTAATGCATTAAATGTGTTAAAGAATTCTTCCTGGGTTGCATCTTTACCTATAATAAATTGAACGTCATCGACCATAAGTACATCGACGGTTCTGTATTTTTCTCTAAGTTTGGTAATTGCTGTTGCATTACCGCTTCTTACAGATTCGATTACTTCGTTGGTAAATTGCTCACTGGTTACATATAAAACTTTCATGTTTGGATTTTGTTCCAAAATGAAATGTCCGATTGCATGCATTAAGTGAGTCTTTCCAAGACCCGCTCCTCCGTAAATGTACAAAGGATTGTAAACGGTTCCCGGAGATTCGGCCACAGCCAAAGAAGCTGCATGAGCCATTTTGTTGTTTGAACCTACAACGAAAGTATCAAATTTGTATTTAGGATTTAAATTAGCGTTTTCTGAATTTATGTTATAAACATTGTTTACCGTTCCGGTAACAGAATCCGATGTATTAACATCCTTTTCAAGTTTGAAAACAACATCATACTCATGATTGAACATTTCAGATATTGTTACATGGAAAGGATCTCCATATTTCATATTGATATAACTAAGGGATTGAGCTTTTTCAGACGGAATAATGATAACTACTGTATCATTTTCGATAGAATGAAACTTTAAGGGCATAATCCAGGTGTTGAAGGATACATCGGTAAGCTCATATTCTTTACGGACTGTTTCTTTAATTAAGTCCCATTTTTCACTTATTCCCGACATAAATACCTCCAAATTACCATAAAAATATATCTACTTTATCTTACTCTAATATAAGAAATAATTCAATTGATTATTTATCCACAATATCCACATTTTTTTATCCACATTTTGTGGATAACATTGATTATAATTCATTATTTTTCCTTATAAAAATCTTATATGTGGATATCATTTTTATTTATATTAACATACTCAAACACAGTAAAATAAGGGCTTTTTTATATCTTGTAAAAACTTTTAAACCAATTATCCACAAGATATTCACTTTTTGTGGATAAAGATATGTGGAAAGCAGTTATCCACCGCTTATCCACTATTGGTAAAAATCAACATTTTGTGGTTTAAAATTTGGTGAAAAACATCATATAGAGGCAGGAAAATTTAATAAATTCAATTCTTTTGTTTTCCTTGACTATGTACATTCTTTTTAATATAATCGTATTGCTGTTTCCACGTAAATTTTTAAAAATAATAGTTACCTTATATATATAATTAAGGTTGAGTAAGGAGGTGTTTGTTCCATGAAGATGACATTTCAGCCTAAAAAGAGATCACACTCTAAGGTTCACGGATTTAGAGCTCGTATGAGTACTCCCGGCGGAAGAAAGGTTTTAGCTTCCAGAAGAGCAAAGGGAAGAAAGAAATTATCAGCTTAGGCCGCATTTTTGTGGCCTTTTTTTCTATCTTAGAATTTTAATATGAAGAAAACAGATAGTTTAAAAAGTAACTTAGATTTTCAAAAGGTTTATAAAACAGGAAAGTCTTACGCAAACAAGTTTCTTATTATGTATGTTGTGGAAAACGGCGAAGAAAGAAACAGACTTGGAATTTCTGTCAGTAAGAAAGTAGGAAACAGTGTAGTAAGACATAGAGTTAAGCGATTGATTCGCGAAAGTTATCGATTACAGGAAGCTGTGTTTAATAGTGGTTTAGACATCGTAATCGTCGCAAGGTCAAGTTGCGCCGGCATTTCTTATAAAGAAACGGAAAGCGCAGTTTTACATTTGGGAAAGCTTCATTCAATTGTTTGTCCAATTAACTGATATTGGAATTTAATGCTATGAAAAGAATATTATTATTTTTGATAAAACTTTACAGAAAATACATTTCACCAATGAAATCAACGAAATGTCCTTATTATCCTACATGCTCACAATATGGCATGGAAGCTATTGAGAAATATGGTGCGATTAAAGGTGGAGCTTTGGCCGCATGGCGTATTTTAAGATGTAATCCTTTATCAAAGGGAGGTTATGATCCCGTTCCTTAATATTCTCTGATTAGTAATGAGGAGGATATAAATTGAATACTATTGTTTTAACGCAAAGTGGTGGTTTATTAGGACCGATTGCGAAGTATATTCTCGGACCCATCTTGAAATGGATTTTTGATTTTCTTGATTGGTTACCCTGGGAAAACTCAGCTAATGTCGGTGTAGCAATCATTATTTTTACTCTTGTTGTTTATATTGCATTATTGCCTCTTACCATTAAGCAACAGAAGTTTTCAAAACTTCAGGCAAAGATGCAGCCTGAAATTCAAAAGATTCAGGAAAAATATAAAAACAAAAAAGACCAGGATTCTCAGATGGCAATGAACCAGGAAACACAGGAAGTGTACAGAAAGTACGGTGTTTCTCCTATGGGAAGTTGCTTACAGTTGTTAATCCAGATGCCTATTCTTATTGCACTTTACAGAGTTATTTATTCAATTCCCGCTTACGTTCCTATGATTAAGAACGCATTTACGGGATTGGTTGATTCTTTAATGGCAAAAGAAGGTGCTACCGAGTTTCTTTCAAATTTAACATCCGGTAGAGGATTTGCTAAGCAGTTTTCAAATGAATTGTTTTTGGCAGGCGATCCCACTTATGTTCAAAACACCTACATCGATGTTTTAAACAGAGCATCTAAGGCAGATTGGGCTTCACTTTCAGAAAAGTTTCCCGATTTATCATCAGTAATCGATTCAACAATGTCTACTCTTGATAAATACAATAATTTCTTAGGTATTAACATTAGTTATTCTCCTTGGGAAATTATAAAGCCCGCTTTTCAGAATCACGCATATTTATTGGTACTTGGTGCAATATTAATTCCTGTTCTTTCAGCAGTAACTCAGTGGATTAATATTAAACTTACACCCACACCTTCAAATGATAAAAAAGGTGAGCAGGATCCTACGGCTGCAACAATGAAATCTATGAATTTGTTCATGCCTATATTCTCTGCATTTATGTGTTTCACATTACCTTCAGGTATGGGTATTTACTGGATTGCCGGTGCAGTTATCAGAAGTATTGAACAGGTTCTTATCAATAAGCACATTGACAAGATGGATCTTGAAGCTGAAATAAAGAAGAATGTTGAAAAGAGAAATGCAAGACTTAGAAAAGCAGGTATCGATCCTGAAAAGCTTGCTCAGAACGCATCTATTTCAACAAAGTCTATGGCTAAAAAGCCTACTATTTCTCAGAAGGCAGCAATGGCAAACGGAAAATCTGTTAACGAAGATAAAATTGCTTCAACAGAATACAATAACAAAAATGTTGCCAAGCCCGGTTCTTTAGCTGCTAAAGCTAACATGGTAAAAGAGTATAACGAAAGAAATAATAAATAGGGAGATTACAGATGGAATATAGAGAGTTTTCTGCTAAGACAGTAGACGATGCTATTACTGAAGCATGTCAGAGCCTGTCTGTAACTAGCGATAGATTGGAATATGAAGTTGTAGAAGAAGGTTCTTCCGGATTTTTGGGATTTAACTCTAAGCCTGCTACCATTAAAGCTAGAGTAAAAGATTCTTTGGAAGACAGAGTAAAGACCTTCTTAAATGAAGTTTTGGGTGCTATGAAAGTTGAAGCACTTGTAAAGATTTCATATGATAAAGATCAAAGAAATATGGACATCGAAATTTCCGGTGATGACATGGGAATTTTGATTGGTAAAAGAGGAGCTACCCTCGATTCTTTACAGTATCTTGCATCACTTGTTGCAAATAAAGGTGAAGAAGATTACATCAGAGTTAAAGTAGATACAGAAAATTATCGTGAACGTAGAAAAGAAACCCTTGAAAATCTTGCAAAGAACATGGCTTTCAAAGTTAAGAGAACAAAAAGAAGTGTTTCTTTGGAACCTATGAATCCTTACGAAAGAAGAGTTATTCATTCGGCACTGCAGAATGATAAGTATGTAACTACTCACAGTGAAGGCGAAGAGCCCTACAGACATGTTGTTGTTACAATGAAGAAATAATTGAAGGGTGCCTTAAGTGAAAACTTAGGGCACCTATTTTTAGGTGAAAGTATGGAGACTAATACTATAGCTGCAATTTCTACCGCACTAAGTGAAGGTGGAATCGGTATTATCCGTGTATCGGGAGATGATGCATTAAATATTGTAAATAGTATTTTTGTAAATAAAGACAAGAAGCAAAATCTTTTGTCTTTTAAATCTCATACCATCCATTATGGTTTTATTGTTTCAGGCGATGAAATTGTGGATGAAGTAATGGTTTCTATAATGAAAGCTCCAAACTCATTTACAAAAGAAGATGTGGTTGAGATTAATTGTCACGGCGGAATCTTGGTTTGTAAAAAAATATTGGAGCTTGTTTTAAATAACGGTGCTAAATTGGCAGAGCCCGGTGAATTTACAAAAAGAGCTTTCTTAAACGGAAGAATCGATTTGTCAAAAGCAGAAGCCGTTATGGATGTAATCTCTTCAAAGAATAATCAGGCTTTAAAAAATTCCCTGATGCATCTTGAAGGAAAGTTATTTGAAAAGATTAAAGAAATAAGAGAAGGAATCCTTTACGAGATTGCTTTTATTGAATCTGCATTGGACGATCCAGAGCACATTTCTTTAGACGGTTACAATGAAAAGCTTTCTGAAAAGCTTTCATATTTAATAAATGAAGTATCTAAGTTATATGATTCTTCTAAAAAGGGAAAGTTTTTAAAAGAAGGTATCAATACCGTAATTTTAGGAAAGCCCAATGTAGGTAAATCTTCTTTGTTAAATGTTTTGTCAGGTTATGAAAAAGCAATTGTTACAGATGTTGCCGGTACAACCAGAGACATTATTGAAGAAGAAGTTGTCTTAAACGATATTTCTTTAAATCTTATTGATACCGCAGGTATCCGTGAAACCGATGATTATGTTGAAAACATCGGAGTTTCCAGAGCAAAAAAATATGCGGATTCCGCAGATTTAGTTTTGTTTATTATGGATGCCACTAAAGATATTTCCAAGGAAGATGAGGAAATAATTGATTTAATCAAAGATAAAAAGACAATCGTTTTATTAAATAAGATTGATGCAGATTGTGTTCTTTCTAAAGAAAAAGTTTCAAAACTCTTTTCAAAAGAATGTGATATATTGGAGATATCTGCTAAGGAATCTTTGGGTATCAAAGATCTTGAAAATATTATTGAAAATATGTTTTTGGAAGGAAAGTTACCTTCCAACGATGAATTGTATATAACAAATATAAGACAGGGTGAAGAAATTAAAAATGCTCTTACTTCTTTAAAGAATGTAGAAGACAGTATTGAAAAAGGACTTCCCGAAGATTTTTATTCAATAGATTTAATGAGTGCTTATGCATCCCTTGGAAAAATAATCGGAGAGCAGGTCGACGATGATTTGGTTGATGAGATTTTTTCAAAGTTTTGTATGGGTAAATAGATAGGTTTAAATATGAGTGAGCAAAATAAGAATCAATGGATTGAAAATGTAGATGTGTGTGTTGTCGGTGCAGGTCATGCAGGATGTGAAGCTGCACTTGCTTCAGCAAGACTTGGTCTTAATACTGTAATGTTTACAGTAAGTGTTGACAGTATTGCACTTATGCCATGTAACCCAAATGTTGGCGGAACTTCAAAAGGTCATTTGGTAAGAGAAGTTGATGCCCTTGGCGGTGAAATGGGAAAGAATATTGATAAAACTTTTATTCAATCCAAAATGTTAAATGTTTCAAAGGGACCTGCCGTTCATTCTTTAAGAGCGCAGGCTGATAAATCCGAATACTCAAGATCTATGAGACGGGTTTTGGAAAATACCGAAAATCTTACCATTAAGCAGGCTGAGATTTGTGAACTTATAATTGAGGATAATACCATTAAAGGAGTAGTTACAAATACAGGAACTACTTATATGTGTAAAGCAGCTGTTCTTTGTACAGGTACTTACCTTAAGGCAAGATGTTTGTGCGGAGAAGCAATTACTTACACTGGTCCTTCCGGACTTCAGGCTGCAAACAATCTTTCAAAGAATCTTATTGATAACGGAATTTTACTTAGAAGATTTAAGACAGGAACTCCTGCCAGAATGGATAAAAGAAGTATCGATTTTTCCAAGATGGAAGAGCAGTTTGGTGATGAAAGAATAATTCCTTTTTCTTATTCCACAGATCCTGAGTCGGTTCAGAAAGAACAGGTTTCTTGCTGGCTTACTTATACAAATGAAGAAACACATAAAATTATCAGAGCGAACCTTAATCGCTCACCTATTTATGCAGGAATTATTGAAGGAACCGGTCCCAGATATTGTCCTTCTATAGAAGATAAAGTTGTTAAATTTGCAGAGAAAGAAAGACATCAGGTTTTTATCGAACCTGAAGGATTGTATACAAACGAAATGTATATCGGAGGAATGTCTTCTTCTTTACCCGAAGATGTTCAGCTTCAGATGTACAGAACGGTTCCCGGATTAGAAAACTGTAAGATCGTTAGAAACGCTTACGCCATAGAATATGATTGCCTTGAGCCAAATCAGCTTTTACCTTCTTTGGAATTAAAAAAGATAAGCGGTCTCTTTTGTGCCGGACAATTTAACGGAAGTTCCGGATA
The DNA here is from genome assembly GCA_016291405.1 of Lachnospiraceae bacterium. Classification (GTDB taxonomy): domain Bacteria; phylum Bacillota; class Clostridia; order Lachnospirales; family Lachnospiraceae; genus UBA1258. The sequence goes on from JAEEXG010000007.1 coordinate 55,829, forward strand.
TGAAGAAGCAGCAGCCCAGGGTCTTATTGCAGGTATTAATGCCGCAATGAAAATTAAAGGAAAAGAACCCTTGGTTTTGGATAGATCCGAAGCTTACATCGGAGTTTTGATTGATGACCTTGTTACAAAGGATAACAGGGAACCCTATCGAATGATGACTTCAAGAGCTGAGTACAGATTACTCTTAAGACAGGATAATGCCGATTTAAGACTTAGAAAGTTTGGCTACGAAGTAGGTCTTGTTTCAAAAGAAGATTATGAGAAAACTTTAAAGAAACAGGAAGCCATTGAAAAAGAAGTAAACAGACTTAAATCTACTATGGTTGGAGCCAATAAAAAAACTCAGGATTTTCTTACAAGACACGAAAGTTCTTTGCTTAAAACTGGGGCTAGTCTTGCTGACTTAATGTGCAGGCCTGAACTAACATATGAAAATTTGGCCGAACTTGATGACGAAAGACAAAATTTACCTTATGATGTACTTGAGGAAGTAATTATTCAAGTTAAATATGAAGGTTATATTGAAAGGCAGATGCATCAGGTAAGTCAGTTTAAAAAGATGGAAAAGAAACTGATTCCCGATGATATTGATTATGATGATGTATCAAGTTTGAGATTGGAAGCAAGACAGAAGCTTAAACAGTTTAAGCCTTTAAGCGTAGGTCAGGCTTCAAGACTTTCAGGTGTAACCCCTGCTGATATTTCAGTTTTGCTTGTATATCTGGAACAGTTAAAATACAGGAAAAAATAATGGCAATAAACGAAACTTATTTAGAAGATGTCTTTAAAACCTTAGATTTATTATTATCTGAGAGACAATTATCACAATTCATTACTTATTACAAGCTACTTATTGAATGGAATGAAAAGATAAACCTTACAGCCATTACAGAGTATGAAGATGTGTGTGTTAAGCATTTTCTTGATTCGGCATCAATTGTAAAACTGTTTTCTTCTTATAAAGAAGCAGATGAATTCTTTAAAGATAAAACAATGATTGATGTAGGAACAGGAGCCGGTTTTCCCGGAATTTGCTTAAAGATTCTTTTTCCTGATTTAGAGCTTACATTAATGGATTCTTTGGATAAAAGAATTAAGTTTTTAAATGAAGTAATAAAAGAATTATCTTTAGATAAAATAGAAACCGTTCATGCAAGAGTTGAAGAGTTTGCAAAAAAGAGTGAATTCAGAGAGCAGTTTGATTTTGCCACTGCAAGAGCAGTAGCTTCTCTTCCGGTTTTAAGTGAGTATTGCCTTCCCTTTGTAAAGCTTGGGGGAGAGTTTATTGCTTACAAATCTGAAAAAGCAGATGAAGAAGTTTCTTTATCCCAAAATGCATTTTCTGTTTTAGGCGGAAAATTAAAGAAAAATGTTTCTTTTGTTTTACCTGAAACTGATTATAAAAGAGCTATTATAGTGATTAACAAAGAAAAGAGTACACCTTCCGGTTATCCAAGAAAAGCCGGAACACCTGTAAAGAAACCTTTATAAAAGGAGTTTCATATGTCTGATAATCGTACTAATGACATTTTATTGGATTTAAAAAAGAATTTCCTTGATGATAGAAAAGATTTGCAGGACAAAATTGTAGAAGTAGAAACTCAGATTAGACAGTGTAATGATTTCATTGAATCTTTAAATAAAAAAGATGACAATGATTATAATATGTTTTCTCCCAGAAGCGCGTCCAGAGTTTACAAAGATCAGGTTTATGAAAAGAAACTTGAGATTGAAAAACTTGAGGAGGAGCTTCGCACCTATTATAAGAAGTTAGGTAACATTACTAAAAAGATTGATTCGATTAATGAATTACAACCTGACGAACTTGAAGATCTTTCGGAAAAGAAAACAAGAGAGAAAAACGATACTCGCATGCTGTATCTTCAAATGCAGGAAGATGACAGACAAAGAATTGCCGCAGGTTTGCATGACTCAGTATTGCAGAATTTATCTTTACTGATGCACAACTTAGAACTTGCGGAAAAGTTTATTGATTATGATGCGGTTCGGGCTAAGCTTGAACTTGAATCTAATAGAAAACTTGTAAAAGGAACTATCGACGACATTCGAAACACAATATTCGACCTTCGTCCCATGCAGTTTGATGATTTTGGATTTAAACAAACTTTACAAAATCAATTGGACGGCTACAGAAATCGCACTAATATGGAAATCTCTTACCATATTGATGACATCGATGATAAGGATAATCTAATTCTACTTAGTATTTTCCGTATCATCCAGGAGTTGGTGGTTAATTCCATCAAGCATTCAAACGGTAAGAAAGTTGAAGTTAAGGTGCTTGATCGGGGTACGAGTATATATGTTGAAGTGGCTGATGACGGTCAGGGAATAAGTTTGGATGATTTAGAAAAACAAAATCATTTTGGAATGAAAATTTTGAAAGAGCGAGTAAGAATGCTCGGAGGAGTTTTCTCTATTCAAAACGTTTCTGTCGGTTCAAAGGTTACCATAGAACTTTCGTCGTAGTTGGTTTAAGGAGGGTTTTGTGAGTATAAGAGTTGTTTTGGTTGATGACCACAAAATGTTAAGAGAGGGTGTCAAACAGTTATTGGAGTTTGATTCTGATATTGTTGTTTGTGCTCAAGCTTCTACCGGAGAAGAATGTAAGGAAATTGTAGGGAAAGTACCCTGCGATGTTGTTGTCTTGGATATTAATCTTCCTGATTGTTCAGGCACTAAGTTGCTTAAGGACTTAAAGAAGATTAATAAAGATGTGGCATACCTTATGCTTTCAGTTCATAACGAAGTTGAATATGTTATGGAATCAGTTGATCTCGGAGCAAACGGATATGTGTTGAAAGAAGCAGGATCCACAGAATTGATTAAAGCAATCAAAGCCGTTTATTACGGTGAAAGATATATCCAGGCGGATTTAGTTCCTGCTCTTAATGCAAGATTACTTAGACGTGCGGACGACTATAATAAGGGTGAGCGCATCACTAAGAGAGAAAAGCAGATACTTATCAGTATCGCATTGGGCCATACCAATAAGGATATTGCTTCAGAATTTTCTATCAGTGAACGTACTGTTAAGAATCATATCACCAACATATTTAGGAAGATTAATGTAACAGACCGTACTCAAGCTGCTGTTTTTGCAATAAGAAACAACTATGTAAATTTATAGGATGTTTCACGTGAAACATTTCTATGAAACAGTGTCATAAACCCCAAAATATGTTTCACGTGAAACATTTTAACCCCAAGATATAGTCAAAATGGGCGTGAAACATCAAAAAAACAGGGGCGTGAAACATAAATGAGGCATCATCTGTGTAGAATAAGCACTTTGAAAGTGATATAATACACGATAATGAAATATAGAGTAAAGGAAATTGGTTTAAATGGGAAGAGTAATAGCAATCGCGAACCAAAAAGGCGGTGTAGGAAAGACAACAACAGCAATAAATCTTTCCGCAGCATTGGCTGAGAAAGGAAAAAGAGTTTTAGTTGTTGATACCGATCCTCAGGGTAACACCACCAGTGGTTTTGGTATAGAGAAGAACGAGCTGGAAAACACTATCTATGAATTACTTTTAGGTGAATGCTCAGTTCAGGATTGCATCATTAAAGATAAAAAATCCGGTGTTTCAATTATTCCTTCTAATGTTAACTTGGCAGCCGTAGAAATAGAATTAATCGACGCTGACAAAAGAGAATTCATTTTAAAAAGAGAAATTGATTGGATCAGAGAAGATTATGATTTTATCATGATTGACTGTCCTCCTTCACTTAGTATGTTAACTGTAAATGCTATGACAACAGCAGATACAGTTTTGGTTCCTATTCAGTGTGAATATTACGCATTGGAAGGTTTAAGCCAATTGATTCATACAGTAAATCTTGTAAAAGAAAGATTGAATCCTGATTTGGATATGGAAGGTGTTGTTTTCACTATGTACGATTCAAGAACAAACCTTTCAAATCAGGTTGTTGATAACGTTAAAAGCGTTTTACAGCAGAAAATATTTAAAACATTGATTCCAAGAAATGTCAGACTTGCGGAAGCACCCAGTTTTGGAATGCCTATTAATCAGTATGATCCCAAATCTGCCGGAGCAGAAGCTTATGCAGCACTTGCTGACGAAGTAGTTAAAAATAGGAGGTAGGCTCATATGGCAGCCAGAGGTTTGGGAAAAGGCCTGGATGCAATGATTCCAAAAGCAATACCCGCTATCCAGGAAGACAAAATTGTACAGCAGGAAATTGAAAAAAGCGACGGAAAAGCTACAGAAACAATTGTAAAGATTACGCAGATTGAGCCTAACAGAGATCAGCCTCGTAAAGAATTTGAAAAAGAAGCACTTGAAGAACTTTCAGATTCCATTAAACAGCACGGATTGATTCAACCGATTCTGGTTCAGGATAGGAAAGATCATTATGAGATTATAGCAGGTGAAAGAAGATGGCGAGCTGCCAGACTTGCAGGATTAAAAGAAGTTCCTGTTATTATCCGTAATTATTCCGAGCAGGAAATTGTTGAGATTTCTTTGATAGAAAACTTACAGAGAAAAGATTTAAATCCTATTGAAGAAGCAATGGCTTATAAAAAGCTGATGACGGATTTTGATCTTAAGCAGGAAGAAGTTGCAGTTAAAGTATCTAAGAGCAGATCAACAATAACCAACTCAATGAGATTGCTTAAGTTAAGCAAAAAAGTCCAGGATTTAGTTATTAAAGGAAAGCTTTCCGAAGGACATGCAAGAACACTTCTTTCTATAGAAGATTCGGCAGTACAGGATGAAGTTGCTGATAAGATTATCGCAGAAAATCTTTCTGTAAGAGATGTTGAAAAGCTTGTAAAGAATTATGGAAAGCCTGCAAAGGAAAAGCCTGTAGTTAATAAGGAACTTGATATTTTCTATCAAGACATAGCAGAAAAGCTTAAACAAAATCTTGGCACTAAAGTTCAGATTTCCGGAAAAGGCGACGGTTCAGGTAAAATTGAAATTGAGTTTTATACCAATGAAGAACTTGATCGTTTAATAGCAAGAATAAAGTAGGGGGAAATATGAACAGCAAGATTTTATCAGACTTAGGAATGGGCAGCTGGGACATTGGGATAGTGCTCCTAGCGTTAGCCGGAGTATTATTCATATTACTTATAATATGTATAGTACAGATTATAGAATTAAGTAAGTTAAAAAAGCGTTATAACAGATTTTCTCAAGGCAGAGATGGGAAGAGCCTTGAAAAAGAAATCGGAAGTCTGTTTAACGAAAATGCAACCATCAGACAGTTGGCTGAGACCAATAGAAAAGATATCCGAGTACTTTATAAAAGAATGGAGAACACCTTCCAAAAGGTTGGCTTAATAAAGTACGATGCATTCGCACAGATGGGTGGAAAGTTAAGCTTTTCACTAGTGCTTCTCGATGAAAAGGATAATGGTTTCGTGATTAATTCCGTACATGGAACGGATGGCTGCTACACATATTCAAAAGAAATAAAAGCCGGAATGTGCAATTTACCTCTTGGAGACGAGGAACAAAAAGCATTAAATATGGCAATGCAAAAGTAATGTGATATATAGGGGATAAAACACATGAAACTATGCAAATTAGAGGATATTGTAGGTAATGAAAAGCTTGCAAGACCGATAATGACTTCTAATTATCAGGAATTGCTTGCTGCGGGAACAATCTTAAAACCGGAATACATACCAAAGATTATTCAGCTTGGGATTACGGAAGTGTTCATCGAAGATGACAGACTTAGTCCTGAGCAAGTAGTTATATTGCGTGAAGACGTAGAAGATATTTTCAGAGAAAAAGTTAGATCTGTATTGGAGAGACATATCTATAACGATAACTCTGAGCTTGAAGAACTTACAAAAACTGCAGACAGCATCATTTCAAATATTTTGGAAAACGATGCTTTGGTTGAGCAGATATATGATATTCAAGAAAGAAGTGCGGATATTTACGAGCACTCAATAAGTGTATGCTCTTTAGCAGTTTTGATTGCAATTAAGAGAAAAATTGATAAAACAAGAATCCACGATCTTGGAGTGGCATGTCTTTTCCATGATATCGGATTAAGATACTTGGATTTTGATTATTCCAATCAGATAATAAGTGAAATGGATGAAAAGAAGATAATCGAATATCACAAACATCCCGCTTATGCTTATTCTGCTTTGGAAAGAGAAGAATGGATTTCTAAAAGCGCTAAAAATATGATTTTACAGCACCACGAACGTCTTGACGGAAGTGGTTATCCTTTGCATGTAAGAGAATTCGAACCTGAAGCAGAGATTTTACAGATTTGTGATGCTTTTGATGAAATGATATGCGGAATAGGGTGCAAACGTGCAAGAGTATATGAAGCAGTAGAATACATGAAAGTATCTAAAGGTGTTTTATACGATGAAGATGTTGTAAATACACTTTTAGATTTTACTGCTGTTTATCCTGCAGGAACTGTGGTAGTATTAAATACTAACGAGATGGGAATCGTCATTAAGCAAAACAAGCAATTCCCGGAAAGACCTGTTTTGAGAATTATCAAAAACGCAAAGGGTGAAATGCTTGAAGAAGACAGGATTTGCGATCTTGTTGAAATAAAGAACGTTTATATTGAAAAAGTATTACTATAAGATAAATGCTATTGAAAGGAGTCTATATCATGATAGACATCAAGTTCTTAAGAGAAAATCCGGAAGTAGTAAAAGAAAATATCCGGAAGAAGTTTCAGGACGATAAGCTTCCCCTTGTAGACGAAGTTATTGTTTTGGATGAAGAAAGAAGAAAGGCTCAGCAGGAAGCCGATAATATAAAGGCCGAAAAGAACAAGCTTTCAAAAGAAATCGGAGCATTGATGGCTCAGGGTAAGAAAGAAGAAGCTGAACAGATTAAAAAAGCAGTTGCTGAAAAAGCAGATCTTCTTACAAAGTTAGAAGAAAAACAGAAGGAATGCGAAGAAAAGACAACAAAGATTATGATGGTAATTCCTAACATAATCGACCCTAGCGTTCCCATTGGTAAAGATGACAGCGAAAATGTAGAAATAAAGAGATACGGTGAACCCGTAGTTCCCGATTTTGAAATTCCTTATCATACAGAAATAATGGAAAAGTTTAACGGAATTGATATCGATGCCGCAGGTAAGGTAGCAGGTAACGGTTTCTATTATCTTATGGGCGATATCGCAAGACTTCATTCCGCAGTTATTTCTTATGCAAGAGATTTCATGATTGACAGAGGATTTACTTATTGTGTTCCCCCTTTCATGATCAGATCAAATGTTGTTACCGGTGTTATGAGTTTTGCTGAAATGGATGCAATGATGTATAAGATTGAAGGCGAAGACCTTTACCTTATCGGTACAAGCGAACACTCAATGATTGGTAAATTTATCGACACCATTACACCTGAAGAAAAATTACCTTTAACTCTTACCAGCTATTCACCTTGTTTCAGAAAAGAAAAAGGTGCTCACGGTATTGAAGAAAGAGGCGTTTATCGTATTCACCAGTTTGAAAAGCAGGAAATGATAGTAGTATGCAGACCTGAAGAATCACCCATGTGGTTTGATAAGTTATGGCAGAATACGGTTGATCTTTTCAGATCAATGGAAATTCCTGTACGTACTATTGAATGTTGTTCAGGCGATTTGGCAGATCTTAAGGTTAAGTCTTATGACGTTGAAGCATGGTCACCCAGACAGAAGAAGTACTTTGAAGTTGGTTCATGTTCTAACTTAGGAGATGCTCAGGCAAGAAGATTAAAGATCAGAGTAAAAGATAAAGATGGAAATAAGTATTTTGCTCATACTTTAAACAACACAGTTGTTGCTCCTCCCAGAATGTTGATTGCATTCTTGGAAAACCACTTGCAGGCTGATGGTTCGGTTACGATTCCCGAAGTATTATGGCCTTACATGGGTGGAAAGAAAGTATTGAAATAAATACGGAGATTAGACGTGCATAGATTTTTGCGTGCCATAGGCTTCTCAAAGATTAAAACAAGAGAAGAGTTTAATAATTTAATAAAGAAGGCTTTGGAAAATCCGGTTGCCTCCTATTACAACCTATATAAAGACGACGTAGTTTACGGAGATAAATACTTCAAAGTCGGAAATAATATGGGGCTGGTAGTTTGCGGAGACATTGATTCAAATGATGAGTTTGTTTGGGAATATGCTTTTCCTTGTTTTGAACCAAGTATGATAAGCACAAACTCAAAATCCAGCGTTGACAGGCAGGCAAGCCGAGTTGCCTTTTCGGGAATCTGTGAAGACAACAAAATCGGAGTAACCATTATCTATTATTTAATTAACAGAATAGATTACATGAAAGAATCACTTTCAAAGAATGATTCTTTAAACGGTATTTCGGTTTCTTTTTCAGCTCTTTCCGATAAGGGAACAATTATGATGCCCCTTGCCAAGGATGTTTTGGCAAAGCAAAAAGGCGGAAAGAAAAAAAAGAATCGCGATAAGCTTATCGAAGCAGCCCGCCAGGGTGATGAGAAAGCAATCGAGTCTTTGACAATTGACGATATCGATGTTTATTCTACTTTATCAAGAAGAATAAAAGAAGATGACCTCTATACTATAGTCGATACATATTTTATGCCTTACGGTGTGGAATGCGATTTGTATTCGGTCATGGGTGAAATCGAAGAATTCACTGAAGTTAAAAATACGGTTACAGGAGAGATGGTTTATCAGATGTCAATTTCTTGTAACGGTATGCATATTGATGTGTGCATAAACAAGGAAGACCTCTTTGGTGAACCTGCAGTTGGAAGAAGATTTAAAGGAACGATTTGGCTTCAAGGACAGTTGAATTATCCGTTAAAGTAATGTAAAATCAAATGGTTGAATCTTTTCAGCCATTTGAAATTTGTTCTCGTAGTTTAACGGATAAAACAAGCGCCTCCTAAGCGCTAGCTATGGGTTCGATTCCCGTCGGGAACGTTTTTAAAAGAAGCCTCTGGCTTCTTTTTTTATAGCTGAAAATGTATGATTATAGGCATGAGAATCATGAAAAACGAACACAGAGCCATTTTTGCATTTTCGCACAAAAAACAATGAGATATTTGCGATACTATATTACTTTTAGGGAGGCTAAAATGATCAAAGGTTTTAAAATGAAATTGTATCCGGGAATGGAAGAGGAATATGAAAAAAGACACAACGAACTCTGGCCGGAAATGCAGGATATGATCCATGAACATGGCGGAAAAAATTACACCATCTTTTTGGACAAAGAAACCCTTACACTTTTTGGTTATATAGAAATTGAAGACGAAGAACTTTGGGCGAAAGGAGCAGACACCGCCATAAACAGAAAATGGTGGGACTTCATGGCACCCATTATGGAAACAAATCCCGATAACAGTCCCGTGTCGGTAGATTTAAAAACAGTATTTCATTTAGATTAAAAAAAAGAAGGTTTGAGTAATCAAACCTTCTTATCTTTTATTTCAATTATTTGATTGTAAGAGTTAAATCTTTTTCAGAACTTATAATCTCTACATTTTTAAGTTTAGAAGAAGATGAGACTGTAACAACATTTCCTTTTCTTGTAGCTTCAATCTTAACAGCTTCTTTACCCTTCTGATTATAAATCTCTGTCTTTATTGTAGCGCCGTCTTTAATTTCATAAATCTTAACTGTAGGATTTACTTCGTAATCATAATCCGGCTTGTCATCGTGCTCACCAAAGACAACAATAGAATTTTCTTTTACAAATAAAGGAATTGAAAGGTAGTCAAATTTTTGAGAATACCATTTTCCTCCTTCATATGTTTCGTTTGTAAAGAGGTTAGTCCACTTTCCGGCAGGAAGATAGAAGTTACCGATGCTTTCATCATTAAAGATTGGAGCAACAAGTAATGAATCACCGAGCATATACTGCTTATCCAAATGGTGAGTGCATCTATCTTCAGTAAATTCCATAACCATGCTTCTCATGGTAGGAATTCCTAAAGTATGTGCATCTACTGCAGTCTTATAAAGATAAGGCATTAATGAAGCTTTAAGTTTAGTGAACTTTCTTACAACATCAACCGCTTCTTCATCATATGCCCACGGTACTCTGTAAGAAGAGCTTCCGTGTAATCTTGAATGAGATGATAAAAGTCCGAATGCAGCCCAACGTTTGTATACATCGGGAGTAGAAGTTGCTTCAAATCCTCCGATATCGTGACTCCAGAATCCAAAACCGGACATAAGTAATGAAAGTCCGCCACGTAAAGATTCTTCCATAGATTCATAGTCAGACCAGCAATCTCCGCCCCAGTGAACAGGGAACTTCTGACCACCTACGGTTGCGCTTCTTGCAAATAAAACAGCTTCGCCTTTTCCGCGCTTTTCTTCCAAAAGTTCATATACACACTTATTGTAAAGATATGTGTAATAGTTATGCATCTTATTTGCATCGGAGCCGTCAAAGTAAACCACATCAGTAGGGATTCTTTCGCCAAAGTCTGTTTTAAAGCAATCAACTCCCATATCAAGTAAAGCGGCAAGTTTTGACTTAAACCATTTGCAAGCTGCGGGGTTTGTGAAATCTACAAGTGCCATACCTGCCTGCCACATATCCCATTGCCATACATCACCGTTCTTTCTTTTTACAAAGAAACCGCCATCAACACCTTCTTTAAACAAAGGTGATTCCTGACCGATGTAAGGATTAATCCAAACGCAGATATTTAAGCCTTTAGCCTTCATTCTTTTTAACATTCCGACGGGATCGGGGAAAACTCTGTCATCCCAGATAAAGCTACTCCAATGGAATTCTTTCATCCAGTAGCAGTCAAAATGGAAAACTCTTAAAGGAATTCCTCTTTCAAACATTCCGTCCACAAAACTCATAACAGTTTTTTCATCGTAGTTTGTGGTAAAAGAAGTTGAAAGCCAAAGTCCGAAAGTCCAAGGTGCGGGAAGTGCAGGCTTACCGGATAAATCGGTGTATCGCATTAAAACTTCTTTCATGGAAGGACCGTTTATAAGGAAGTAATCAAGCTCGTTTCCTTCAACGGTGAAATTAACTTTTGTCACAAATTCGCTGGCAACTTCAAAAGAAACCTTTTCGGGATGATTAACCAAAACGCCGTATCCGCGATTAGTGATATAAAAAGGAATGTTCTTATAAGAAAACTCGGTATTTGTGCCACCATCTTCATTCCAGATTTCAACGTTTTGTCCGTTCTTTGTAAAAGAAGTAAATCTTTCGCCAAGACCATAAACAAGTTCATCCACTGCAAGAGATAAACTCTGGGTCATGTAAGTATTTTTGGTATCTCCGTCACTATCATAATAGTAACCATGCCAATCTTCCTTTACACAGGCAAGATCGTTAATGCTTTTAGTAATAATTTCATTGTTTCTCTTATAAATCAAAGAGAACGGATTCTTTGTTACTTCCAAAGAAAGAGAACCGCTCTTTAGAATGAATTTGTCTTCCTTTTCTTCAATATTAAGACAAGATTTCTTAGGAAGATTTAGTTCAAAATCCGGGCCCATATGAGTAACGCCCAAGTGGTGCTTTGTTTGCACTCTGATTACTTCCGGAGCAGGAGAAGAAAAGCAAATCGTAAGATTGATTCCTTCAAGCACATCGCCCCTTGATCTGATTGGTATTGTGGGTGCACAAACACTTAAGATATTATCTTTTACATCAAAGAAATGAACTTCTTTCGGAGAAAAAAGTTCAACCCCTTTTCTTTTCACCCAACATCCTTGATGAAAACGCATTATCTGTCCTCCTTAGTAGGTCTACCTTCTTATATATATTTGACAAGATGGTATAAATATAACTACAATTATAGCATATAAAGTAATTGGAGAACTAAATGAATTATATAGTTTTTGATTTGGAATGGAATCAATCAAGTACCGTTTCAGGCACTAATCCTGCCATTCCTTTTGAAATAATTGAAATAGGCGCCGTAAAGTTAAATGATCAGAAAGTGATGATTGATGAATTTAGTGCGCTCATAAAACCTCAGGTCTATAAGACTATGCACTATATGACGGGAAAATTGGTGCATTTAAAAATGGCAGAGCTTAAGCATGAGCATCCATTTGAGGAAGTAATGGAAAACTTCCTTGAATGGTGCGGAGAAGATTATTGCTTTGTAACCTGGGGACCTCTTGATTTAAACGAACTTCAAAGAAACATGACTTTCTACGGATTCAGGCCCTTTATGGACGGACCCCTTCCTTTTTATGATGCTCAAAAACTTTTCGCCCTTGAGTATGATGAAGAAAAAGAAAGACGTGCTTTGGAAACAGCGGTAGATTTTTTGAAAATTGAAAAAGACATTCCTTTCCACAGAGCATTCAGTGATGCCTATTATACGGCAAAAGTCTTTTCTTTAATAAATAAAGAAGAAACGTTAATTCATTATTCGTATGATAACTTTATACCACCAAAGGATAAACAGCATGAAGTCCGTAAGTTTTTTGGAGATTATGATAAATACATCACCAGAACATTTTCTTCCAAAGAAGCTATGATTTCCGATAAGGAGATTAAAAACACAAGCTGTTATCTTTGCGATAAAAATTCAAAGAAGCTTACTAAGTTATTCTCACCCACAGGTAAATATTTCATCGGGGTTTCTTTTTGCGAGGAACACGGATATATAAAAACAAAAATCCGAGTAAGAAAAACCGATTCCGGCAGATATTTTGCAGTTAAGACAAGAAAACGAATTGATGAGGAAGAAGCTCAAAATATCGTAGCCAGATTTAACAAAATGAAGGAAGACAAGCATTTAAAGAAGTTAAGAAAATAGAAAAGTTCTTATTTGCTTGAAAAACTTTTAAAAGATGATACAATTCATACTTGTGGATTATGTTAAAGATTTTTAAGTATAGATGGAGCGAGTATGGAATCATATTTGGTTTTTAAAGATTTAGCGATTATAGTTATTTTTGCAAAATTATTCGGCATAGTGGCAAGAAAGTTAAAAGCACCGCAGGTCGTTGGCGAAATAATAGCGGGCCTTTTAATAGGGCCCTCTGTTTTGGGATTTGTTAATTTAACGGATTTCATAAGCCAAATGGCTGAAATCGGTGTTATTCTTTTGATGTTTAGTGCCGGTCTTGAGACAAATCTCCATGATTTAATTAAAACTGGTTTCAAAGCAACACTTATTGCATGTGCGGGTGTCTTTGTGCCCCTTGCAGGTGGAACTGTGCTTTATTCTATGTTCTATGGATGGAGTGCGGTTGGAACAACGGATTTCTTTAAGGCAGTGTTCATCGGTGTAATTTTAACTGCAACAAGCGTAAGTATTACGGTTCAGGCATTAAGAGAAATGGGTAAATTAAAAGGACTCATCGGAACCACTATTTTAAGTGCCGCCATTATCGATGATGTTATCGGTATTATTGTACTTACTGTAGTTATCGGACTTAAGGATGCAAGCTCTAATGCAGGATCGGTTATTTTATCTACAGCACTTTTCTTTGTATTTGCTATAGGTGTAGGATTTGTAATCTATAAGATATTTAAGGTTTTGGATTCAAGATATCCTCACACAAGAAGAATCCCAATCATGGGACTTGCTCTTTGCCTTGCCATGGCATATGTAGCAGAAAAGTATTTTGGAATTGCAGATATTACCGGTGCTTATGTTGCAGGTATTATTCTTTGTAACTTAAGAGATTCAGAATATATTTCAGAAAAGATGGATATTAATTCCTACATGCTTTTTGGCCCCATTTTCTTTGCAAGTATCGGTTTAAAGACAGATATAAGCGATCTTAATGCTTCTGTTTTACTATTCTCTTTAGGATTTGTGCTTGTAGGTCTTGCTTGTAAGATTATTGGATGCGGACTTGTGGCAAAATGTTGTAAGTTTAGCTGGGCAGACTCTCTTAAGATTGGTGTCGGAATGATGACAAGAGGCGAAGTTGCATTGATCGTAGCTCAAAAGGGACTTGCGGTGGGACTTTTAAGCCCTGTTTATTTTACATCCGTAATTTTATTAATTATTTCTTCTTCCATATTGACGCCTATAGTATTAAAGGTCCTCTATGCGAAGATGCCCCCTAAAGAGGAGATTGCATGAGTATTTTAAGTGTCGAAAATCTGACACACGGTTTTGGTGACAGAGCTATTTTTGAGAATGTATCATTCAGACTTTTAAAAGGTGAACATATTGGACTTATCGGCGCCAACGGCGAAGGTAAGTCCACCTTTATGAATATCATCACAAATAAGTTAATGCCCGATGAAGGTAAAATCGAGTGGGCAAAAAACATTCAGGTTGGATATTTAGACCAGCACACAGTTTTACAAAAAGGAATGACGATCGAAGACGTTTTGAAATCAGCCTTCGATTTTCTTTTTGATATGGAAAAACGAATGAATGAGATTTGTGACAAGATGGGGGACGCAAGCGAAAAAGAGCTTGAAGACTACATGGAAGAGCTTGGCACTATCCAGGAACTTTTGGATTCTCATGATTTCTACATGATTGATACAAAGGTTGAAGAAGTGGCAAGAGCACTTGGCCTTATTGAGTTAGGCCTTGATAAAGATGTAACTGCTTTAAGCGGAGGTCAGAGAACAAAAGTGCTTTTGGCAAAGCTTTTACTTCAAAAGCCTGATATTCTTTTGCTTGATGAGCCTACAAACTATCTTGATAAAGAGCATATTGATTGGTTAAAAAGATATCTTAACGAATATGAAAATGCTTTTATCTTAATATCTCATGACATACCTTTCTTAAACAGCGTGGTAAATCTTATTTATCACATGGACAACAGAGAGCTAAACAGATATGTAGGTAACTACGATAAGTTTTTGGAAAGCTACGAGATGAAAAAGTCTCAGCTTGAAGCCGCATATAATAAGCAGCAAAAAGAAATTGCGGAATTAAAGGATTTTGTTGCTAGAAACAAGGCAAGAGTTGCTACTAGAAATATGGCAATGTCCAGACAAAAGAAACTTGATAAGATGGATATTATCGAACTTGCGGGAGAAAAGCCAAAGCCTGAGTTTAACTTTAAAGAAGCAAGGACTCCCGGAAGATATATTTTTACAACGAAAGATTTGGTAATAGGATACGAAGAACCCTTATCCACACCACTTTCTTTATCTATGGAAAGAGGACAAAAGATAGTTATTAAGGGTGCAAACGGAATCGGAAAAACCACTCTTTTAAAAAGCATTTTAGGTTTGATTAAACCTTTAAGCGGAGAAGTGGAGCTTGGAGATTATTTAAGCATCGGATATTTTGAGCAGGAAATGGATCAAAACATTTCAACCACCTGCATCGAAGAAATCTGGAATGAGTTTCCCGGTTTTTCTCAGTACGAAGTAAGATCAGCTCTTGCAAAATGCGGTCTTACCACAAAGCATATTGAGTCACTTGTAAAAGTATTAAGCGGTGGTGAGCAGGCAAAAGTAAGACTTTGTAAATTAATCAACCGTGAAAGCAACATTCTTCTTTTAGACGAACCTACAAACCATTTGGATGTTGAAGCAAAAGAAGAATTAAAAAGAGCTTTGAAAGCTTACAAGGGTAGCATCTTAATGGTATGTCATGAGCCCGAATTTTATGAAGATATAGCTACAGACATATGGGATGCGGGAAAGTGGACCACAAAGCTTTTGTAAATCAAAAAAACAATTAGTCCAAAGACCCACCCAAATTATTTAAAACCCATTTTCCGGATTCGCTTAAATCATCATAGGTGAATCCGGAATTTTTTGTGCATGAAGGTTTAAATATTGCACTGGTTTCATCTTTATTAGAAATATTCCATGTAACAGAACTTACATTGTATTTATCCAATAGTTCCATCCACTTTCTTGATTCATCTTCATTAACGGCACCGTTTCCCGATGCATCACAGATACCATACTCCGTAACAAAAACAGGCACTCCGTTAGAAACCGCATCTTCCAAAGTATTTCTTAAAGAATCTCTGTGAGTATCCGCATAAAAGTGAAGAGCATACATTATATTATCGTAATCTGAAAGAGGATCGTTTTTGGCAGCAGTTACAACCTGAGACCAGTTTGGCGTTCCCACTATAATAATAGAAGAATCATCATTTTCTCTGATTATAGGGATAATGGTATTTGCATATTCCTTTATATCATTCCATGTGGTATTTCCGTTTGGCTCATTACAGATTTCATAAATTACGTTTGTGTAGTCTTTATATTTTAAAGAAACTGTTTTAAAGAATTCCTTTGCTTCTTCAATGTGAATATTGGGATTTGCATCATTTAAGATGTGCCAATCCACAATAACATATAGTCCTGAATCGGTAGCAAAGTTTACTCCGTCATCAACAAGCTTTAATAAATCGTCTTTATTTCCTCCACTGCAATATCCGCCATATTCATCTGTGTACATAGCGATTCTTACAACAGAGCAATTCCACTTATCTTTTAATTCATGAAAGAAATCTTCATTTATATATGAAGGAAACCATGCTATACCATGGGTGCTTAAACCTTTTAAAACAACGGTTTCACCATTTGAATTTACAATTTCGCTTCCTAAAACAGATAAAGAAGGAAGCTTTGAGGCATCTGTTTCTTCAGAATCGATATTTTCTTCAACGACTTCTTCAACGGAAGTTTCGCTATTTAATTCATCTGACGAAGCAGTTTCTTCCTTAACAGTTTCTTCTTCAACGCTTAAAGAAACCGTGGAAGTATTTGAGGATTCAGTGCTTATAGTTTTATTACCGCATGAAGAAAAAACAAGTAAAGATATTAAAAGTATGGTTGTTAATATTTTTTTCATTTTATTCACCTCACTAAAAGTATACCACGCTCTTAAAAGTGTGTTATTATAAAACGAGTTAGGAGAGCCCACATGAGAGAATTAAACGTTGAAAAAATCACTCAGGCTGTAAAGGAAATGTGTATTGAGGCAAACCATTTTCTTTCACCGGATATGAATGAAGCCATAAAGGATTCTAAAAAAAGAGAAGAATCAGAAATCGGAAAGAAGATACTTTCTCAGCTTGAAGAAAATTTAAAGATTGCAAAAGAAGATATGATTCCCATTTGTCAGGATACGGGAATGGCTGTTGTGTTTGTAAAAATCGGACAGGACGTTCATCTTGTAGGCGGAAATGTAACTGATGCAGTAAATGAAGGCGTCAAAGAGGGATATACGGAAGGCTTTTTAAGAAAGTCTGTTGTAAACGATCCAATTATAAGAGAAAACACAAAAGATAATACGCCTGCGGTCATTCATTACGAAATGGTTGAAGGTGAAAATGTGGAAATAACTGTAGCTCCAAAAGGATTTGGCAGTGAAAACATGAGTAAGATTTATATGTTAAAACCAGCCGAAGGAATTGAAGGCGTAAAGGCAGCAGTTTTATCAGCAGTTAAAGATGCGGGACCCAATGCTTGCCCTCCCATGGTTTTGGGTGTGGGAATCGGCGGAACTTTTGAAAAGTGCGCTTTGCTTGCAAAGAAAGCATTGCTTCGCCCCATTGGAAAACACTCTGAGATTGCCTACGTAAAAGATTTGGAAGAAGAGCTCTTAGAAAAAATAAATAATCTTGGAATCGGCCCCGGTGGTCTTGGAGGAAAAGTTACCGCACTTTCCGTAAGTGTAGAAACTTATCCCACTCATATTGCGGGAATGCCTGTAGCCGTAAATATATGCTGTCATGTAAACAGACATGTGACAAGAACTTTGTAGGAGATAAAATGGAAAAACATTTAACACTTCCTTTAAGTAAGGAAGATGCAGAAAGTTTAAAAGCAGGAGACTATGTTTATTTAAGCGGTGAAATGTATACCGCAAGAGATGCTGCCCATAAAAGAATGGATGAAGCACTTAACGATAATAAAAGTCTTCCTATTAATATAGAAGGAACTACAATTTACTATATGGGCCCAAGCCCTGCAAGAGAAGGCCGTCCCATCGGATCTGCAGGTCCCACCACAGCCGGAAGAATGGATAAATATACTCCCAGACTTTTGGACATGGGATTAAGGTGCATGATCGGAAAAGGCAAAAGAACCGAAGCAGTAAAAGAAGCCATTGTGAGAAACAAGGCTGTTTATTTTGCTGCAGTGGGAGGAGCCGGAGCTTTACTATCAAAGGCAATAGTTTCTTCTGATGTAGTAGCTTATGAAGATCTTGGAACAGAAGCAATCAGAAAGCTTATCGTAAAAGATTTCCCTGTTATCGTTGTAATTGATTCTTTAGGAAACAATTTGTACGATACGGTAATGAAAGAAGTATAAAGGAGCACGTAGTTTAATGAGAATAGCATTAATGGTAATAAGGTGCATACTTGGTGTTCCTTTTTATTTAATTAAGTTAGCCTATATGGGAAAGCATAATTGGAGCTTGGAAAGGTCGTATAATTATCTTCGAAAGCTTTGTAAAATGGCTAACAGAAAAGGCCGGGTAATTATAGAAGCTCACGGAGTAGAAAATATACCTGAAAAAGACGGGTTTGTGTTCTTTCCAAATCACCAAGGATTATACGATGTTTTGGCATTTATTGATTCATCTCCCAGACCCTTTGCATTTGTGGCAAAGGCTGAAGTTAGTAATATCATATTGTTAAAGCAGGTAATGGGATCACTTCATTCTCTCTCCATTGACAGAAGAGATTTAAGAAAATCCGTTAAGGTAATCGATGAAATGGTTGAAAGAGTATCTAACGGAGAAAACTTCCTTATATTTGCGGAAGGAACCAGAAGCAAAAAAGGAAATCAAATGAATGATATGAAGGGCGGAAGCTTTAAAAGTGCAATGAAGGCTAAAGCGCCCATTGTCCCTTGCGCAATTGTTGATTCGTTTGTACCCTTTGATAAAAACTCAATTAAGAAAGTAACTGTAAAAGTGTTCTATTTAGAGCCCCTGTATTATGAAGACTATAAAGACATGTCTTCACTTGAAATAGCGGCTTTGGTTAAAGAAAGAATCCAGGCGGTTTTAAATGCCAATTCATAGGCAAGATTAGCCGACTTTATTGTTGACAAACCATTACCCCTTGGATATAATAAACCTTGCGTTGAAAAACGAATGAACTTAATCGTTGGTAGAGGAGTTCAGTCTTTTGGAGAAATACTCAAGAGGCCGAAGAGGCGCCCCTGCTAAGGGTGTAGGTCGGGCAACCGGCGCGAGGGTTCAAATCCCTCTTTCTCCGTTAGCAAAAGGATTGGTTAAAACCAATCCTTTTTTTGTTGTTTATAGACTATGAAAACGGATTCCTTCCTATATAAAAAAAGAAAACGGAAATGGGAAAAAAGATAGCAGAAAGAGAGTCTATATATTGTATATATAATAGGAAGAAACCCATCATCTTGAAGGCCAAAAAAATACCTAAAAAAACTCTCAAAATCCGTTGACAAAGGCCTTCCTTCATGCTAAATTATTAATCACCGCGAAGAGCGCGGTAACCTTATAAATACTGAGAAAAAAAGATTTATAAAGTTGAAAAATTTCTCTTGACGAAGGCTGCGTCGTGTGCTAATATATCAACGTTGCCGCTAAGAGAGAGCAACACAGAACATTGACAATCGAACAACAATGCAACCCTGAAAATCTTTGAGAATTTCAGAGAGTCTGAAAGAACAGACTAAAAACAAACTACCCAAGAAACAGTAA
The DNA here is from genome assembly GCA_016291405.1 of Lachnospiraceae bacterium. Taxonomy (GTDB): domain Bacteria; phylum Bacillota; class Clostridia; order Lachnospirales; family Lachnospiraceae; genus UBA1258. Next base: position 75,424 of record JAEEXG010000007.1, read on the forward strand.
ACGGGAAAGATTAGCCAAAGTTAATCTTGAACAGAACAAACTTTAATACGAGAGTTTGATCCTGGCTCAGGATGAACGCTGGCGGCGTGCTTAACACATG
>JAEEXG010000008.1 GCA_016291405.1 Lachnospiraceae bacterium
TATGAAAAAGGCTTTAGCGCTTACATAAACGGAAAAGAAACTACTATTAATAAAGTAGACTATGGCTTTATGGCAGTCCTTGCCCCGGAGGGCGAATCAACCATCGAATTTAAATACGAGCCTTCCCTTTATAAAGAAGGTAGACTATTCTCCCTCGCGGGAGTTATAATGCTCATAGTTTTATTAATCTTTATGCGCGATAAAAAAATCCAAAATTCCCCTTGACGAAGCAGGGGCGATATGGTAAAGTAATCGAGCAAAGAGATTTTAGGCTCTTTTTTTTATGTTAAAATTTTTAGATTATATATACGCGGAGGGACAATTTTATGCGTACAAAGATTACATTGGCATGTACAGAATGCAAACAGCGTAACTACAATACTACCAAGGATAAGAAGACACATCCTGATCGTATGGAAACAAAGAAATACTGCAGATTCTGCAAGAAGCACACATTACACAAAGAAACAAAATAATCCGATCCGTACAAAGAGAAGGAGCTTATCATGGCAGATTCCAATAAGAAAGAGAATAAACCCGGATTTTTTAAAACAGTTTCAGTTGAATTCAAGAAGATTGTTTGGCCTTCCAAAGAATCTGTATTCAGACAGTCTGTTGCTGTTACGGCAATTGCTATCGTAGTAGGAATCCTTATTACCGTATTCGATTTCCTTATTCAGTACGGTATTAACTTTATCACACAGTAAAGTGGAGGCAATCTATGGCAGAAGCTAACTGGTATGTAGCACATACCTATTCCGGATATGAAAACAAAGTGAAGGTTACACTTGAAAAAACTATTGCTAACCGTCACCTTGAAAACGAAATCCTTGAAGTAAGAGTTCCTCTTCAGGACGTAGTTGAAATGAAGGATGGCGTACGCAAGACTTCACAGAAGAAAATGTTCCCCGGATATGTTTTGGTAAAGATGATCATGAACGACGACACATGGTATATCGTTAGAAATACTCGTGGTGTTACAGGTTTCGTTGGTCCCGGATCCAAGCCGGTTCCTCTTACCGAAGCAGAGATGAAGCCCTTGGGCATTCGTATGGAGAATGTTTCTGTTGACTTTAAAGAAGGCGACACAATCGCTGTTGTTGCAGGTGTTTGGAAAGACACAGTCGGTGTTGTTACACGTATGGATTACAACAAGCAGACAGCAACAATCAATGTTGAGCTCTTCGGACGTGAAACACCTGTTGAAATCAGTTTCGCCGAAGTTCGCGCAATGAACTAATTAAGATATTTATAGCCTAGGCTTTAAATATAGAACCACTAACGTGGGAGTGTCTCCGGATTCCCCGGATAAAAGACGCGCCTAACCACATAAATATTAGGAGGTGCCAAATGGCAAAGAAAGTAGAAGGTTATATCAAATTACAGATCGCTGCCGGCAAAGCAACACCTGCTCCCCCTGTTGGACCTGCACTTGGTCAGCACGGTGTAAACATCGTTGAGTTTACAAAGCAGTTCAATGCTAAGACAGCAGACATGGGCGACACAATCGTGCCCGTTATCATCACAGTATATGCAGACAGAAGCTTTAGTTTCATCACAAAGACTCCCCCTGCAGCAGTACTTATCAAGAAGGCTTGTAACATTAAATCAGGTTCAGGCGTTCCCAACAAGACAAAGGTAGCTCAGATTTCAAAGGCTAAGCTTAAAGAAATTGCTGAAATCAAGATGAAAGATCTTAACGCAGCAAGCCTTGAAGCAGCTATGAGCATGATCGCAGGAACATGCAGAAGCATGGGCGTAACAGTAGAAGAATAATAAGAGCTTAGGAGGATATTTAAAATGAAACATGGTAAGAAATATGTTGAAGCAGCTAAGCTCGTAGATCGTTCTCAGTATTATGAGACAGCTGAAGCAATCGCTTTAGTTAAGAAGACAGCTACTGCTAAGTTTGATGAAACAGTTGAATTACATTTAAGAACAGGTTGTGACGGACGTCATGCTGAACAGCAGATCCGTGGCGCAGTTGTTCTTCCCAACGGAACAGGTAAGACCGTTAAGGTTTTGGTTTTCGCTAAAGGACCCAAGGTTGACGAAGCTTTGGCAGCCGGTGCAGATTACGCAGGCGGAGACGAACTTATTCCCAAGATTCAGAACGAAGGATGGCTTGATTTCGACGTTGTTGTAGCAACACCTGATATGATGGGCGTTGTTGGACGTCTTGGTAAAGTTTTGGGACCTAAGGGATTAATGCCCAACCCCAAGGCCGGTACAGTAACAATGGACGTTACAAAGGCTGTTAACGATATTAAGGCTGGTAAGATTGAATACCGTCTTGATAAGGCTAACATCATCCACGTTCCCGTAGGTAAGGCTTCTTTCACAGAAGAACAGCTTACACAGAACTACAATGCACTTATGGATGCTATCTTAAAGGCTAAGCCCGCTGCATTAAAGGGTCAGTACATTAAGTCAGCTACATTGACAACAACAATGGGCCCCGGCGTACGTATGAGCGTTGCAAAGTTCTAATCAATTAAATAGTTGACACTTATTAATATATGTGTTAATTTATACAAGGCCGAAGACAGTAGGTGAAGGATTTAACCTTCGTAAGATGACCGCCTACCGAGGAACCAGTAAGTATTGTTATTTACACCTCTCTGTCTTTAGGCAGAGAGGTTTTCTTTTATACAGAAATACTTCCTGTTCGGCAAATTTTATAAGGAGGTAAGAAAATGGCTAGTGCTAATCAGTCTATCAAAGACGCAAAGGCCGCAATTGTTGCTGAGATTTCTGAACAGATCAAAGACGCTGAATCAATCGTAGTTGTTGACTACAGAGGTCTTACAGTTGCTCAGGATACTGCTCTCAGAAAAGCATTCCGTGAAGAAGGTGTTACATACAAGGTTTACAAGAACACATTCATCACAAGCGCAATTAAAGGCACAGCATTCGAGTCTATCGGTGAATACCTTGAAGGACCTACAGCTATCGCTATCGGCAGAGCTGATGCTACAGCTCCCGCTAGAGTACTTGGTAAGTTCGTTAAGGAAGCAGATAAGCTTGAAATCAAAGGTGGCGTTGTAGAAGGAACACTTTACGACGCAAAGGGAATCACAGCTATCGCAGCAATCCCTTCAAGAGACGAGTTACTCTCCAAGTTGCTTGGAAGCTTACAGTCTCCTATTACAAACTTCGCTCGTGTTATGAATCAGTTGGCAGAAAAAGGTGGCGCATCCGCTACAGCTAACGAAGCACCTGTAGAAGCAAAAGAAGAAGCTCCCGCTGAGGAAGCAAAGGCAGAAGCACCTGCAGAAGCTCCTGTAGAAGAAGCTAAGGCAGAAGCAGAAGCAACAACAGAGGCGTAAGCTCTCAAACATGACATTAACAATTTTTAATTAAATGGAGGATTTTAAAATGGCTAAATTAACAGCTCAGGAACTCATTGATGCTATCAAAGAGTTATCCGTTATGGAATTAAATGACTTAGTAAAAGCTTGTGAAGAAGAATTCGGCGTATCTGCAGCAGCAGGCGTTGTAGTTGCAGCAGCAGGTCCTGCAGCAGCAGCTGAAGAAAAGAGTGAATTCGACGTTGAACTTACAGAAGTTGGCGCTGAAAAGGTTAAGGTTATCAAGGTTGTACGTGAAGCTACAGGTCTTGGACTTAAGGAAGCAAAGGATCTTGTTGAAGCAGCTCCCAAGGTAATTAAGGAAGCAGCTGCTAAGGCTGATGCTGAAGCATTAAAGAAGTCTCTTGAAGAAGCTGGCGCTAAGGTTACTCTTAAGTAATTTTACCCCTTATAAAGAATTTAAAGCTCATGTCGTAAGACATGAGCTTTTTATTTTGCTATATTTACCATTGATGAGTGATAAGATAATGCGTCAGATTGTGACGGGTGTGAACATAGGGAATTCTGTTAGGATAGTAGTTTATCATCATGTAGATAAAGTATATTAAAGTAATTGCCAAAACAGCTATCAATAGAAAGTCTGTAATTTTATACCTTTTTCCGATTATGTATCTTGTGATAAAAAGCCAGATTAAAAAGGCTAACCACAAAACGCCCATTGCGTTAATTGTTATGGCTTCTTGAAACCGAAATGAAAGTAAATATTTCATTGACCGTGTGATTCCGCATCCCGGGCAGGGGAGACCGAATACCAATACAAAGGGACAGGCGGAGCCAAAGAAATAAATGGTGGTAAACCTGTACACCAAATACGCCAAAACCGCAATCCAATAATCTTTTATATCGTTAAAAATCCTATGGCCTATCGCCTTTATTTTTTCTTTCATAGACACAATTATATAGTAAAAATATTTCTTTGCATACAAACTTATCCACAGGGGAAAAATAAAATAGATTTTTTTGAATAATTATCCACAAAGAACTTGATTAAGAAAGAGTTTCTTGGTAACCTAATAAAAAGAAGACTCATACGGGGGTATAGTTATGGACGAATTTCAACAGAATAATTTTACGGAAGGTGAGGCTCCGAAGGCACCCAATGCCCCAACCTTTGAAAGAGAGGCGGCACCTTCATACAACGGTACACCGAGCAACACACCGGTATATACCGAAGAACCTGTTTCTTTGGGAACATGGATTGGAATGTTACTTTTGGGATTTGTCCCTTGTGTGAATTTGATAATGCTTTTTGTTTGGGCTTTTTCTGAAGGAAAGAAATCACGTCAGAACTGGGCGAGAGCAAGTCTTATTGTAACAGCCATCGGCGTGGCGCTTTACTTCATTTTTATACTTGTATTCGGAGCTGCATTTGTTGCGGCGGTTTCTTCAAACTTATCGGATTTACAAGGATATATGTAAGATTTAAGCCTCCTTTAAAAGAAGGAGGCTTTTTATATGTTTAGATTAAAGGAAGAATAAAATGTGGATTGCAGATAACTGGAAAGATTATGAAATATTGGATACATCCGACGGCGAAAAGCTTGAAAGATGGGGTAAATATATCTTGCTTCGCCCAGATCCCCAGGTTATTTGGAAAAGCGATAAAAAGAATAAAAACTGGAAATCCTTAAACGGCCACTATCACAGAAGTTCTAAAGGCGGTGGCGAATGGGAATTCTTTGACCTTCCTAACGAGTGGCAGATTTCCTATGCTAATGGCGCTAAGTTTAACTTAAAGCCTTTTGCTTTTAAACATACAGGATTGTTTCCTGAGCAGGCGGTTAACTGGGATTGGTTTTCTTCTATAATAAAGAGAGAAAAAGAAACAAACCCCGATAAGCCCATTAAGGTATTAAACCTCTTTGCCTATACAGGCGGCGCAACTATTGCGGCTTCTTTAGCCGGAGCTGAAGTAACTCACGTTGATGCTTCAAAAGGAATGGTTCAATGGGCCAAAGAAAATGCCGAAGTCTCAGGCCTTAAAGATGCAAAGATAAGATGGCTTGTGGATGACTGCGTAAAGTTTGTTGAAAGAGAAATCCGTCGCGGTAATAAATACGATGCAATTATTATGGATCCCCCTTCGTACGGAAGAGGACCTAAAGGAGAAATCTGGAAGATAGAAGAAAGCATCTATCCCTTTGTGGAGCTTTGCGAACAGATTCTTTCCGATGATGCTGTTTTCTTTCTTATAAACAGTTACACAACAGGACTTCAGCCCGCTGTTTTATCCTATATGATAAACATGGCAATAAACAAAAAACACAAAGGTGTTGTGAAAGCCGATGAAATCGGAATACCGGTAACTGAAACAGGCCTTGTGCTTCCCTGCGGTGCCAGCGGAAGATGGATGAAAGAATAAATTAAAAAAATTTTAAAATAGGGGTTGCTTTTTACATTGATTTGTAGTAATATAGCACTTGCTGTGGCATAGATAGCTATGAAGCGTGAGGTTGCTGCAGGTGGTAAGTACAATATCACATGCAGGTTTTCCGTGGAGCGAATGTCAAGTTTAAGAAACTGACGACAAGGTCACTGTACAAAGCAACTGTCTACAATATAGTAGAAACGACGTGCTAATGTCGCTTGCTTTGATTGAGAAGAATACAGCTTATGTGTTCTTCAAAATTTTTGAGCATGCAGGACACGCACGGGAGAGTGTACAGTCGCCACTTGTCGTACTTAGCTTTCTAAAGTACGAAAAGGAGGAGACTTTTTTTATGGCAAGTCAAGTAATGAGAATCACACTCAAGGCATATGATCATCAGTTGGTTGATGCATCTGCCAAGAAAATCATCGAGACCGTTAAAAAGAACGGATCTCAGGTAAGTGGACCTGTTCCGCTTCCTACTAAAAAGGAAGTTGTAACAATTCTTCGTGCTGTTCATAAGTACAAAGATTCCAGAGAACAGTTCGAACAGAGAACCCACAAGAGACTCATCGATATCATTACACCTACACCTAAGACTGTCGAGGCACTTCAGAGATTAGAAATGCCTGCAGGTGTAAGCATCGATATCAAGATGAAATAAGTAACACATTAATTAAGAAACAAACCTCTACACTAGAATGAATGCGAATGCATTCCGCTGTAGACAAAAGGAGGAAAACAAATGAAAAAAGCTATATTAGCTACAAAAGTCGGAATGACTCAAATCTTCAATGAAGACGGATCATTAGTACCCGTTACTGTACTTCAGGCAGGCCCTTGTGTTGTAACACAGGTTAAGACAGTTGAAAACGATGGTTATGAAGCTGTTCAGGTTGGTTTTGCTGAGAAGAAAGAAAGAATCATCAACAAAGATGCTAACGGCAAGAAAGAATATGTTCATGCTCATGGCGTAAACAAGGCTATGAAGGGACACTTCGACAAGGCCGGCACTACTACAAAGAGATACGTAAGAGAGTTTAAACTTGAAAACGTAAGCGACTATGCACTTGGCGCTGAAATCAAGGCTGACATCTTCGCAGCAGGCGATAAGATCGATGCTACCGCTATTTCAAAGGGTAAAGGATTCCAGGGCGCAATCAAGAGATTAGGTCAGCACAGAGGACCTATGAAGCATGGTTCCAAGTTCCATCGTCACCAGGGTTCCAACGGTGCATGTTCTTCACCCAGCCGTGTATTCAAGGGAAAAGGAATGCCCGGTCATATGGGACACGTAAAGGTTACAGTTCAGAACCTTGAAGTAGTAAGAGTTGATGCTGAAAATAACCTTTTACTTGTTAAGGGTGCAGTACCCGGACCCAAGAAAGCCTTGGTTACAATCAAAGAAACCGTTAAGGCTAACGCTTAATAAAGATCGGAAGGAGGACCATTAAGATGGCAAAAGTAGCTGTTTATAATATGGAAGGCAAGGAAGTTGAAAAGATCGACTTAAGCGATGCAGTATTCGGTGTAGAAGTTAACGAACATCTCGTACACATGGCTGTCGTACAACAGCTTGCAAATAATCGTCAGGGAACACAGAAAGCAAAGACACGTTCTGAAGTTTCCGGTGGCGGAAGAAAACCTTGGAGACAGAAAGGAACCGGACATGCTCGTCAGGGTTCAACAAGATCTCCTCAGTGGACAGGAGGCGGTGTTGTATTCGCTCCCGTTCCCAGAGACTATTCCTTCAAGCTTAACAAGAAGGAAAAGAGAGCAGCTTTACAGTCAGCTCTTACAAGCCGTTTACAGGCTGACAAGTTAATCGTTGTAAATGAACTTAAGCTTGATGAAATCAAGACAAAGAACTTTGCAAACGTAATGAAGAACTTAAAGGTTGAAAAGGGACTTGTTGTTTTGGCAGATAACGATGCTAACGTTGTTCTTTCAGCTAAGAACGTAGCAAATGTTGATACAACACTTGTAAACCAGATCAACGTATATGACATCATGAAGGGCGGCACCATTGTTCTTACAAAGGACGCAGCCAAGAAGATCGAGGAGGTGTACGCATAATGGCAGCAATTCAGTACTATGACGTAATCCTTAAGCCTGTACTTACTGAAAAGTCTATGGCAGGCATGGGTGAGAAAAAATACACATTCCTTGTACACACTGATGCAAACAAGACTCAGATCAAGGAAGCTGTTGAAAAAATGTTCGCAGGAACAAAGGTTAAGCGCGTAAACACAGTTAACTATGACGGAAAGTCAAAGAGACGTGGCGCTACAGTAGGTAAGACAGCAGCAACAAAGAAGGCAGTAGTTTGGTTAACAGAAGACAGCAAGGATATCGAAATCTTTGCAGGTTTATAAGATAGGCCTTCACACTATACGCAATAAAGCGTGATAACAAATAATCAAAGGAGATAAAGAAATGGGAATTAAGACATATAACCCCTATACACCCTCCAGAAGAAACATGACCGGTTCAGACTTTGCTGAAATCACAAAGAAGACACCTGAAAAGAGCCTTTGTGTAAGCCTTGCAAAGACAGCCGGACGTAACAATCAGGGTAAGATCACCGTAAGACACATCGGTGGTGGTAATAAGAAGAAATACAGAATCGTAGACTTCAAGAGATTGAAGGATGGCATCCCTGCAAAGGTAGTTGGCATCGAATACGATCCTAACAGAACAGCAAACATTGCACTTATCTGCTATGCAGACGGTGAAAAGTCATACATCCTTGCTCCCGAAGGACTCAAGGTTGGCATGAAGATCATGAACGGTGCGCAGGCCGAAGTTAGAATCGGTAACTGCTTACCCCTTTCAGAAATCCCGATCGGTACTGAAGTTCACAACGTAGAACTTTATCCCGGCAAGGGCGGACAGCTTGTTCGTTCAGCTGGTAACTCAGCTCAGTTGCTCGCTAAAGAAGGTAAGTACGCAACACTTCGTCTTCCTTCAGGCGAAATGAGAATGGTTCCCATCGTATGCCGTGCTACAGTTGGTACAGTTGGTAACGTTGATCACAGCCTTGTTAATATCGGTAAAGCCGGACGTAAGCGTCACATGGGCATCAGACCTACAGTTCGTGGTTCTGTAATGAACCCCAACGACCATCCTCATGGTGGTGGTGAAGGTAAGTGTGGTATCGGTCGTCCCGGTCCCAGCACTCCTTGGGGCAAGCCTGCACTTGGTCTTAAGACACGTAAGGCTAAGAAGGCTTCTAACAAGCTCATCGTAAGAAGACGTAACGGTAAGGCTATTAAATAATTCAGGAGGATAGATAAATGGCTAGATCAATTAAAAAAGGACCTTTCGCAGATGCAAGCCTTCTTAAGAAGGTTGATGCAATGAATGCAGCCGGACAGAAGCAGGTTATCAAGACTTGGTCCCGTCGTTCAACAATCTTCCCTTCATTTGTAGGACACACGATTGCTGTTCACGACGGACGTAAGCACGTTCCGGTATATGTAACAGAAGACATGGTTGGACATAAACTTGGTGAATTCGTAGCTACCAGAACCTTCAGAGGTCACGGTAAAGACGAAAAGAAGTCTAAAGTAAAGTAAGAGGCAATTTGAAAGGAGGACACATCTATGGCAAAAGGACATAGATCTCAAATTAAGAGAGAAAGAAATGCACAGAAAGATACAAGACCTTCAGCAAAATTGTCTTACGCTAGAATTTCGGTTCAGAAGGCTTGTTTCGTATTAGATGCCATCAGAGGAAAAGATGCAAAGACAGCTCTTGCTATTCTTACATATAATCCCAGATATGGTTCAAGTATCATTAAGAAATTGTTGGAGTCAGCTATTGCAAACGCAGAAAACAATAACGGTATGAACGCTGACAACCTTTACGTAGCAGCATGCTTCGCTAACAAAGGACCCACAATGAAGAGAGTAAGACCCCGTGCACAGGGCCGCGCTTACAGAATTGAAAAGCGTATGAGCCACATCACAATCGTGCTGGATGAAAGATAGGAGGAGCAAAAAAGATGGGACAGAAAGTTAATCCTCATGGACTTAGAGTCGGTGTTATAAAGGATTGGGATTCCAGATGGTATGCTGAATCCGACTTCTCCGACAACTTAGTAGAAGATTACAACATTAGAAAATATCTCAAGAAGAAATTATTTGGCGCAGGAATCTCTAAGATTGAAATCGAAAGAGCTTCAGATCGCGTTAAGGTAATTATCTTCACCGCAAAGCCCGGTTTAATCATCGGTAAGGGCGGTCAGGAAATCGAAGTAACAAAGAACGAAGTATCAAAGCTTACAAACGGTAAGAAAGTTCTTGTTGACATTAAGGAAATCAAGCGCCCCGATAAGGACGCACAGCTTGTTGCTGAAAACATTGCTCAGCAGCTTGAAAACCGTGTATCCTTCCGTCGTGCTATGAAGTCTGCTATGTCTCGTACACTTAAGTCAGGCGCTCTTGGTATCAAGGCAGCTGTTTCAGGTCGTGTAGGCGGCGCAGATATCGCTCGTACAGAGTCTTACAGCGAAGGTACTATTCCGCTTCAGACAATCAGAGCTGACATTGATTACGGTTTCGCAGAAGCTGATACCACATATGGTAAGCTTGGCGTTAAGGTTTGGATCTACAAGGGTGAGGTCCTTCCTACAAAGTCTAACAAGGAAGGGAGCGATAAATAATGTTAATGCCTAAAAGAGTAAAGCGTCGTAAACAGTTCCGTGGCACTATGGCAGGAAAAGCGATGCGTGGAAATACCATTTCTTATGGTGAATTCGGTCTTGTAGCAACAGAGCCCAGCTGGATCAAGTCAAACCAGATTGAAGCAGCCCGTGTAGCTATGACAAGATACGTAAAACGTGGTGGTCAGGTTTGGATTAAGATTTTCCCCGACAAGCCCATCACAGCTAAGCCGGCAGAAACTCGTATGGGTTCCGGTAAAGGAACAGTAGAATATTGGGTAGCAGTAGTTAAGCCCGGACGTGTAATGTTTGAAATTGCCGGTGTTCCTGAAGAAACAGCAAGAGAAGCATTACGTTTGGCATCTCACAAGCTTCCTGTTAAATGTAAGATCGTTTCTAAAGCGGACTTGGAAGGCGGTGCATCTAATGAAAACTAATAAGTATGTTGAAAGCTTAAATGCAAAGACAACTGCAGAATTAGCTAAGGAATTAACCGATGCTAAGAAGGAACTTTTCAATTTAAGATTCCAGAATGCCACTAACCAGTTAGATAACACAGCAAGAATTACAGAAGTTAGAAAGAACATAGCAAGAATTCAGACCGTTATGACTGCAAAGTCTAAGGCTGAAGCCTAAGTTCGGCATTTGACAATCAGAAAGGAGACTTAGAATCGTGGAAGAAAGAAATCTTAGAAAAACACGTACCGGTAAAGTTGTCAGCGACAAGATGGACAAGACAATTACGGTTGCAGTTGAAGATCACGTAAAGCATCCTCTTTACGGAAAAATCGTTAAGAGAACTTACAAGCTTAAGGCTCATGATGAAGAGAACACTTGTAAGATCGGTGATACAGTTAAAGTAATGGAAACAAGACCTCTCTCAAAAGGTAAGAGATGGAGACTTGTTGAAATCGTAGAAAGAGCTAAGTAAGCATTGGAAGGAGAAAAAGCATGATTCAACAGGAAAGCAGATTGAAGGTTGCTGATAACACCGGTGCTAAAGAATTGCTTTGCATCCGTGTTATGGGCGGATCTACAAGAAGATATGCTAACATCGGCGATGTTATCGTTGCCAGTGTTAAAGATGCTACACCCGGTGGAATGGTTAAGAAGGGTGATGTAGTAAAGGCTGTTGTTGTTCGTACAGTTAAAGGCGCTCGTCGTAAAGACGGTTCCTATATTAAGTTTGACGAAAATGCTGCAGTAATTATCAAAGATGACAAGGAACCCAAGGGAACCCGTATCTTTGGACCTGTAGCACGTGAGCTTCGTGAGAAACAGTTCTCAAAGATTGTTTCTTTAGCTCCCGAAGTACTCTAGGAGGTAGCTAAATGGCAACAATGAAGATTAAGAAAGGTGATACTGTTAAGGTTATCGCCGGCAAGGACACCGGAAAAGAAGGTAAGGTCCTTGTTGTAGACCAGAAGAACGCTAAGGTAGTTGTAGAAGGCGTTAACATGGTTACCAAGCATATGAAGCCCTCCCAGGCTAATCAGAATGGCGGCATTGTACAGAAGGAAGCAGCAATCGATGTTTCAAACGTAATGCTCGTATTCAAGGGTAAAACTACTCGTGTTGGCTTCAAGATGGATGGCGACAAGAAGGTCCGTTTTGCTAAGGCAACGGGCGACGTTATTGATAAGTAAAGGAGGCCGATGAAACGTGAGTAGATATAAGGATTTATACAAAAACGAAATTGTCAAGGCAATGACAGACAAGTTCGGTTATAAAAACGTTATGGAAGTTCCTAAGCTCGACAAGATCGTTATCAACATGGGTGTTGGTGAAGCTAAGGAAAACGCTAAAGTTTTAGAATCTGCTGTAGCTGACATGGAAAAGATTGCAGGTCAGAAGGCAGTTATTACAAAAGCTAAGAAGTCTGTTGCAAACTTCAAGATTCGTGAAGGACAGGCAATCGGATGTAAGGTTACACTTCGTGGAGAAAAGATGTATGATTTCTGCGATCGTCTTGTAAACCTTGCACTCCCTCGAGTTCGTGACTTCAGAGGCGTAAATGCAAACGGATTTGACGGAAGAGGAAACTACGCACTTGGTATCAAGGAACAGATCATTTTCCCTGAAATCGAATACGATAAGATTGATAAGGTTCGTGGTATGGACATTATCTTCGTAACTACAGCAAAGACAGATGAAGAGGCACGTGAATTACTTAGATTATTCAACATGCCGTTCGCGAAATAGGAGGAGACAAAAATATGGCTAAAACAGCAATGAAGCTTAAACAGCAAAAGAAGCCTAAGTTCTCTACCAGAGCTTATACCCGCTGCAAAATTTGCGGACGTCCCCATGCAGTATTAAGAAAGTATGGAATCTGCAGAGTTTGCTTCCGTGAACTCGCTTACAAGGGTGAAATTCCCGGCGTAAAGAAAGCCAGCTGGTAAAAAGAAGGAAGGAGGACAATCAAATGGCATGTAATGATCCCATTGCAGATATGCTTACAAGAATTCGTAATGCTAACACTGCAAAACACGATACAGTAGATGTACCTGCATCAAAGATGAAGACAAGCATTGCTCAGATTCTCTTAGATGAAGGTTTCATTAAAAAATATGAAATCATTGAAGACGGCAATTTCAAGACTATCCGTATCACATTAAAGTATGGTGCTGATAAGAACGAAAAGATTATCTCCGGTATCCAGAGAATTTCTAAACCCGGTCTTCGTGTATACGCAAGCAAGGAAGATCTTCCTAAGGTTCTTGGTGGACTTGGTATCGCTATCATCTCCACAAACCAGGGCGTTGTAACCGACAAGAAAGCTCGTGAGCTTGAAGTTGGCGGCGAAGTTCTTGCATTCGTATGGTAATTTTTTTGAATTATTAACCTAAATTTTAATAGGAGGTACGGGCATGTCACGTATAGGTAAAATGCCAATCGCGATTCCTGCAGGTGTAACTGTAGAAGTTGCAGAAAATAACAAAGTGACCGTTAAAGGTCCCAAGGGAACACTTGAAAGAGTATTACCCAAGGAAATGGAAGTTAAGGTTGAAGGCGCAGAAGTTACAGTTTCTCGTCCCAACGACTTAAAGAAAATGAAATCCCTTCACGGATTGACCAGAACACTTATCAACAACATGGTTGTAGGTGTTACATCCGGTTATGAAAAGAAGCTTGAAGTCAACGGTGTTGGTTACAAAGCTCAGAAGTCCGGTAAGAAGTTAACATTATCCTTAGGTTATTCACATCCGGTTGAAATGGAAGATCCCGCAGGTATCGAAACCGCAGTTGATGGTAACGTTATCATCGTAAAGGGTATCGACAAAGAAAAAGTTGGCCAGTTTGCAGCTGAAATCAGAGACAAGAGAAGACCTGAACCTTATAAGGGCAAGGGTATCAAGTATGCCGATGAAGTTATCAGACGTAAAGTTGGTAAGACCGGTAAGAAATAATAGATAAGGAGAGTGTTAAAATGGTTAGTAAAGAATCTAAACAGGAAATCCGTGTTAAAAAGCACATGAAAATCCGCAACCGTTTTGCCGGAACAACTGAAAGACCTCGTCTTGCAGTATTCCGTAGCAATAACCATATGTATGCTCAAATTATCGATGATACAGTTGGTAAGACTTTAGTAGCTGCGTCCACAAACGAAAAGGACGTTAAGGCTCAGTTAAAGAAGACTAACGACGTCGAAGCAGCAGCATATTTAGGTACTGTAATTGCAAAGCGTGCAATTGAAAAAGGTATTAAGACAGTTGTCTTTGATAGAGGCGGCTTTATATACCAGGGAAAAGTAGCAGCATTAGCTGACGCAGCAAGAGAAGCTGGGTTGGAATTCTAGGAAGGAGAACACATCACATGAAACGCACTATGATAGATACAACTAACATGGAGTTCAGTGAAAAGGTAGTAACCATCAAGCGTGTTACAAAGGTTGTTAAGGGCGGACGTAACATGCGTTTCACAGCCTTGGTAGTTGTTGGTGACTCTAACGGTCACGTAGGCGCCGGCCTTGGAAAAGCTGCTGAAATTCCTGAAGCTATTCGTAAAGGTAAAGAAGACGCTATGAAGAATCTCGTAAGTGTTGCACTTGACGAGAACAAATCAATCTCTCATGATTACTTTGGTAAGTACGGATCAGCTTCCGTATTACTTAAGAAGGCCCCTGAAGGTACCGGTATTATCGCAGGTGGTCCCGCTCGTATTGTTTGCGAACTTGCAGGCATCAAGAATATCCGTACAAAGTCACTCGGATCAAACAACAAGCAGAACGTTGTTCTTGCAACAATTGCAGGCCTTTCTGAGCTTAAGAGCCCTGAACAGGTTGCAGCAAACCGTGGCAAGTCCGTTGACGAAGTAATGGCGTAAGGAGGACTGTAATCATGGCAACAAAGAAAGTTAAAAAGATTAAAGTTACTTTAGTGAAATCTACTATCGGAGCCATTCCGAAGCACAGAGCAACTGTTGAAGCATTAGGCCTTCATAAGCTTAATCAGACAGTAGAGCTTCCTGATAACGATGCTGTAAAGGGAATGATTCAGCAGGTTAGACACTTAGTTAAAGTAGAAGAAGCTTAATAAAGAGGAGGTGTCACAATGGAATTATCTAACTTACAGCCCGCAGAAGGCTCTAAACACAGCGATAATTTTAGAAGAGGTCGTGGACACGGTTCAGGAAACGGCAAGACCGCAGGTAAGGGTCACAAGGGTCAGAAGGCTCGTTCCGGTCAGCCCAGAATCGGTTTCGAAGGTGGTCAGATGCCTTTGTACAGACGACTTCCTAAGAGAGGTTTCAAGAACAGAAACCATAAAGAAATCGTAGCTATTAACGTAAGCGCATTAGAAGTGTTCGATAACGGTGCAACAGTTGATGTTGAAGCACTTATCGCACAGGGAATTATTAAGAACCCTGCAGACGGTGTTAAGATTCTTGGCAACGGAGAACTTACCAAAAAGCTCAATGTTAAGGTTAACTCTTACAGCGAATCAGCTAAAGAGATGATTGAGAAGCTTGGTGGAACTGCAGAGGTGATCTAATGCTTAAAACACTCAGAGATGCATTAAAGATAAAAGAAGTAAGAACAAAGTTACTTTATACATTGTTAATGATCGTCATCATCAGAATCGGCTGTCAAATGCCGGTTCCCGGTGTTGACCGTAGTTACTTTGCTAACTGGTTTGCAAGCCAGACAAGCGATGCATTCAACTTCTTGGATGCTTTCACAGGTGGTTCGTTCTTGCAGATGTCATTATTGGCATTGAACATCACACCTTACATTACATCTTCCATTATTATGCAGCTCTTAACAATTGCAATCCCTGCACTTGAAGAGATGCAGAAGGAAGGCGGCGAAGGCAGAAAGAAGATTGCTTCTATCACTCGTTACGTAACAGTAGCACTTGCACTTATCGAATCAACAGCAATGACCATTTCATTCGGTCAGAGCGGTTTGCTTCAAAAGTTCAATGCACTTAACGTAATCACAGCAATCGTTGCTTTGACAGCAGGTAGTGCTTTCGTAATGTGGATTGGCGAAAGAATTACAGAGAACGGTATCGGAAACGGTATTTCCATTATCCTTCTTGTAAACATCATTTCAAGAATCCCTCAGGATATGACAAGTCTTATTTCACAGTTCGTAACCGGCAAGCTTATTGCTCAGCAGATTTTGGCTGTTGTTATCATTCTTGCAATCCTTGTACTTATGATTATGCTTGTAGTATTACTTAACTCAGGCATTCGTAAGATCCCTGTTCAGTACGCTCGTCGTTCACAGGGTTCACAGATTGGCAGCGGTACAGCTTCCAATATTCCGATCCGTATCAATACAGCAGGTGTTATTCCGATTATCTTTGCATCATCACTTTTGCAGACACCCGGAATCATCACTTCCTTGGTAATGGGCAACCAGAGTCCTAGCGGAGTTTGGGGTGAAGTACTTAAGTACTTAAGCTCAAGATACTGGGTCAACAAAGCATACCCGATTTACTCAATCGGCTTACTTGTTTATTGTATCCTTGTTGTTGTATTTGCTTACTTCTATACATCGATTACATTTAATCCTATAGAACTTGCAGACAACTTAAAGAAGTCAAACGGCTTTATCCCCGGCATTCGCCCCGGTAAGCCTACCAGCGACTATATTACAAACATTTTGAATGCCATCATCTTCATTGGTGCAATCGGACTTACGATCGTAGGTGTTTTACCTTACATCTTCTACGGAGTATTTAATGCTTCCGTAACATTCCTTGGCACCAGCCTTATCATTATCGTAAGCGTTATCATTGAAACACTTACACAGGTTGAAGGCATGATGCTTGTAAGAAATTACAAGGGATTTTTAAATCAGTAATCATTTATTTGCACATATGGTTCGGAGTGGGATTTATCCCGCTCCGAAGTTGTGCGTTAAAAAAGAATATTATTTGGAGGCCTTAAAAAGGTTTCTTTATACTATAGATACTTACTTAAAATAAGGAGCAGTTCAAAATGAAGATTATTATGTTAGGAGCCCCCGGTGCCGGAAAAGGTACTCAGGCAGAAATGATTTGCGAAAAGTACAACATTCCTCATGTTTCAACAGGCGATATCTTCCGTGCAAACATTAAAAACGGAACCAAGCTTGGTATGGAAGCAAAACAGTACATGGATAAGGGCTTACTTGTTCCCGATGAATTAACAGTAAAGATTTTACTTGACCGCGTAGCTCAAGATGATTGTAAGGACGGATACGTACTCGACGGATTTCCTCGTACAATTCCTCAGGCAGAAGTATTGGACAAGGCTCTTACAGAGTTAAACGACAAAGTTGATTACGCAATCAACGTTGATGTACCCGATGAAAACATCATCAACCGTATGTCAGGAAGAAGAGCATGTGTTTCTTGCGGTGCTACATACCATGTAGAATATGCTGCTCCCAAGAAGGAAGGCATCTGCGATAAGTGCGGAGCCGAACTTATTTTAAGAAACGATGATAAGCCTGAAACTGTAAAGAACAGATTAAGCGTTTATCACGATCAGACACAGCCTTTAATCGAGTACTACTCAAAGAAGGGTATCCTTAAAGAAGTAGACGGAACAAAGGCAATGAACGAAGTATTTAATTCAATAGTAGATATTCTTTCAAAGTAGGAGGAAACATGTCAGTAACGATTAAATCTCAAAGAGAGATAGAACTCATGAGAGAATCGTGCAGGATTCTCGGAGAAGTGCATGATGCACTTTCAAAGATTATAGCACCGGGCATCTCGACAAAGGAAATAGATATAGAAGGCGAAAAGCTGATAAGAAGCTACGGCTGCATACCTAACTTTTTACACTATAACGGATTTCCCGCTTCGATTTGTGTGTCCGTAAACGACGAGGTCGTACACGGTATTCCCAATAAGAAGAAAATTTTAAAGGAAGGCGATATCGTAAGCTTGGATTGCGGTCTTATTTATAAGGGTTATCACTCAGATGCCGCAAGAACCTACGGAGTCGGAAAGATTTCAGACGAAGCTCAAAAGCTTATCGATGTTACAAAGCAGTCATTCTTTGAAGGAATCAAATATGCAAAAGCCGGCAATCACTTATACGATATTTCAAATGCCATCGATGATTATGTAACACCTTTTGGCTACGGAATCGTAAGAGACTTGGTTGGACACGGAATAGGAACGAGTCTTCACGAAGATCCTCAGATTCCTAACTTCAGACAGAAGCGTCACGGCATTTTGCTTGAGCCCGGTATGACACTTGCAATTGAGCCCATGATTAACATGGGAACATGGGAAGTCTGCTGGGAAGACGATGACTGGACGGTAGTTACCGAAGACGGTTCATTGTCAGCACATTATGAAAACACAATCCTCATTACCGAGGGTGAACCCGAAATATTGACACTTGGCAACAAATAACGGAGGAATTGAATGTCTAAACAGGATGTTATTGAAATTGAGGGAACTGTAGTTGAAAAGCTTCCCAATACCATGTTTCAGGTAGAACTTGAAAACGGCCACAAGGTTTTGGCACACATTAGCGGTAAGCTTCGTCAGAACTTTATCCGTATCTTACCCGGTGACAAGGTAACGCTTGAATTATCACCTTACGATCTTTCAAAAGGAAGAATCATTTGGAGAGATAAATAAGCTAAAATTTCTTTTAATTTATAGGTTGCAAACAGGAAACTGTTGTGATACAATGATACTCGGTCTTTTTTGGGCGAGGAGCTTTTGCTTGCATAAAAAAGGCTATCGGAAGAACTGAAAGGAGGACATCATGAAAGTAAGATCTTCTGTAAAACCTATTTGCGAAAAATGCAAAGTTATCAAGCGTAAGGGAAAGATCAGAATTATCTGTGAAAACCCTAAGCACAAGCAGGTACAGGGTTAATCCTATTATAGGATTTGAAGTATATATACGTAGTAATTAATTGATTTATTCAATTATTTGAGCCTACGAATAATACTTTTGAAACCGAGGAGAGCTCAATAATACGGAGAGCTCGTAACCTGTCGGAAAAATCGGGAGCCGTCCCGATCGGGTGATATTAATCACCTCATTCAATTAGTAATTGCATGCAAGGCATGCGCACATGTGGCATAAGCCACGAGAATTTGGAGGAAATAAAAAATGGCTCGTATCGCAGGTATTGACTTACCCAGAGAAAAACGTGTTGAAATCGGTTTGACTTACATCTACGGTATCGGTAGAACATCATCAAACAAGATTTTGGCAGCCGCAAAGGTTAACCCTGACACTCGTGTTAGAGATTTAACTGACGAAGAAGTTAAGAGAATCGGCGAAGTTATCGCTGAAGGCTACACAATCGAAGGTGACCTTCGTCGTGAAGTAGCATTCAACATCAAGACTCTTCAGGAAATCGGATGTTACAGAGGTATCCGTCATCGTAAGGGACTTCCCGTACGTGGACAGAAGACAAAGACAAACGCTCGTACTCGTAAGGGTCCCAAGCGTACTGTAGCAAATAAGAAGAAGTAAGTAACCAGTAAATAGTAATTGGAGAAAGTAGGTTAGTTTAAAATGGCTAAAGTTGCAAAGAAAGTAACAAAAAAGCGCGTAAAGAAAAACGTTGAACGTGGACAGGCACATATCCAGGCATCTTTCAACAACACAATTGTTACATTAACAGATGCTGAAGGTAACGCTTTATCATGGGCAAGTGCCGGTGGTCTTGGATTTAGAGGTTCAAAGAAATCTACTCCCTATGCTGCACAGATGGCCGCAGAGACAGCTACAAAGGCTGCTATCCCTCACGGCTTAAAGTATGTTGACGTATTTGTAAAGGGTCCCGGCTCAGGCCGTGAAGCTGCAATTCGTGCACTTGCTGCTGCAGGTTTGGAAGTTGTTTCTATCAGAGACGTAACTCCTGTACCTCACAACGGATGCAGACCCCCCAAGCGTCGTCGTGTGTAGTCTTATTTACTGTTTTTAATAAGACAATTAACAAGCGTTGGAAGAAGACAGCCTAGAAGGCTGCTGTAAACAATAATTTGAAAGGAAATTAAAACAATGGCAATTAACAGAACTCCTGTATTAAAAAGATGCAGATCTTTAGACCTTGATCCTATCTTTTTAGGATATGACAAGAAGTCAAACAGAAGCTCACGTGCAGGCAAGAAGATGTCTGAATACGGATTACAGCTTCGTGAAAAGCAGAAAGCAAAATTCATCTACGGCGTACTTGAAAAGCCTTTCCGTAACTACTATGAAAAGGCTGATCGTATGAAAGGTATGACCGGTGAAAACCTTATGGTTATGCTTGAATCAAGACTTGACAACGTAATCTTCCGTATGGGATTTGCTCGTACACGTAAGGAAGCAAGACAGGTTGTTGACCACAAGCATGTATTGGTAAACGGAAAGTTAATCAACATTCCTTCTTACCTCATCAAGGCCGGCGATGTTATCACATTGACAGACAAGGCTAAAGAATTACAGCGTTATAAAGATGTCCTTGAAGTAACAGGCGCTAGACTTGTTCCTGAATGGATTGACGTAGATCAGGACGCTTTCAAGGGAACCATCAAGAATCTTCCTACAAGAGAAATGATTGATGTTCCTGTTAACGAAATGCTTATTGTCGAATTATATTCAAAATAAAGTAATTTCACAAAATCCTAAAGGAGGGTATTTACTGTGTTTGAATTTGAAAGACCGAATGTTGAAGTTGTTGAAGTGTCCGAAGATAAGAAGTATGGCAAGTTTGTTGCTGAGCCCCTTGAGAGAGGCTATGGTATTACCCTTGGCAATTCTTTAAGAAGAATCATGCTTTCTTCATTACCCGGTGCTGCAGTAAGCCAGATTAAGATTGAAGGTGTACTCCATGAGTTTTCTTCAATTCCCGGAGTAAAAGAAGACGTAACTGAAATTATCTTAAATGTTAAGAAACTCGCAATCAGAAATACAAGTGATTCATATGAGCCCAAGACAGCTTATATCGATTTCACAGGTGAAGGCGTTATCAAAGCTTCAGACATTCAGGCTGATTCTGACATTGAAATCTTAAATCCCGATCTTGTAATCGCTACACTTTGCGGCGGCAAGGATGCTAAGTTCTACATGGAACTTACAATCACAAAGGGCCGTGGATACGTAAGCGCAGACAAGAATAAAAACGATGATCTTCCCATCGGTGTTATTGCAGTTGATTCAATCTACACACCTGTAGAAAGAGTTAACATGACTGTTAACAACACTCGTGTAGGTCAGGTTACTGATTTTGACAAACTTACATTAGACGTTTATACAAACGGTACTCTTGCTCCCGAAGAGGCTGTAAGCCTTGCAGCAAAGGTATTAAGTGAGCACTTGTCACTCTTCATCGACCTTTCCGAAGCAGGACAGAAGACAGACGTTATCACAAGTAAGGAAGACAGCTCTAAGGGAAGACCTGTTGATGACATGAGCATCGATGAGTTGGAACTTTCTGTTCGTTCTTACAACTGCTTAAAGAGAGCAGGCATCAATACTGTTGGTGAACTTGTAAACAAGACACCCGAAGACATGATGAAGGTTAGAAACCTTGGACGCAAGTCTTTAGAAGAAGTATTGTTCAAACTTAAGGAGTTAGGTTTACAGTTAAACTCCGTTGAAGACATGATATAGTTTAGAATGCATTGATTGTGCGGTAAGACCGTAAGAGCACGCACGAAAGGAATTTAAAATGGCAAAGTACAGAAAGTTAAGCAGAACATCTGCACAGAGAAAGGCTTTATTAAGAGGCCAGGTAACATCATTAATTGCTAACGGCAAGATCGTTACAACAGAAGCTAAGGCTAAAGAAGTTTCTAAGATCGCTGAAGGACTTATTGCATTAGCAGTTAAGGAAAAAGACAATTTTGAAACAGTTAAAGTAACAGCTAAGGTTGCCAAGAAAGATAAAGATGGCAAGCGCGTTAAAGAAGTAGTAGACGGAAAGAAAGTTACTGTGTACGAATCAGTTGAGAAGGAAATCAAGAAAGATAAGCCTTCAAGACTTCACGCACGTCGTCAGATGCTTAAGGTTCTCTACACAGACGAAACCAACAAGCTCTTCGATGAAATCGCTCCCAAGTATGTAAATCGTAACGGTGGTTACACAAGAATCGTTAAGATTGGTCAGCGTAAGGGTGATGCTGCAATGGAAGTACTTCTTGAGTTAGTTTAATTCAAAGATAAAAGAGAGTATCGAAAGATACTCTCTTTTTTGTTATTCGTTTATTTAATTATTTTCCGTTCTTTGCGGCATACTCGGCTAAGGTTTCATTGCCACCCATCACTCTTGCAATTATGGCGCATATGATAATGATGAGAATAATCTTAGCTAGGGGTATGATTATATTTTTTTCATATGGTGCAAGTTTTTCACGTATTATTTTGTATTTATCTTTAAAGAAAGATCCTATTCTCTCCAATAAGCTTTTCATATGCCCAGTTCCTTGTATTTTCTTTGTAATTTAAGTATAATCAATTAGATTGTAATATTCTAGTTTATTCTTTGATAAAGGTAATTAAAGTGGAAATTGTAAAAGCAGATCATCTTTCATTTGATTATATAAGACGAGACGAAGAAGGCAACGTTGAAGGCATCACGACAGCAGTCAACAATGTTTCTTTCACCGTTAAAAAAGGAGAGTTTGTGGCAATCCTTGGTCATAACGGCTCCGGTAAATCCACTCTTGCCAAGCACTTAAACGCAACTTTGTACCCCACAGAGGGTGCGGTTTATGTGGAAGGCAAGGATACTAACGATGAAAAGAACCTTTGGGATATACGTGAGACAGTTGGAATGGTGTTTCAAAATCCCGACAACCAGATAATCGGTCAGATTGTTGAAGAAGACGTTGGGTTCGGACCTGAAAACTTAGGCGTTCCCACTAAGGAAATCTGGGAAAGAGTTGAAGAATCCTTAAAGGCAGTGGGAATGTATGAGTATAGAACCAAATCTCCCAATAGATTATCAGGCGGACAAAAGCAGAGAGTGTCAATTGCAGGCGTGCTTGCAATGCATCCTTCTTGCATAGTGTTTGATGAACCAACGGCCATGCTTGACCCCATAGGACGTAAAGAAGTTATAAGAGCCGCAAGAGCTTTAAATGATGTTGAAAAAATCACGGTAATTTTGATTACTCACTACATGGATGAAATTGTTCATGCAGATAAAGTAATTGTAATGGATAAAGGTTCAATCGCAATGGCGGGAACTCCACGTGAAATCTTTTCGCAGATTGATAAGCTTAAAGAACTTAGGCTTGATGTGCCGCAGGTAACAATGTGTGCGCACTTACTTAAAGAAAAGGGATTAAATATTCCCGGAACAATACTTACAAATGATGAGCTAATAGAGGCTTTAAAGAAATGTCGATAATTGTAAATCATGTTACGTATCGTTATAATGCAGGAACCGCAATGGAAAATACCGCACTTAACGATGTAAATATTAAAATAAATGATTCTGAATTCATAGGTCTTATCGGGCATACGGGCTCGGGTAAGTCGACCTTGGTGCAACATTTAAACGGGCTTATAAAGCCTACGGAAGGCGGCATCTATGTTGACGGAGCAGATATATGGGACGAAGGATATGATTTAAAGAAACTTCGCGGAGAAGTGGGACTTGTATTTCAATATCCCGAGCATCAGCTTTTTGAAACAGATGTGTTTACGGATGTTTGCTTTGGACCAAAGAACTTAGGCCTTTCTGAAAAAGAGATTCAGTTAAGAGCCTATGAAGCATTAAAAATGGTTGGAATTGAAGATGATTATTTCTACCAGTCACCCTTTGATTTATCCGGTGGCCAAAAGCGAAGAGTGGCCATTGCGGGAGTGCTTGCCATGAAGCCTAAAGTGCTTGTGCTTGACGAACCTACGGCAGGTCTTGATCCTAAGGGCAGAGATGAGCTTTTGGATAAGCTTTCTTCCATTAGAAAAGAAACCGGATGCACAATAGTGCTTGTGTCTCACAGCATGGAAGATGTTGCAAACTATGCTGACAGAATTGTCGTTATGGATAAGGGAACCGTGGTCTACGACGATACGCCGAGGAATGTCTTTAAGCATTACAAAGAGCTAAAAGAAATGGGGCTTGGCGTTCCGCAGATAACAGAAACCATGTATGCGTTAAAAGAAGCAGGTTTCAACGTTTCAACAGATATAATTACTATAGAAGAAGCAGTTAAGGAAATACTTGGATGTTAAAAGATATAACACTGGGTCAGTACTACCCGCAGGAATCGGTAATACACAGGCTTGACCCAAGAGTGAAATTGTTTGGAACCTTTCTTTTCATCATTTCACTTTTTATAAATGACAATTTCATAGGATATATTGCATCGGTGTTGTTTTTGACAACGGTGATAATCCTTTCAAAGGTACCTTTTTCTTTTATGGTACGAGGCATGAAGGCAATTGTGCTTTTGCTTCTTTTCTCGGTTGTTTTAAATCTTTTTATGACCGAAGGTGAGGTACTGGTTTCTTTTTGGAAACTAACCATCACAAAAGAAGGGCTCTATACCGCTATATTTATGGCGCTTAGGCTTTCTTTCCTAATTATTGGTTCGAGCATTATGACTCTTACCACAACGCCCAATCACTTAACCGACGGCCTTGAAAAGAGCCTTGGATTTTTGAAAGTGATAAGAGTGCCGGTTCATGAAATATCAATGATGATGTCCATTGCCTTAAGGTTTATCCCGATTTTGATGGAAGAAACCGACAAGATCATGAGAGCGCAGATGGCAAGAGGCGCCGATTTTGAGAGTAAGAATTTAATTAAAAGAATAAAGAGTTTGATTCCGTTACTGGTACCGCTTTTTGTTTCAGCCTTCAGACGTGCAAACGATCTTGCAATGGCAATGGAGGCAAGATGCTATAAAGGCGGAGAGGGAAGAACCAAGATGAAGCCCTTAAAGTACCAAGGAATAGACAGAGTATCGTATTTGATCATTTTGCTTTATTTTGCAAGTATAATTGCAATCAGGGTAATCGTATGAGAAGAGTGCTTTTGTGCGTAGCATACGACGGGACGGCATACGCCGGATGGCAGGTTCAAAAGAATGCAGTGACCGTTGAAGGTGAACTTAATAAAGCTCTTTCAGATTTGTGCAAAGAAACCGTTGAGGTTATCGGAGCAAGCAGAACGGATGCCGGGGTTCACAGTTTATCAAGCATGTGCGTGTTTGATACAAATATGAGAATGCCTGCCGAAAAGTTTTCTTTTGCCTTAAATACTAAGCTTCCCGATGATATCAGGGTGGTGTGGTCTAAAGAAGTGAATGAAAACTTTCATCCAAGACACTGCTTAACAGAGAAAACTTACGAATACCATATATACAATGCGGATTTTATGCCGCCCACAAAGAGGCTTTATGCATATCAAGAAAGGCGTGAGCTTAACATTGAAGCTATGAAAGAAGCTTCGAAATATCTGGTGGGAGAGCATGATTTTAAAAGTTTTTGCAGCGCCGAATCAACTGCGGAAACAACAGTAAGAACAATAACAGACATTGATGTCTTTAAAGATGGCGAAGAAGTAGTCATTTCGGTCTCGGGAAACGGATTTTTATACAATCAGGTAAGAATCATAGCAGGCACCCTTATGTGGGTGGGCTTAGGCGTTAGAAAACCTGAAGACGTAAAAGATATGTTAGAAGCCCTCGACAGAAGTGCAAGCGGACCTACCGCACCGGCCCACGGACTCCTTTTAAAAAGCTTTAAATTTTTGGAAGAAGAGGGCTTGAAACCTTGAAAATGTGCTTGACAGAGCCACTTTCTTTGGTTATACTGTCTTAGTGTGCGAATGCGTTTAGTGTGCCTTACCACTGCCCCGGAAAGGCATATGAACATAAATTCACGATAGTACTTGATTTTTTATGGAGGAAACACAATGAAAACATTTATGGCAAATCCTGCTACCATCGAAAGAAAATGGTATGTAGTTGACGCTACAGATAAGACTCTTGGACGTTTAGCTTCTGAAATTGCTAAGGTTTTAAGAGGTAAGAACAAAGCAATTTTCACTCCTCATGTTGATACAGGTGATTATGTAATCGTTGTAAACGCTGAGAAGATTTCTGTTACAGGTAAGAAGATGGAAGAAAAGACATACTTCCGTCACTCTGATTATGTAGGCGGTGTACGCACAATGCCTTTGTCAGAAAAGCTTGCTACAAAGCCTGAAGAAGTTATCGAAATCGCTGTAAAGGGCATGCTTCCCAAGGGACCTCTTGGACGTAAGATGGCCAAGAAGCTTTTTGTATACGCAGGACCTGATCACAAGCATGAAGCTCAGAAACCTGAAGTATTGACATTCTAAGAGGAACTGAAAGGAGATTACCAAAATGGCTAAGAAAGCAGCTAAAGCAGCTAAGTTTTACGGAACAGGTAGAAGAAAATCTTCCGTAGCTAGAGTATATTTAGTACCCGGTAAGGGAACTATCACAATTAACAAGAGAGACATTGATGAATACTTTGGTCTCGAAACATTGAAAGTTATCGTTCGTCAGCCCCTCGCAGCAACAGAAACTGCTGACAAGTACGATGTTATCGTAACTGTTAAGGGTGGCGGATTTACAGGCCAGGCAGGTGCTGTTCGTCACGGTATCGCTCGTGCATTACTTACAGTTGATGCAGACTTCAGACCTGTATTAAAGAAGGCAGGATACCTTACAAGAGATCCTCGTATGAAGGAAAGAAAGAAGTACGGCTTAAAGAAAGCTCGTCGTGCTCCCCAATTTTCAAAACGTTAATAAGAACCAAAACAATAGCCTCCACGTATGTGGGGGCTATTTTTGTGTTCTTATACGTTTTGAGAACTGGGGGCACCCAAGAGTATGCCGGAGGCATGCTCGAGCCGCAACATACTGTTCTAAATTGGGATAGAAATTGATATAATTGTTAAAAATGATAGTTTATGCTTTTGAATCTTATTTTCTACGATAATAGGAATTTGAGGAGTTCAAATGAAGAAAATTTTAGTCATGGACGAGAAAAATTATTCACTTGAAATGGATGAAATCATCCGTGAGGCGGTTAGAGCCGTTATTTTTTTAAAAGGTAAACTGCTGATGATAGAGAATGATTTTGGAGAGACAAAACTCCCTGGAGGGGGTATCGAAAAAGGGGAAAATGAGTATCAGGCTTTGATGAGAGAGGTAAAAGAGGAAACCGGATATGATGTAATCTATGAGTCAATCAGGCCCTTTGGAGAAATAGAGGAAAAACGTTTATCTACGCATGAGCCAAAGATATGGCATCAGATCAGCAGGTTATATTTCTGCGATGTAAAACCTACTAAGGGCCTATGCAATTATACGGAAAACGAAAAACAGTACGGATTTCATCAGGTAACCTATTCATTGGATGAAGCTATTTCTAAGAATGAAAAGATGTTGGGAAAAGAAGGAAGACAAGCATGGAATGAGAGAGAGTATAGAACGTTATTACTGATACGTGACGCTGTGAAAGACAATCTTATGTCCAAGCCGGATAAAACTATTTAATGTGTGAAGGAATTTAGAATGGAGAATCATATTATGAACTTGACTCCTTCCCCGCTACGAATGATTAGGGAGGGAAAAAAGACAATAGAACTTCGTTTATATGATGAGAAGCGGAAAGCAATATCAGTGGGTGATACAATAACTTTTTTGAACACAGAAGATGTGACAGATACTCTGACGGTAATAGTAAAAGAACTGTACATTTTTGATTCATTTGAGGATTTGTATCAGAATCTACCGTTGCTTGAATGTGGTTATACGGACGAAGATATAGCAACTGCATCACCGACAGATATGGAAGAGTATTATTCAAAGGAAAAGCAGGCTCAATACGGTGTTGTGGGGATAAAGATTGCTTTGTTTTAGATTTAAAGCAATGGAATAGACGTGATTTATTATTTCTGCTATCATTTTGAGTAAGCTAGTATTTGACAGAAGCGCTTAATCGGAGGGTTGCAAAATGAAGGTGTTGTTTATAGGTGGTACCGGCACTATAAGCGCCGGAATAGTAAGAAAACTTGTGAATGACGGGAAATGGGAAGTCTGGCTTTTAAATCGCGGAAACAGAAAAAACGTGATTCCTAAAGGCGTTCATACCATTACTGCGGATATTAACGATGAAAAGAAAGTGCTTGAAGCAATTAAAGATATGCATTTTGATGTGGTGGGCGAGTTTGTGGGCTTTACTCCGGATCAGGTGGAGAGAGACTATAGATTGTTTAAAGGCCGCACTAATCAATATATTTATATAAGCTCTGCATCCGCATATCATAAACCTGCGGCAGACTACAGAATCACAGAGGGAACCACCCTTGCAAACCCTTACTGGGAGTACTCAAGAAACAAAATCGCTTGCGAAGAGTTTCTAATGAAAAAATACAGAGAAGAAGGCTTTCCTGTAACAATTGTGCGCCCGAGCCATACCTATGATGAAAGAAACATCCCTATAGGTGTTCACGGAAATAACGGTTCATGGCAGGTTATTAAGCGAATGATGGAAAATAAGCCTGTAATTATACAAGGCGACGGCACATCTTTGTGGGCCCTTACTTTTAACGATGATTTTGCAATAGGATACACTGCCCTTATGGGAAATCCCCATGCAATAGGTGAGGCCTTCCAGATTACGGGAGACGAGATTTTAAGCTGGAATCAGATATATAAAACGATTGCCGATGCTCTTGGCGTTACTTTGAAGCCTTATTATGTTTCATCACGGTTTCTTTCCGATGTGGGTAAAAAGAATGGATACGACTTTGAAGGAAGCTTGATTGGCGATAAGGCCGTATCAGTAGTGCTTGACAATGCAAAATTAAAGAGATATGCGCCTGATATGACAACGCATATTCCTTTTTCGGAAGGCGTAAGAATTGCTCTAAAATACATCTTAGAGCACCCGGAAGAATGCCAAAAGCCGGACCCTGAGTTTGACAAATTTTGCGATGACGTGATAGATGCGTTGGAAGAAGCAAAGAAGAAGTTTTAAATAAGGAGGATAGAAAATGGAAAAACAGATTATTACAATAAAAATTGTCACTGAAGGCGAAAAATGCGTGATGCAGGATAAAGAGATTGTCGATTGGTATAAGGAGCACGTAGAGGCTATGTTTAACCCCATATACGGTACTCCAAAGATTGACGTTAAGCTTGAAAGAATAGAAGAATAGAAAGAAATCGGTACATACGGAGGGTAATTAGTTGGAGCATTTTGTTGATGAAAAGACCGTCATGCAGTTCTATCTTGAATGCATGGAAAGAGACGAAATTCTTTTTTTGAATGGAAAAGACGATCTAAAGAAAGATATTAAAAAATCCTTGGAAGAGCTCATTCAAGAATCCAAGATGAACAATAAGATTCAGATTGCGGTTGTGCTTTGGAAGAAACTTTTTGAAGGGGCGATGAGCTATCTTTCGCCAAATAAAAAAGGATACGATAAGATATTTAAGTATTTTGATTCTTATGTTGAGTTTGAAGAGCTTATTTTCGCTTCGGATTCTTTTTACAGAGACCACACTCTTCACTGCCTGTGGGTATATTTTTTAGGAGAGTATCTTTACAGAAAGCCTGAGTTTTCTGAGCTTTACAGATTGGATAGAGAGACTAAAGAGTCTTATAAGGTGATTGAAAATCTTTCAGAAAACTTGCATTTGGTTGAAGGTAACGATGCGAATGTATTAAAAAGAGTTTTAAAGCTTGTTGATGAATCAAAAGACTTACAGGACTCACAAAGGTGTATTGCGGCACTTACCCACGATCTTGGATATCCCCTTAAAAAGATTGAAAAGATCAATAAAGCAATGAACAAGGTGCTTCCCTACTTTGCAATCAACAATTTTGAAAACTTTAGCTTTGAATATGAAAACATTCAGCAGGAATTTGTGAATCAGTTTATTGACTTTATTTCAAGACAGTCTGAAGTGAATGTAACTCAAAAGGATGATTTGTCCAAAGAAGCTCTTTCTGCTTTAATGAAGGGTTTTAGCAATCAAAATTACCATGGAAGCGAACTAAACGTTTTAATGGGAAGCTTAGAGGCGCTTCCTGAAAAAGAAAAAGAACTTTTAAAGGGCAGTTTTAAAGTAGAGGCTTTATTCCATGCGCCTTTTAGTCAGAAGGTTTCTTATTACAATGATTTTGAGGCTTACCAGCACGGAATTATGAGCGCTTTCTTGCTTATGAAGAATTTGCAGGCCTTTCAGGATATCGACTATAACAGGCCCGATTGGCTGATTCCCATGCCAAATGCAAGAATCCTCACGCTTCATGATATTTTGGCATCGATTTCCAATCACACAAGCGATAGCTATCAGATTGAGCATATAGATGAAAACTCATTCTTAACATTTGTGGATGAACTTGAAGAGTTTTCAAGAATTTCAAGAGCAAGCCAGAACAGAGAATACGTTGAAGAATTCTGTGACACCGCTCTTTACATGGAAGATGGTTGGCTTAACATTGTGTTTGAATTTAACAACACTAACCTTGATAACTTAGATCCGGAGATTTCATTTAAGGGAAGATGTAAGAGATTCTTATCCCTTTTTGATATCGCCAACCTGGATGAATACTTAAAGATAAGGGTAACAATCTTAGGAAAGCTTCCTACAGACAATAACGAGTATGTTCTTGAAATTGCTAAGCACCACGCGGACATAAGGATTAACGGAGAATCAAAGGATATCCCCAAGTACTTAAAGTCCACTCAGTTTTTAACTAAAGAAGAATATGCGCGTAACGCATAGGATTAGCAGTAAGAAAGGCTCCATGGCTGTGGGGCCTTTTTATAAACTATAGACAAGGTTGTCTAATGCAAAAAAACGGCAATTCCCGCTTTGTGTCGTGTTATTTTTGCAAAGAAATTATTATTCTGCAAGGGAAAGGAGGAATCCCATGGATCAAAAGAAGATAGGTTTATTTTTGAAGGAACTAAGAAAGCAAAAAGGGATTACCCAGGAAGAACTTGCTGAGCATTTTAATGTTTCTTCAAGAAGTATTTCTCGTTGGGAGACCGGAAGCAATATGCCGGATATTTCTCTCCTTACCGGCATTGCTGATTTTTATGATGTGGATGTGAGAGAAATCATTGAAGGAGGAACAAAAAGCGGGATGAATGAAGAAATAAAAGAAGTTGCCGATAAAATGGCAGCTTATGCGGGGGCTGAAAAAGGAAGCCTCTTTAAGTGGGTAAGAATAATAAGTTTAGCAGGAACAGTTCTGCTAACCATAGCGATAGTGTTACAATGCGTAAACTATGAACCAAACATTGTAAGGGCAGGAGGAATCGCCCTATCCTTTTTAGGTCTTATAGCACTAGCCGTAACCACACTTTATGCAAACGGAATACTGGCAAAGCTTGCAAAAAAGAAAGCATTTAAAATAATAGTGCAGATTGTGGTAGCTTCACTTATTGTGATAAGTCTAAAGTTTATAATCGTTGCATTGGCTGTTATCGGCCTTGGAACTTTGGAAGAAAAGCAGCCCTATGATAAGAAGACAGGAATAGAAAGCTATGACAAGGTAAGCATAATTAAGGAATATGGCTCTGATTTAGACAGCGGACTGTTTCTTTTCCCGGATGATACAAAAAATGCCATAAAGGTGGATTTTGAGTCAGCGTTGAAAACCGGATTATTTGACACTGAAGGAAGCATTTTTCTTTCCGCAGATTATACGGATGAGGATTATAACAAAGAAAGAAACCGCCTCTCTCAAGTGACATGCACGGTTTATAAAACAAATTACGAGGATAGTGACTACCATGTCGGAAAAGTAGAATATGACACAGACTCTTATAACTATCCTGCATACGTTGCTTGTGACGGATATGACAATGTTTATGAGTATGCGCTTTTGGATGAAGAAAACAATCGAATCGTGTATGTGCTTTTATCAAATCCTTTCATTACAGAGAGTGCGGAAATGGCAGTGGATACGGATTATTTAAAGAAAGACATAAAAGCCTATGACTTAAGCGGCGACAACGACGTTCTTGATAATTTCACCATCTATAGTTACAGCTTTTCAAAGGGCATTTGGAGCGAGTATTCACTTGAAGATGAAGGAAGAACGCCTAAGGGAAATTTAAAATAAAGATAGCTTAGAACCTCTGCGAGAGCGGAGGTTTTTTGCTTCATCTCCTTAATAAGAGTATAATTAAGGCAGAAAAATAAAGAGAAGGTGGATTTATGGGTAATACATTTTTCTTTGGCTTTGAGCCAAAACTTATGGAATGGATGCAGGCGCATTTGGGAAGCGCAGGGGTTTCTTTTTTCGCAGCATGCTCCGCTTTTGGCGAAGAAACCATTTTAATCGGGGTTATGTGCGTGCTTTATTTTATCTATGACAAAGAAACAGCAAAGTTTGTGGCCAGGCGCTTTATGGTGGCGGGATGTGCACTTGCCTGCATAAAAAATCTGGTGTGCAGATTAAGGCCATACATGGTGCATGAAAATGTCAATTGTTTAAAGCCTGTGGATAAGAACGCAGACATTATGGATATTACGGCGCAAGGTTATTCTTTTCCAAGCGGTCACTCGGAAGGCAGTGCTGCGATAATCGGAGGAACCGCTATTAAGCTAAAAAAGAGGTGGCTTTCCATTCTAGCCACAATCTTAGTCTTTATGGTCGGTGTATCAAGAGTGGCTTTGGGAAATCACTATCCTACGGATGTGCTTGCGGGATGGGCAATCGGCCTTGGAAGTATATTTTTGTTTTCTTTGATGGAAAAGATAATTAAAAAAAGATGGGTGATATATCTTATCTGGATTTTAATCTTTGCATCGGGATTGTTTTATTGCACCACAAACGATTACTTTACTAATTTCGGCATGATGCTTGGGGTGTTTGCGGGTGATTTATTTGAAGAAAAGTATGTTAAGTTTGAAAAGCCCAAGAACATTTTGTTCGGGCTTTTAAGGATGGTGGGAGCCTTGGTACTTTACTTTGGACTTAATACCTTACTTAAACTTCCCTTTTCAAGCGAGTTTCTTCATTCAGGAACCTTCATGGCTCACTTGGTGAGGATGGTCAGATATGCCATAGTTTTATTTATGGCTATGGGTGTTTACCCTATGGCATTTAAGGCCTTTAAAAAGAAACAATAATAGCGAAAGCCCTCGGCATGGGGAGTGCCGGGGGCCTTCTTAATGATGATGTAAAAAGAATGAGAATTATTCGTCAAAGAATTCTACAGATGCAAGCTTCTCTGTCCCTAAATCCCACATAACGTCAACGGTTGTTCCGTTAAAGTTAAATACGTAGCGAAGCTGTCTTGCATCGTTTTCGCCGTAATCCGTGTAATCGTAGTAAACTTCTTCAATCTCGATTACAGGATTCTTGTAGCCGTAAAGACGTTCAATTTCTGCCAAAACTTTGGGTAAATCGGTTTTAAGCCTTGATTCTGCCTCGGCGTCTGAGAAACTATCAAGAGAAGCAAAGTGCTCTCTTCCTCGAACGGCTACAGCGCCGATTGATGAATCGTCCATGTTTATAACAACTATATAGTCGGTGCTGTTAGAAGAACCGCCCACCTGTTCCCAATAGATAAAGTACATATCATGGGATGTGCCAAGAGAAGGGTCTGTGGCTGAGGGCTTAAATGCTTCAACTCTTGTGTTCCATCCTGAAGCTACGTCTTTTCCGAAAAGCTTTTCCAATGCAGGACGGGCAGCCTTTACAAGATCTGCTTCAGATGTGCCTTCCAAGGGTACGTAAGGAGAGGGCGTATTATCCGCAACTTCTTTAGCTTTCTGCTCCATTACATAGTCCTTCTTTGTGCTATAGTCTATAAATTCAAGAAGGTCTTCATCTGTCATGTTATCGGGTAAGTGAAGCTTGTGGTCTTCTTCAACGTAGCAAACGGATTTTCCGTCCCATTCGGCTAAGGTGGCAACTCTTGCTACATCTCCTTCGGGATACTTTCCTTCTGCATTGTATTTTCTTTCAAGCTCAGCAACTTTGAGGGCTTCTTCGTCGCTTAACTTTCTGCTGTAAGCTTCATCAATGGTTACACCTGTGTCATTTTGAAGGTCCAATGCGTATTCATGGATCTCGGTTTCGGGCATTGCTTCCATACGCATCTGCACGCTTTGGTAATATGCGTAGGATGCAGCTCCTGTGCATCCAAAGACGATGACACCGATTAAGGCTGTTAAAGCACCGGCATATCTGAATCTAAAGTCACCGGCCCTTTTACCGCGCTTACAGTTTTCGTATAATTCTTTCTTCATTCTGTTTGATATCTCAATGTTTGAGAAAAGCTCTTTATTAAAATCACTCTTATTCATATGCAACTCCTCCGTCATAGGCCTTTCCGAGGGTTGAGAGGGTCTCTCTTGCTCGTTGCAGGCGTTTCTTTACGGCGCATTCCGATATATTTAAGATGGCTGAAATTTCTTTAACAGAATAGCCTTCCACATAATAAAGGATTACTACGCCTTTAAGTTTTACATTTAGGTTCCATATAAGTTCAAGCTTTTCTTTGTCTTCCATATCGAGCCCTTTTGTGATTTTTATGCTTTCTTCCACCTCATCAAGAGGGATACCGGCATGCATCTTATGAAATCTTAGGAACTCTCTGCATTTATTCTGTGATACTTTGATAAGCCAAGCTTTCTTATGTTCTTCGGAATGAAAGTGTGGGCGCTTGGTCATGTATGCCAAAAAGGTTTCTTGGAGCACATCTTTTGTGTCCTGCTCACTTTTAAGCATCAAGAAACAAATCTTATAGAGCATGTTACTGTAGTTTTCGATGACCCGCTCTAAGCTTGCATTCCTTTCTTCTTGGTTCATTTTGTTGTCCTCCTTAAGTGATAACAACAGGTCTTCGCGAATGGCCTTTCACTATATATATGATTTTGAAATCCAAAAGGTGACATTCTCAAAAAATAATTATAAACTAATTCGGTAAGCACTTTTAAAAGAAACTATTTAGATTCATGAAAATAATTATTGACCTTACAGTTAACTGCAATGATACAACAGTAGTCGAAAGGAGGATTCTGATATGACAATTAAAGAATTTGCAGCACTCGTAGAGTGCAATCCCCAGACACTGAGGTATTATGATAAAGAAAATCTGCTGAAACCGGTTAAGGTAGATGAGTGGACTGGGTACAGATATTATGAGGCAGATCAGGCGTTAGATTTCGTAAAAATAAAGAACCTTCAGAACGCGGGTTTTACAATTGATGAAATCAAGAAGCTTGCGAACGCCGATAATGAAACAATATTGGCTGCTTTTGATGAAAAAATCAGAGAGCAGAAAGAAAAATTAAATAAGACAATAGAAATCAGCAAGTCATATCAGAACGAAATGACAATGATGAAAAATAAACTTGAAGCTTTAAAGAAAATGCTTGATTGTTCCATGGCTGCATTCGATCCTGTGAAGGAATTTGGAATTGACAAACAAACCTACGGTGAAATCTCAAAAGAAGTAACAGGTTGTCTTGAAGAAGCTATATCGGAAGGATGTATAAAGTACTTAAATAATATTGATTTTATTCCCGATGATATAGAAGGTGAACTTGAAAAAGATCACGAATGCAACATTGATTTCTTTAACTCAAGCAAATATGAGCTTGTTTATGAAAAGCATGGCTGGAGCCATGTTAAGGATTTTTTTGATGAGCTTTCTTTTGAAAAAGAAGGCGAATATGCAATGCTTTTTAAGACTAATGAGGAAAGAGCAAAGAACTTTGCTTTTATAAACACAGTACTTGCTTTAGCCATGAAGAAAAACGAGGAAGTAAAGAAAAAAGTAAGTTGTAACGTGCACAGAACCGAAGATGGTGAAAATCACTTCTGGTTATTTAAGGTATTATAGTGACGGAAAGAAGGTCTTCGCATAAGCGGAGACCTTTATTTTCAAAAAAGTAAAGATTGAAAGATTAATAATACTGTGCTAATCTTTAAAAGAATAAAAGAAAGGGCGCTTGTCGCATAGGTGAACGAATGATTATTAGATAGTTTGATTTAGGTGAACACGTTGATTAAGGCTACGTAGGTAGCAGTTTTGTGTACGCTTAAATTGGATTATCATGCATTCTTAGCCTGTTTAATAATATAGGTTTATTTTTGTGTGAGTCTATTTTGCGTATGCAGAATGGACTTTTTTGTTTTAGAGGGAGGAAATATGGCACAAAAATTACTTATAAAAGCTGAGAATATAGTTCACTCATACGGTGAGCAAACAGTGCTTGATTTTGACAAGTTTTACCTTTATGAAGGTGAGAAGGTGGGCCTGGTAGGCGTAAACGGTGCAGGGAAAAGCACGCTCCTAAAGATACTATCAGGTGAATTAAAGGCAACCGAAGGAACTGTTTTCAGAGATTGTAATCCCGTCTACTTTGAGCAATTTGCTTCAGATGAATCCTACTATGAAACAGACTACAGTGAAGCGG
This sequence comes from Lachnospiraceae bacterium, assembly GCA_016291405.1. GTDB lineage: Bacteria > Bacillota > Clostridia > Lachnospirales > Lachnospiraceae > UBA1258. Next base: position 36,256 of record JAEEXG010000008.1, read on the forward strand.
GAAAGATGGGTGTAAGTGAACAGATATGGCAAGAAAACGTAAGCGGTGGAGAAGATACGAGAATCAGACTGGCAAAACTCTTTTCAAATAACCAGGCGGTTGCTTTCCTTGATGAGCCTACGTCAAATCTCGATTTTGAAGGCGTAAATATGTTAAAGAAGCGCCTCAAAGAAATTGATACGATGGTGATTATTTGCCACGACAGAGCAGTACTTAACGAGCTTTGCAACAGGATTGTGGATCTTTCCTTTGGTAAGCTTCAAAGTTACTCGGGAAATTATGATGAGTATGTGGCTCAGAAAGAAGAACAGTTTAAAACAAAGCAAAACGAGTATGAAAACTATCAGGCTGAGAAGAAGCGCCTGCAGGGAGTTTATCTTGAAAAGAAAATAAAGGCGGTAAAAATCGAAAAGAAACCGAAAAACATATCTGCAAGTGAAGCAAAAGTAAGAGCGTATATCGGAAATCATAAGCCTGAAGACAAAGCAAGAAATATGGAGAAAAGTGCCACTAATGTTTTAAAGCGAATAGAGCACATGGAGGTAAAAGAAAAGCCAAAGGTTGAACCTACCGCAAGACCTGATTTTAGGCTCACAAATCCCCCAAAGAATCCGATTGTTATAAGAGGAGAACATGTTTCTTTTTCTTATGGTGATAAGGTCATATTTGAAGATGCCGACTTCATGATCAAGAACGGGAGTAAAGTGGCGATTCTTGGCGGAAACGGAGCGGGAAAGACAACGCTTTTGGAAATGATAAATAAGCGGGAAGAAATCTACGTCGTGCCGGGAGCAAAGATTGGCTATGCCAAGCAAAACATGTCTCAGATTGATTTAAACAAGACTGTTTTAGAAAATGTAAGGAGAGTAAGCATCCAAAGTGAGAGCCTTTCAAGAATCATTTTGGCGAGGCTCCTGCTTTCAGAAAGAGACATAAATAAAATGGCTAAAGACCTTTCAGGCGGGGAAAGAATGAAACTTTCTTTTGCAATGTTGTTTGTTTCGGATGTAAATCTCCTTATCTTGGATGAGCCCACAAACTACCTGGACATTCCTTCGGTGGAGGCACTTGAAAAGCTACTCATGGAATATGAAGGGACCCTAGTGTTTACATCTCATGACAAAACCTTTGTTGAAAGAATAGCGACTGAAAAGCTCATCATAAAAGATAGAAAGCTTAAAAAAGCAGAGTAGGAAAAAGAAAAAAGCCTCCACGAAAGTGGAGGCCTTTTTGACTAAAGGTTTACTGAATGTCAGATGCGATATCGATGTTTATGCCTGTGATGCCTACCCAAGCGCCGTCCTTTGCTTCAGATGATTCTGCGTGAGCAAGGAGCCACTTGTTGGTAGCTGTGATAAGTTTATCTTCCTGATTGGCGGGAGTGAACTTAGGGCATCCAACGTTCGTGCCCTTAGGAAGTCCAACCAATACCTGGAAGCCTGAATCCTTGTGAGCCTGGCAGGGAGCGTAGTGAAGAGCTGTAGCATATACTTCAATCATAACGCCCTTGGGGCAAAGGAAAGCTTTAACTTTGCTTGAGTCAATCTTGTGGTTAACGATTTCTTCACGCTTAGCAAGAAGGAGAATGAAATCTGTTGCGCCAAGGTTTATTTCGCTTGAGCGATGATATTCAAGGCAGTTAAGCTTTGTGTTGTGGCCGTTACACCATCCAAACTGCATGGGTGAGCCACCAAATAAAGATGTAGCGATTTTTTCTGCTGCAGGAAGCTCCTGTAATGCCTTTTCTTCGGCAACATAGTCGGTGCCTACAGGAACGGGAGTCTTGTCTCTCAAAGCTTCCATGATTTGTTTCTTTTCTTCGTCATAGCCTTCAATAATGCGGCCGTAGTTTGTAAATTCAGGATCTGTTACTTTTAATATTGTCATGTCACCCTCCAAATGTGTTTGATTTGCCGGTTCTTAATGAAAGGATACACCTTTAAAGGGGCTTTTGCATATCAATTTTTTCCTTAAGACTTTCAAATATTGCTGTATTTATAAATATGTTGTAGATAGTAGATAAATGAATTAGAATTTCTATTAGTGGTTTCTTTAGGAGGCATAGATGCAGATAAGAAAGGCAAAGCCGGAAGACTTAGATTCCATATTGGAAATATATAAAATTGCCAGAGAGTTTATGATTAACTCCGGAAATCCGAACCAATGGCGAAAAGAAAAGCCTGCGAAAGAGCAGATTGAGGCAGATATAAAGAACGGGATTTGTAATGTAATTTACGAAGGAGATGAGATCCACGGAGTGTTTGCTTTGTGCGAAGGAATCGACCCAACGTATTCATACATAGAAAACGGTGCATGGCTAAACGATGAAAAGTACGTAACCATTCACAGAATCGCAAGTGACGGTAAAGCTCACGGCATCTTCGAAGCTGCAATGAATAAGTGCAAAGAATACGCCGATAACATAAGAATCGACACTCATGAAGATAACAAAGTCATGCAGGGTGCTTTAAAGAAATTCGGATTTAAGCGTTGCGGAATTATATATCTTTCAAACGGTGAACCAAGAATTGCATTTCAGTGGAAGAAGGAAGTAAGAATAGAGACTAAAGACTTAGTCCTTAAGAAGGCTGAGTTTGATGACTGGAAGCCGCTTCTTAGAAACATTTGGAGTCATGAGGAATCGGCAAAGTATATGCTTTGGAAGGTTACAAAGACACAAGAAGAAGCAAAGGCGCGAATAATTCGAACTCTTGAGTTTGAGGAAAAAGAAAAGTATGCGCTGATTATTTATAAAAAGCCTGAGATGGAAGCAATCGGGTTTGCGGCAATGAGAGAGTGTGAGCCCGGTGTTTTTGAAGAGATGGGGGTAGCCTTTGGGCCTGACTTTGTGCATAAGGGATACGGAAAGCAGGTTTTGACTGCCATGTGCGAGGAAGCAAAGAAAGCGGGGGCAAAGGAATTTTTGGCAAGTCACAGAAAGTTAAATGTAGCGTCAAAAGCGTTAATAGTTTCTTGTGGCTTTGAATATGACTATGAGTCGGAAGAAAAGGAAGATCCTAGAACCGGCGAAAAATACACGATAGTAAACTACAGAAAGAAACTATAGACTAAAGATTGAAGGCAGGAAAAAAGAATGGTGTTATGGATTATCGCAACATTTGTGGCGTTTTTTATTAAGGGCCTATGCGGATTTGCAAATACATTGGTGTTTACATCGATAATGGGATTTGGGGCAAATAACGTGGCAATCTCGCCGGTCGAATTAATGCTTGGATATCCCGCAAACTTTATTTTGACAATTAGAAACAGAAAGAAACTGGACCCTAAAGTATATATTCCTTTGGCGGTGCTGGTGCTTGCAGGATGCATTCCCGGAGCATTACTGCTTAAAAACGTGGACGCTACCTACATTAAAATTGTGTTTGGTGTAGTGATTATCTTAATCGGAATCGAAATGTTTTTTAGGGAGCAAGGGAAACTTAAGTTTAAAGAATCAAAGCTTGTTCTTGGAATTATAGGCATTCTATCAGGCGTTTTGTGTGGGCTTTTTGGCGTTGGCGCTTTGCTTGCAGCCTACGTTGGAAGAGTGACCGGCACAAGCGATGAGTTTAAAGCAAATATAAGCGCAGTATTTATTGTTGAAAACACCTTTAGAATCATCCTTTACAGCATCATGGGAATCATTACGTTCCAGGGCTTTAAGCAGGCTCTTATCCTAATGCCTGTTGTTATTGCGGGATTGTTTGCGGGAATATTTAGCTCAAAAGTATTGAATGAAAAAATAGTAAAGCGTCTTGTAATTATACTTTTGATAGTATCAGGTGCTGCATTAATCATCATGAATTGTAATAAATAAAAAATGCTTGACATACAATTGTCAGTCAATTATACTTTCGATTAAATAATTTTAAGAAAGAGGAAACTATGTTAGAATTTACAATCTCTAAATCTAATATGAATGCCCCCGAACCCTGGAATAATAATCAGGGGTTATTTGCATACGTATTTGATGAGGAAGATTTAGCGCGCCAAGCATAGGATTACTTAGTCTAAAAGGATTATTAAGCCTCATCAAACTAAATGTTTGATGAGGCTTTTGTTTTTATTAGGAGGGAAAAATGATTATTAAGAACGAAATACCCATACTGGAATATGATGATGCTTCAAAAGAAGTTATTTCTCCAAAGCAGGATGTGGAAGAATTAAAGCTTCCAAAGAAGTGTCTTATAGCATTCTTAAGTGGATGCGTGGAAGAATATGCAAAGGCACATAACGCAACAATAGCTGAAGAAATCATTACATTCTCACATGTGGTTAAAATTTATATTTTGCATGAAGATGATGAAGATATTTGCCTTATTCAGCCAACTATCGGATCTGCGGCAGCAGTGCAGGCTTTGGATGTTTTGATTGCCTGCGGATGTGAAAAGATTATAGCCGTAGGCTCTTGCGGAGTGCTTGCGGACTTACCGGAAAACGCTTTCTTGGTACCTACAAAGGCGCTTAGAGCAGACGGAACATCTTATCATTATTTACCTGCATCAAGATATGTGGAGCTTGATGGGGATGCAATTAAGGCTATAGAGCGTTGCTTTACAAAGCACGATTTACCTTTTGTCACCACCACCACTTGGACAACGGACGGCTTTTACAGAGAGACAAAGGATATGGTTAAGTACCGTTTGGAAGAGGGCTGTGAGGTAGTGGAAATGGAATGCGCCGGAATGGCGGCATGTGCTAAAAAGCGCGGAGCTAAGTTCGGACAGTTTCTTTTTACAGCCGATTCTTTGGCAAACGTGCATGAGTACGATACCAGGGATTGGGGCTTAGCGTCCCACGAAAAGGCGCTGCTTCTTGGACTTGAAGTATTAAGAGAGTTTAACTAGGAGGGAAAAATGGAGTTAATAAGAGTACAGGATTCTGACACAAAGAAAGCCTATGAAATGTATATGACATTTGCGAAAGACGAAAACGGATACATCAATCCTGTGTACGGCTATGAGTACGATGAATTTCTTAAATGGATAGATAAAAAGAGAGACTGGAGCGTAGGAAAAAATCTTCCGGAAGGTTTTGTGCCGGATACCACTTACATTTTGGAAGATGATGGAAAGTATGTGGGAGCCTTTAACTTAAGGCATCACTTAAACGACTTTTTAAGAGAGGGCCCGGGGCATATAGGATACGGCATTTCCAAAGAATATCGAGGGAAGGGCTATGCCACAAAGGGACTTTTGCTTACCCTAGAAAAGGCCAAAGAACACGGAATCTATGAGGCATATTTATCCGTTAACAAGGATAACCCGGCAAGTCTAAAGGTGCAAAAAAAGTGCGGAGCCTACATTCATCATGAAAACGACAAGGAGTACTTTACAAGAATTAACCTTGAAACAAAAAGGGAAGAAATAGTTGAAAACTATTATAAAGCCTATGATGAAGACAGCAGACTTCAAAGAAGCTGTCACGGCAGGCTTGAATACGCCACCACAATGCACTACATCCATAAGTACGCTAAGGAAGGTGCCAAGATTTTGGAAGTTGGCGCGGGAACAGGAAGATACAGCGTGGCACTTGCAAAGGAAGGCTTTGACGTAACTGCGGTGGAACTTACAAGTGCAAACCTTGAAGTTTTAAAGAAAAACGGAGAGGGCGTAAAGACACTTAAGGCCCTTAAAGGGGACGCCACAAACCTTAAAGACATTGAGGATGGCACCTTTGATGTAACGGTGGTGCTAGGCCCCTTCTATCATTTATATGAAAGAAAAGACCTTGATAAGGCCATAAAAGAAGCCTTGAGAGTCACCAAGAAAGATGGAATTGTGATGTTTGCATACATTTCAGTTTATGCAATTATGTACATGAACTACTTTCAGGGAAACTGGGCTTTCGGAGAGGAAGAAAACTTTACGAAAGACTATAAGGTTAAGCACTATAAAGAGCAGGTTTTCACAGGCTTTGACGTAGAAGAGTTTTCTCATCTGTTTGATGATAAGGACATTGACTATATCACAACCGTATCTACCGATCAGTGTATCGGGGCCTTGGAAGAAAGAAGTGATTTCTCTCTTCCCGATGCAGACTTTGCGGCTTTCTTTAAATGGCACCTTGCAATCTGTGAAAAGAAAGAACTTCTTGGAAGCGGCTGCCACCTATTGTATATCTGTAAGAAAAGATAGATACTGTATTTATAAAAATACGGAGAAAGAAAATGTCTAAAACCATTGAAGAAATTGCTCTTGACTGGGAAGAAAAGTATAGATACGGTTCCGTTGAAAAAAGAAAGATAAGAGCCTCGCTTTGGAAGCCCTATTACTCGTTAGTTTATGAGGCGCAAAGAAACGCAAAGTACAAAGCCCCCGATAAACCCGATGAGCTCATACAAAAGCTATCGGATATAGGCGCAATAACCAAAGACTCTAAAGTCCTTGATATAGGAGCAGGCCTTGGGGGCCACACCTTTCAGATTGCTAAAATAGCAAAAGAAGTGGTTTCTTTGGACACTAACGAAGTCGCTCTTTCTATATTAAATAAAAGGGCAAAAGAAAACGGTGTTAAAAACGTGACCACAATCAACACTTCATGGGAAGACTATCAGGCGACAGATAAGTATGACATGGTGTTTTCTTCCATGTGCCCTGCTATCTGCAATATAGAAGAAATAAAGAGAATGGAATCTTTATCAAAGGGCTATTGCGTGCTTATTACGGTCATGGCAGGGTCTTATGATAAGCACAGAAAGAAAATGATGGGCGAGCTTAACTTAAAGCCCGAAGGCATGATCACGGACTTTGATACCTACAAGGAAGTGCTTTTAGCTATGGGGCGGGATGTAAAGGAAGCTACCAAAACCACAAAGCATGAATATAAGACTTATCTTGAAGATTTGCTTGATACAATGCCCACCTATTTTAAGATTTTTGGCATAGATGAGGAAAAATCGGTTTCTTTTATCAAAGAATACTTTAATAAAAATCAAGAAGACGGACATTTAAATGATGAAACTTTAATGAATATAGGTATGCTTTATTGGAAACCGAGTAAAAACTGATGGTTTCCGTTTTGCGACTGTCTTGCGAATAGACACCCAATAGTGGAGAAAACTTGACAAATATGAGCAAAACCAATAAATTATTATTGACAGAAATGAACTTTATAATGATATGAAATCGTTATTAGGTTGTGTAGTATAATGATAAATGTAAAAATCTGTTATTTTTAGTTAAGTTGGAGGATATTATTTATGGCATGTTTTCTTGTATCGGCAGCCGAAGCTGCTGTAGTTACAGCGGTTGAAAAGAAAGAAGCTAAGAGAGAAATGCTTCATGCATCAGAGCATGGTCACGTAGAAGAGGTTAAGGTTCCTTTTTCAAGAAAGCTTAAATGGCTTAAGAGCTTACTTCTTGGCGGAGCTGTTTTACTTATGTTTGAGCACGTTTGGCACGGAGAGGTAGTTGCATGGTTTCCTTTCCTTACAGCAATGTCTAATGCAGAAGATGCAGCTGAAATGTTTAAGGAAATGGGAACAGTCGGCGTTAGCATGGCACTTTTAATCACAGTAGTTTGGGGCGTTATGTGCAAAGTTGCCGATGCTATTGTTAAAAGACCTGTATCAGAGGCTCAGAAAAACGAAGCATAATCGGGGGAATAAAAATGACATTACTTATTACAGTTTTTGCAGCTGTTATAGCTACTGTTAAATGGTATACACGTAAGGATGACTCAATGAAGCTCGGTATTCTTTTGTTTATGTACTGGGGCGCATCTTTAATGTGGTTTGTGGATGCAATCTTTGAATATGTCGAAAGCGGCGCAGCTTACTTTACACCCGCTATCGAGGATGTTTTAAACGATGCATTCTTAGGCCTTTGCGTTGTAGCATTAGGTTTAATTATCTGGGTGGTACGTTTGCTTATTACAGATCCCAAGGGTTCTGTTCGTGCAGCACTTACAAAGAAAAACTAAATTATTACAAAATCAAGAGACCGAAAGGATGCAAATCCCTTCGGTCTCTTTTACAATGGTTGAAAATATGTTTTAATTAACGTTGTAAAGAAACCCCGCAAGGAGGATTAAATGAGAACTCTTTTTATAGATTGCGGTATGGGCGCTGCAGGCGACATGCTTACCGCAGCCCTTTTGGAAAATACGGGAAATATGGAAGAATCGGTTAAAAAGGTAAACGGCTTAAACATTCCCGGTGTTACGTTTACTTTCGAGAGTGCTAAGAAGTGCTCTGTTACAGGCACGCATGTGCATGTACTTGTAAACGGCGAAGAAGAGGGAGAAGAAACCCATCATCATCATGAGCATGAGCACACTCATGACGGTCACACTCATTCACACTCCGCGAACTCTTTACATGATATAGAACATATTGTAAAAGACCACATTAATGCAAGTGATAGGGTCAAAGAAAACATTCTGGGAGTCTATAAGCTTTTGGCAGAAGCGGAAAGCCACGTCCACGGAGAACCTGTGTCACAGATCCATTTTCATGAAGTGGGAAACATGGATGCCATTGCGGATATTTCGGCCGTATGCTTTTTAATAGATGAATTAAAGATAGAAAGAATAGTTTCTTCACCCATACACGTAGGAAGAGGAACCGTTAAGTGCGCTCACGGCATACTTCCTGTTCCGGCACCGGCAACAGCGGTTTTGCTTCAAAACATTCCGATTTATTCAAGGCCCGAAGTCACCGGAGAGCTTTGCACACCTACAGGCGCGGCCCTTTTAAAATTCTTTGTAAATGAATTTGGCGAAATGCCTGTAATGACTTGTGAATCAATCGGTTACGGCATGGGAAAGAAGGATTTCCCCATAGCAAACGTCGTAAGAACTTTTGTGGGTGAAACTACGAATAGTAACAAAGAAACCATTACGGAGCTTTTATTCTCTGTGGATGATATGACGGGAGAAGAAATTGCTTTTGCCGCAAATCTTTTACTTGATAGCGGTGCAAAGGATGTATTTACAACCGCCATCGGCATGAAGAAAGGTCGCCCCGGCGTTCTTGTAACCGTCCTTACAAAAGAAGATAAAAAGGAAGAGATTTTAAGACTTATTTTTAAGCACACCACCACAATCGGCGTAAGGGAAAGAGTAAACACAAGATACGAGCTAGACCGTGTGATTACAGAAGAAGAAACCAAATTCGGAACCATAAGAAAGAAGGAATCTTCAGGTTACGGCGTTAAAAAATCAAAGTATGAATACGATGATTTGGCGAAAATTGCAAAAAACAATGACTTAAGTATTCGCGATGTTTTAAATAACCTTTGATAATACAGATAAGTATGAGCATAAAACCAAAGTTAAAAGCAGGGAAAATTCCCTGCTTTTATTTATGTTGACACGGTGTCAGTTTTTTGATATATTTCTTTTTGTTAAATTGACACGGTGTCAGTTTACGCGTGAAGAGGAGAATAAAATGCCAAAATGCTCGTGTGAAGAGACTAAGAAAAAGCGTGAAGAAATAGTTGACGCTTGCTCAAAACTTTATGAGACCATGGCCTATAAGGATATCACCATTAAAGAAATAGGCCGTTTTACTTCATTTACAAGAACATCCATCTATAATTACTTTGCCACAAAGGAAGAGATTTTCTTGGAGCTTTTGATGAGAGACTTTAGATCATGGATTGAAGATCTTGACTCTATTCCTGCCAAGGGAGAGCTTTTAACCTTGGATGAAGCGGCCGACGGTTTGGCCGGTTCTTTGGCAAGAAGAGTAAGAATGTTAGGGCTTTTAAGTATGAGCCTTGCAGACATGCAGGATAATTGCAGGATGGATAACTTAATAGAGTTTAAGAAGGTTTATAACAGTACAGGCCAAGCCATTCGAAGAGTGTTGGAAAGAGTGACTCCGGAAATTACAGAAGAAGACAAGCAGGCCTTTGTGTGCGCTTTTTATCCATTTATATACGGGCTTTACCCTTATACAGCCATCAACAAAAAACAGGAAGAAGCTGAACTAAAGACGGGAGTTCCCTGTTGCTGCGTGTGCCATAAAATGTACGACGCCGCAAGGCCCTGTATAAAGATGCTTTTGGAAGCTGTTATTTGCGGATGCAACGGAAAGAATTTTCAAAAGAAATAAAAAGAGGTTTTTAAATGACAGAAAGAATTTTAGGCATTCTACAGGAAGCCTTTACAAGAATACTTGCTGCAAGCATTCAGGTAACCTTGCCACTTACCATAATCGGCTTTACCCTTGCGATGGTGATTGCCATGATTATGGCCCTTGTGCAATACGCAAAGGTTCCGGTGCTTACTCAGATAGCAAGATTATACATTTGGATATTTAGAGGAACGCCTCTTTTGGTGCAGTTATTCTTAGCTTATTTCGGACTTCCCAAGCTTGGAATCGTGATGGATGCCTTCCCCTGTGCGGTAATGGTGTTTGCACTTAATGAAGGAGCTTATTGCTCCGAAACCATGCGTTCGGCCCTTGAATCGGTTTCCGAAGGACAGATTGAGGCAGGGTATTGCGCCGGGATGAACTACTTACAGATTATGTGGCACGTAGTGCTTCCTCAGGCCTTTAGAACAGCCTTCCCGCCCCTTTCAAATTCACTTATCAGTATGCTTAAAGATACATCTTTGGCCGCTACAATCACCGTTGCGGATATGTTTATGGCAGCTCAGAGAGTGGTTGGCCGTACCTATGAGCCTTTGTGGGTATATATAGAAGTTGCACTTGTTTACCTTTTCTTCTCAACTTTACTTACAATCCTTCAAAGAGCGGGAGAAAAGCGCTTAGGCTTCTTTACCTCTAAAGAAGTAAATACAAAGAAAGAGGTGAGAGCATAATGAGTTTTTTTGAAGTTAAAGACGTAAAGAAAACATTCGGAACAAACGATGTGCTTTTGGGAATAGACTTATCCGTTGATAAGGGCGACGTTATCGCGGTTTTAGGCCCAAGCGGCTCCGGAAAGACTACATTTTTAAGATGTATAAATTTCCTTGAAAAGGCCACAGGCGGCACCATGACCTTTGACGGAGAGACCTTTGATTTAGCCCACATAAAGAAAAAAGAAATTGCAAAGATCAGAAAGAAAACAGGTTTTGTGTTTCAAAGCTACAACCTTTTCTTAAATAAAACGGCGCTTCAAAACGTAATGCTGGGACTTACTTCAGGAAGAAAGATGAAGAAGGAAGAAGCAAAGAAGATAGCCGAAGAAATGCTTGAAAAAGTAGGGCTTAAAGAAAGAATGAACTATTACCCAGGACAATTATCCGGAGGGCAGCAGCAAAGAGTGGCAATTGCAAGAGCCTTGGCCACAAGCCCTGAAATTATCTATTTTGACGAGCCGACTTCAGCACTTGACCCCGAACTTATCGGAGAAGTGCTTTCGGTCATGAAACAGCTTGCTTCGGAGGGCATGACGATGCTTGTTGTAACTCATGAAATAAATTTTGCAAGAAATGTTGCCAATAAGATTGTGTTTATGGATGGAGGACACGTGCTTGAGGCGGGACCTTCAAAGGAATTCTTTGAAAACCCGAAGAATGCGCGCACCAAAGAATTCTTAAACAACATCACAACGCAGCATGAAACTTGACCAGGAGGAATAAAATGAAGAAATTATTATCACTTGCATTGGTATTATCAATGGCAGTACTTTCTTTTGCAGGATGCGGAAAGAAAGAAGAAGTTAAGGAAGGCGATTTGCTTTCTAAAATTAAGGCACAGGGATACTTCACTGTAGCTATGGAAGGACAGTGGGCACCTTGGACCTATCACGATGAAAATGACAATCTCACAGGCTTTGAAGTTGACGTTGCAAAGGCAGTAGCAGATAAGCTCGGCGTTGAAGCAAGATTCGTTGAAGGCGAATGGGACGGCCTTTTGGCAGGTGTTCAGGGCGGAAGATACGACCTTATGGCAAACGGTGTAGGTGTAACAGATGAAAGAAAAGAATCCTACGAATTCTCAGATCCTTATGTATTTAACAGAACAGTTTTGATTGTTAGAAATGACAACGAAGACATTAAGTCACTTGAAGATTTAAAGGGAAAGACAACATGTAACTCAGCAAACAGTACATATCAGACAACTGCTGAAAGTTACGGCGCAACCGTAAAGGATTTAGAAACCCTCGATCAGACTCTTGAAGAAGTAACGGCAGGAAGAGTTGACGCTACATTAAACGCAGAGGTTTCTTTTAACGATTATTTAAAGGCCCATCCCGATGCACCTTTAAAGGTAGCAGCAGTTGATCCCGATGTTGAAAAGTGTGCAATGATTATGCCTAAGGGTGAAAACAGCTATGCTTTAAGAGATGCTGTAAATAAAGCACTTAAAGAGCTTGCAAGCGAAGGCAAGTTAGCAGAAATTTCCAATAAATACTTTGGAATGGACATCACAAAAGAATAAATATTTGTATCCACGTTCACCAATATGTTATAGTGGGAAGAAATGAGACAAGGGAGAATGAGAATGGTAAAAACTATACTTTACGACTTGGACGGAACATTGCTTCCTATGGACATGGAAGTCTTCACTAACGCATATTTTGGATACCTTGTAAAGAAAATGATTCCTTACGGGTATGAAAAGGACTCGCTCATTAAAGCGATTTGGGGCGGCACCAAAATGATGGTGAAAAACGACGGTAACAAAACAAATGAAGATGCTTTCTGGGAATACTTTTTAAAAGAGGGAAACTCTAAAATAGAGGATAAAGAAATCTTTAACGAGTACTATGAGGTTGAATTCGATCAGGTTAAAGCCCATGTGGGATTCAATGAAAAAGTACCGGCTTTGATTAAAAAGGTTAAAGAATTGGGACTTAGACAGGCCCTTGCCACAAACCCCATTTTCCCTTCCGTAGCCACAAAGAAACGAGTATCCTGGGCAGGGCTTTCAACCGACGATTTTGAATATTTTACAACTTATGAGAATTCTCATTTTTGTAAGCCAAACCCCAAATACTACGAAGAGCTTTTAAAAAAGATTGATGCTAAGCCCGAAGAATGTCTTATGATAGGTAACGATGTCGAAGAAGACATGGTGGCTGCTTCATCTTTGGGAATAAAAGTTTTTCTTGTGACAGATTGGATGCTTAATCCAAACAATAAGGATATAAGCGCCTTCCCTCACGGTGACTTTGATGACGCCCTTGAATACATAAAGAAAGTGAGCTAGAAAAGTGGATAAATATATTCATACCGTGCAATACTATGAAACCGATAAAATGGGCATCACCCATCATTCAAACTACATCCGCTGGATGGAAGAAGCAAGATGCGACCTTTTAAAGCAGGTTGGATGGCCCTATGAAAAGATGGAAGAGCTCGGCGTCATATCGCCTGTAACCGCAGTCGAATGTAAATATAAAATAAGTACCACATACGCAGAAAAAATCGCCATTAGAGCCAAAGTCGAAGAATTTAAGGGCGTAAAGCTTAAGGTTTCTTATACAATGGAAAACGAAGCGGGAAAGACCGTTTTTGAAGGAAAATCGGAGCATTGCTTTTTATCAACCGACGGAAAACCCATGATACTTTCAAAGAAATTTCCCGATTTACACGAAGTTTTGACGAAAGCCGTAGGTGTATAGAGGCGCGATATGATATTTGCTTTGGAAATAATCGGCACCATCGCCTTTGCCATTTCGGGCGCTATGGTGGGAATTGAAAAGAAAATGGATATTTTCGGAGTGCTGGTGCTTGGCATGACTACTGCCGTTGGCGGAGGAATAATAAGAGACCTCCTTATAGGAGTGGTGCCGCCTATGGCATTTCAAGAGCCGGTATACGCACTTACCGCAATTGCTGTCTCAATAATAGTTTTCTTACCCTTTGTAAGAAACAGGATTAACAAAATAAGCAAGATGATATTACTTATGGATTCTATCGGACTTGGAATCTTTACTGTAATCGGTATTAAGGCTGCGGCGTCTTTTAACAACGCGTTTCTTTCTATCTTTCTTGCACTGGTAACGGGTGTAGGTGGAGGAGTATTAAGAGATGTGTTTGCACAAGACCGTCCTATGATATTTGTAAAACACTTTTACGCTTCCGCGTCGATTATAGGTGCAGTTGTTTCATTGCTTTTATGGAGCATTAATGTGGAAACATCTATGATAGTAGGCGCAGCTACGGTTATTGTGTTAAGAATTCTTGCAGCGAAATTCAGATGGCATTTGCCGAAAGCATAAAGAAACATTTTTAAAGACAGATTTAACGTTATTTTAACGGTAGCATACTATAATCCTTAAAAAGGAGTTTGGTATGATTTACATTGTTGAGATTAACGCAATCTGTCTTTTTATTTTGCTTTTTACCCTATCAAGCGTTTGCTCAAAATCCGAAAGACAGGTTTCAATCAGATATTACATCATGTGTATAGTATCTTCATTAGTGTGCATTATTGCGGACATTTTCTTTCAGATTGTGGAAAACGGTTCGAACGGCACGCTTAGAATGGTGCCATACTTAAACTTCTTTATTAATCTGGTCTATTATCTTTTTGATGTGGCGTCCGGATACTTTTGGTTTATGTACGCAGAATACGCCATAGACGGAGCCGTAAAGAATAAAAAGATACTTAAATATATTGCGATAGCGCCGCTAATCATTAACACTCTTCTTTGCATTATCTCCTTTAGAACCGGAACTTTGTTCTTTATAAATGCAGAGGGCAAATATGAAAGAGGACCTTTATTTATCGTAAATACGGCATTTTGCTACATCTATGTAATATTTGCAAGCGTTCATGCTTTGATTAAGTCTTACACCACGCAAATATATTTTAAAAAGAGTGAGTACAGGATAATTTCAGCATACATTCTTTTCCCCTTTGTGCTTGGAATAATCCAGATTATTTTTCCGGATGTTCCGACGGTTTGTCTAGGCATGGCAATTCCCATCATGTTTGTGCACATTAAGATTCAGGACCTTCAGATATCAACCGATTACTTAACAAACATGAATAACAGAAATCAATTGATCCGTTTCCTTACAAACAAAATAAGAAACGGCACCACAAATCTTTACGTGTTCATGATGGATATCGATAAGTTTAAGCATATTAACGATACCTACGGCCACACGGAAGGCGATAAGGCTTTAATAAGTGTGGCCGATAAGCTAAAAGAGGTTGCAAGGCAGTACGGAGGCATCATAGCGAGGTACGGAGGAGATGAATTTACCTTTGCAACAGAGCTTATGGATGAAAACTACGTAAACGAGATTAAGGCTTTGATTAAAACAAAGATGGAAGAAGCATCGCTGAATCACACCTTTAAAATCGGAATGAGTGTGGGATGTGCAAAATACGAAAAAGGAATGAAGCTTGTTGAAATAATATCTGCGGCAGACAAAATGCTTTATGAAGAAAAACGAGCAAGAAAAGCAAAAGAAGCAGAGGATGCAAGATAGCAATAAAAAAGGGAAAGCTAAATGCTTTCCCTTAATTTTATACTGTTAAACTCATAGCGCTTAGATTCTGCTTTAAAAATTCAATTTCTGATTCTATGTAAGTACGCTCGCCGTTTGAAAGATTCTTATCGTTTGCTTTCGAAGCAAGTGTGGTACATTTCTCTATAAGGTTTGAGGCTCTTACCGAGTCGCTAAAGTCTTCTTTACTCTTAAGGTTGTTCTTAAAATATGTTGCGCTGTGTCCTAAATCTTTTACTTCGTTTAAAACTCTTGAAGATATCATTACAGATACCGCAGGTGTTTTATCTATAGGTTTAACTTTAGAAGGCTCCTTTTCCGGCTTTACTTCCTTGGGAGCTTCGTTTACAGATTTGGTGTCACCGACAGCATATTGTAAAACATTTCCCGAGCTACTAACAGATGTAGTCATATGTCTTTTCCCCTTTAACATACAAAAACAAGTTTTACACGTTTACAATGCATATATCGGTTTATTTATATTGAAAGTTTAGCATAAAATTTCAAAATGGCAACACTTTTTTGCCAAAAATGACCGAAAAAGTGCATTTTTTTGCCCTATTGGGCGAAAAAGTATAAGATTTATACCTTAAATATGGTAAGACAACGATTTAAATGTAACCAAAAGTTCTCAGAATAAAGAGCCAGAATGTTAGTGTAAAAGAACTTAAAAGTGTGGTCACCATAACGGAAGCGCAGGATAAATGTCCGTCGTGTCCCATGTTCTTTGCCATTATAAATGAGCTGCTTGTGGTGGCTGTTCCAAGCATGATAAGGGCCGCCACAATCTTTTCATCCCTGAATCCAAGAAGTACGCACACAGGTAAAAACAATAGGCAAAACAGTATCAACTTATTAAAGATAACGAGTGATAGGGCGCGAGAGTTTTCTTTTATATTTGAAAACTCAAAGGATGCGCCGAGTCCTATTAAGGCTAAGGGTGAAGCTACATTTGCAAGGTATGATACCGATTTATCAACAATCTTTGGCATTTCAAAGGGAAGGAGTGTAAATAAAAATCCTGCCAAAATACCAAGGATAATAGGATTTGTCACAAGGTTAAAGAGGGTCTTTTTAATTGTCTCCTTAAAGCTTTGATTTAAATTGGTTTCTTTGGACGTTAAAGACAAAAGAATAACGGAAACAATGTTGTAGATTGGAACGGAACCTATTATCATAAGGGATACCATGGCTACGTTATCGTAGACATTTGTCATAAATGCGATGCCAAGGGTAGCGGCGGCACTTCTGAAAGAAGCCTGGATGAACTCGCCCTTGTCGCAGGATTTGCAAAAAATCTTTGCAAGTAATGCACTTATTAAGATACTTAAAACAGTGCTTAGCATGCAAAAGAGCACAAAGGTTGAATCCCAGATATTTACAAAGTCCTGTTTTGACAAATCGTAAAAAAGCAATGCCGGTAAGAATACTCTGAAAACCAGCTTGTTTATGCCGTTTGCCACAGGCTCGTTTATTAAGTTAATGCGCTTTAGAATGTAGCCAAGCACCATCACAATAAAAATCGGAAGGGTGGCGTTTAAAGAAAATATAAGATTATCAAGCATTTTTATCTCCTATTGCTTCAAGGGCATTATAGCACTTTACATTGGAAAAGTTCTTACTAATTTTTAACAATCATATGATAGAATGACAATGATTTTTAGTGATTTATTATCTCGGAGAAAACATGATTACAGTTTTAATTTATGTAGTACCGTTAATTATTTCGGTATTTTCTTTATGGATATTGCTTGTTACGACGGAAGAGCAAAAGAATACATACCATGCACTTTTGTTTATAACTGTATTCTTTGTTAACCTGTCGTATTTTTGTGTTGCCATTTCAAAGTCCACGGACGATGCGCTCCTAGCCACTAAGTTTACTTATTTTAGCGGCACTTTCTTAATGCTTTTCATTATTAAATGCATGCTTCAGATTTGTAACATTAAGGTTAAGCACATTTGGTTTGTGCCCTTAGTGCTTCTTAACATGGAAATAATGATTTCCGTTTTTACCGCAGGTTACACCCCTTGGCACTATATTTCAGCGGTTCGCGCCGAAGAAAATGGGGTTGTGTACCTTGCGAAGGTGTATGGACCGCATCATACTCTTTACACCGTGACCCTTATAATCAGCATGTTAATTCCTATGGCAATAGTTATCTGGGCCTTTATAAACAGAAAGAAAGTTTCCTGGATATATGCGCTTTTACTTGCTTTAATGGAACTATTGACCGTTGTCATATATTTCGGTGAAAGATATGTGGGCTTAAGAGCGGAGTTTCTTCCTTATGCCTATGCTTTTGATGAAATAGTTATTCTATACATTTTAAAGCGAGCCGCCATATATGATGTTAACGCAAACGTAGAGCTTTCTTTTGCCAATACGGACGACCACGGATATGTTATTCTAAGTGCCACAAGAAAGTATATGGGAAGCGACGAAGTGGCAAGGATGTACTTCCCCGAAGTAAACAACCTTGAAATAGACTGCGAAATTAAAGACCCGTTCCTTAGAGATGAATTCGGAGACTGGATTTTAGAATCCCGTGAACATTCCGTTCCTCCTAAACTTTATGAAAGATGCGGAGACATCGTAAAGGTTACGGTAAGGCCTTTCTATGCAAAGGACGGAAGGAAAAACCTTGGCTTTATTTTGCAGATTGTTGATGACAGCGAGACTCAAAAATATATTTCAAGGCTTAAAGAAAGCAAGGAATTTGCGGAAGACATGGCCAAGAGAGCAGATGCCGCAAACAAGTCAAAGAGCGAATTTCTGGCAGGTATTTCTCATGAAATAAGAACACCCATCAATGCGGTTTTGGGCTTTGATGAAATGATAATAAGAGAGTCAACGGAAGAAAAGATTAAAAACTACGCCGTTGATATAAAGAAATCGGGCACCACCATGCTTGGGCTTATTAACGACCTTTTGGATTTATCAAAGATAGAGTCCGGTAAAATGGAGCTTGTGCCCACAAACTTTAATCTTGTGGTGCTTTTAAACGAAGTAATCAATATGACAAGCGTTCGCGCCCAGGATAAGGGGCTTGACTTTAAGATTGAGATAGATAATAGTATTCCTAAGAATCTTTACGGCGATGAGGTAAGGCTTAAACAGATTATGGTAAATATTCTTACCAATGCCGTTAAGTATACAGAGACCGGTACTGTTACCCTTATTATGAATTACAGGAAGGTTTCTTTGGACAAGATTAACTTATACGTGGCTGTTGCCGACACCGGTATCGGCATGAAAGAAGATACCATAAAGCAGCTTTTTGAGCCTTATCAAAGAATTGATGAAGTAAAGAATCGATATATTGAAGGCACGGGCCTTGGAATGTCCATTACTCATAAGCTTTTGGCGCTTATGAATTCTAACCTTGATGTAATGAGCGTTTACGGGGAAGGCTCGCGGTTTTCTTTTGAAGTAGAGCTTTCGGTTGTAGGAGATGAAGTAATCGGAAATCTTGAAGACAGCTTTAGAGAGCTTCACGAAAGCTTAAAGGAGTACAAGGCTTCTTTTACAGCGCCGGATGCTCAGGTTTTGATAGTTGACGATACTAAGGTTAATATAAAGATATTCAAGGGACTTTTAAAGCATACCCTTGTTAAAATCGATGAAGCCCTTTCCGGTATGGAAGCTATAGAATTGACCCGTCTTAAAAAGTATGATGTAATTTTTATCGATCACATGATGCCGAATATGGACGGAATCGAGACTTTCAGAGCAATTAAGTCTGAAGAAGATAACTTAAATCACTACACGCCCATGATTATGCTTACTGCAAATGTTTCTTCAAACTCAAGGGAATATTATAGTTCCGTCGGATTTGATGACTTCATGGGAAAGCCTATCGACCCCATTTTACTTGAGGCTATGCTAAAAAGATTTTTATAGGAAAACGGTTATGGAAAAAAACGAAATATTGAGAATTTACGGTACGGATTATAAGGAAATGACAAAGACGCTCCTTAACGAGGCGCGTCTTTTTGAGCGCATTAAAAAGGGCGCAAGAATAGGAATTAAGCCAAATTTAATGGCTCCCGTTCCCGCTGACTTTGGCGCCACCACCCACCCTGAAGTAGTTGCGGGAATTATTGAGCACTTACAGGAGCATGGCTTTAACGACATTAGAATCATCGAAGGCTCATGGGTTGGCGATAAAACCGAAATGAGCTTTGAATATTGCGGATACAATAACTTAAAGGATACTTACGGCATTACCCTAGTGGACACTCAAAAGGAATCTGCCTATGAAACCGGAAACGGTGATATTAAGGTAAACGTTTGTAAGTGTATGCAGGATGTGGACTTCCTTATTAACGTGCCTGTAATAAAGGGCCACTGCCAGACAAACATTACTTGCGCCCTTAAAAATATGAAGGGCCTTATTCCTAACTCAGAAAAGAGAAGATTTCATTCAATGGGGCTTCACGAGCCTATTGCCATCCTTAATTCCTGCCTTAAGCAGGATTTTATCGTGGTTGACCACATCTGCGGCGACTTAGATTCAGAAGGCGGCGGAAACCCTTATCATACAGACTGTGTCATGGCAGCAGTAGACCCTGTTTTACTTGATGCCTATGTATGTAAGCTTCTAGGCTATGAAGTGTCTGATGTTCCATACATCGGCCTTTCCGAAAAGGCAGGTGTGGGATGTGCTGATCTATCCACATTAAAGATGCACACTATCGGCGGAGACGGCGTTGAAAAAGACGAAGTTTTACCAGTTTCTCACAGAATCATAAAGCTTAAAGACTTTGCAAAGGACGTTGATACCTGTTCTGCATGTTACGAAAGCTTAATGGAAGCCCTTGAACGCCTCCAAGACGAAGGATTGCTTGAAAAGTTTAATTCAAAGATTATGATCGGCCAGGGAAACCGCGGACAAATCGGCGAATACGGAATCGGTAACTGCACAAGCAAGTTTAAACACTACATTAAAGGTTGCCCTCCCGAGAGCGATGATATTTACGAAGGCATCAAGGGGTGGATTGAAGAGCAATAATAGTGGCCCATGGACGTAACAAAGAACGTTTAAAAGCACTGCAAAGGGAGAAACGATGGGAAAGAACAGACGTATACTAATTGGAATAATAATCGTAACGACAGTCTTTTTTGCATGCGGTTGTTCATTTAAAGCCGATGAAGTAAATCCTGACAATGCCTTAATAAGTGAGACTTCGGTTGATGAAAACCTAGAAGCCGAAAGCAAGCCGAAGTTAGATACCTCGCTTCCTTTTGACGAACTGTTTAAAGAATACGCATCTTCACTTGGCGAGACTTATGACTACGGAATTACTTATGCGTATATATCGAATATGAAAGATGGTATCGGCGAAAGTGATAAAGCTGCCATCGCAGAGTTCTTAAGCAAAGAAGAAAACTCTTACATTCTTGATTTTACCCTCCCCTTAACGGAAGATATTTTTGTGTCAGAAGAAACCGCTCAGCTCACAAAGGATACGGCAAGAGCATTTGCAGACTATATTCTTGATACTTACGGGGAGGAAGAATTAAAGAAGCTAACCAAATCGAGCGTTAGGGACGAAGAAAAAACACGCCTTAAAAATGAATGGCTTAAAACAATCGGAGTGCCTGTAGAGTATACGCCGGCTGCATCGTTTTTCTTTGTAAATAATGAGTCGGAGGATAGGGCTAAATATCCGTACTATATCGAAAGTGAAACCTATGACCTGTTCATAGCAACGGAAGATGTTGTGGTGGGGGGGTACAGTGAACTTTTTAAAACATATGAAAAGACAAGCGAGTACTGGGAGGAAGATTTAAAAGACGCAAGGGAAAAGTACTTTGGCTTTGACAAAGAAGTTCCGAGAGTAAAAATGTATACTTGCTTTTCCGAAGGTGATTCCAAGGGAGAAATTCTCGATGCAGAGTATTGGGATAAAAAGATTCGCCTGTTTCGTAATTTCGATGTTGCAACAGAACTTTTCTTACATGAATACACTCACCATTTGCAGTTTTCTTCAAATATAAACGCGATGCTTATAAGGCGTGAAACTATCAGCGCAATGGACGAAGGCTACGCGGTGGAATTTGACAACTATGAATACGAAAGGCATGCTTACAATAAGTTTCTTGAAAGCGAAGAACTCGAGTATAGAAATCTTTGGAGCGAAGAAACCGGGCAGTATGACTTTGCCATGTACAACGACATGCTTGCTTATTGCGAAGACACAGTGAGTGGTATAGAGTATTACAGCGTATCCCAGACCATGGAAACCACCGGCCCTGGAATTAAGCCATACACCAAACTTTCCTATCATATGTTAGGTAGCTTTATACATTACTTAAAGCTTACAAAGGGCGAAGAAACCGTTATGGAAGCCTTTGCCGAACCTGAAAAGTTTGAGGCGCTTTTTGAAGGAGACTACGAGGCGACTTACAAGGCCTGGAGAGAGTGGCTCTATGAAAGAGTGCATTCTGATGAAGAAACCTTGAACAAAATATTGTTTCATGCCAATGGGAATAATGCTTGAGTAAATAATCATAGATTACTTCTTGTAAATGACTACAATTATACTAAGAAAAGGGCTGCGGTATTCCGCAGCTTTTTATATATTTACAAAAGCCCCCTTTTTGTGTATATTTTGTTATGTGCTGCTCGAAATAACGAGCAAATCGATTGTGGCAGCCCGTATGCGGGTTGGCAAAATCCCCATTTTTTAAAATGTAACAAGGCGTAAAGGAGGTAAAACAGATTGACGATATAGGATATATCCTATATACTAATAATCGACAAGACAAATGAAGTTTCAAGTAGAGTTTTATGAGAAAGAGAGTAAGGAGCAACCGGCCATAGAAGGGAGAAATCATAATGAGCACTAGATTTGACGACTTTTTGGAAGAGCAATTAAAGGATGATGAGTTCAGAAAAGAATTTGAAGCCCTTCAACCGGAACATGCAGTTATTCAGGCGATAATAGATGCAAGAAAAGAGTCAGGGCTTACGCAAAAGGAACTGGCTGAGAAAACAGGAATTGCACAGGGGGATATCAGCAAAATTGAGAAAGGCTTGGCTAATCCTTCGCTTAAAACGCTTAAACGACTTGCCCTTGGTATGGGCAAAGTGCTAAAAATCGAGTTTGTATCTATAGAAAACACCATAAAGGGATAGTGGCTTAATTGCGCCATCCTCTTTACTTTTTCAAAAAAATGATTTAGCATATTAAAAGTGTGTAGTAAACAAAGAAAAGGAGTAGCATTATGAATCTTTCACCACTTCAGAAAGCTAGATATGAATATCAGCCCAAGCTTCCCGGAATGCTTAAGGCAGGTATCAAAGAAATCAGCGTTAAAGTAGGATCTGCTACAACAAGCGTTGCAGATCAGGATAAAATTAAAGCTCTTTTCCCTAACACTTACGGAAAAGAAGAAATTACATTTGTAAAGGGTAACAACACCGCAGCTTCCAAGAAGCAGGTAGTTGGTGTAATCCTTTCAGGCGGACAGGCACCCGGCGGACACAACGTTGTTTGCGGTCTTTATGATGCATTAAAGGCAACAGATAAGAACAACGTTCTTTTAGGATTCAAGGGCGGCCCCAGCGGACTTTTGGATGACGATTATATCGAATTTACAGATTCTTTCATCGATGAATACAGAAACACAGGTGGTTTTGATATCATCGGTTCAGGAAGAACAAAGCTTGAAACAACAGAACAGTTTAAGGTTGTTACAGAAGTAGCTAAGAAGCACGGACTTACTGCTATCGTTATCATCGGCGGCGACGATTCAAACACCAACGCAGCAGTTTTGGCTGAATACATGGCAGCAAACAACACAGGCGTACAGGTTATCGGATGCCCTAAGACAATCGACGGTGACTTAAAGAACGAAGATATCGAAGCATCATTCGGTTTTGATACAGCAACAAAGACATACTCAGAGTTAATCGGTAACATCGAAAGAGACTCTAACTCAGCTAAGAAGTACTGGCACTTCATTAAGGTTATGGGACGTTCCGCTTCCCACGTAGCACTTGAATGTGCTCTTGAGACACAGCCTAACATCTGCCTTATCGGTGAAGAAGTTGCAGCAAAGAAGATGTCACTTGCTCAGATCGCAGGTCAGATTGCTGACTCTGTTGAAAAGAGAGGAAATGCAGGAAGCAACTTTGGTGTAGCTATTATCCCTGAAGGTATTGTTGAATTCGTTCCCGAATTCTCAGTACTTATTGCAGAAATCAACGAACTCTTGGCAGGAAAGAAAACAGAAGAATTTAACAATCTTCCTGACTGGGCTGCTAAGTACGATTTCATTAAGAAAGGTCTTACAAAGGAATCATTTGCAGTATTTGATATCCTTCCCGAAGCAATTCAGAAGCAGCTCTTCTTAGAAAGAGACCCTCACGGAAACGTACAGGTTTCTTTGATTGAATCTGAAAAGCTCTTCTCAGAACTTGTTAAGGCTGAACTTGATAAGAGAAAGAAAGCAGGCACTTACAAGGGTAAGTTTGCAGCACAGCATCACTTCTTTGGTTATGAAGGAAGATGTGCATTCCCTTCAAACTTCGATGCAGACTACTGCTACTCACTTGGATACAATGCATTCATGCTTATCTCTTACGGTTATACAGGATACCTTTCAAAGGTTTCAAACCTTGCTAAGCCCGCTGATGAATGGGTTGCAGGTGGTATGCCTATCACAAAGATGATGAACATCGAAAGAAGAAACGGTGAAGACAAGCCCGTTATCAGAAAGGCACTTGTTGAACTTGATGGCAAGCCTTTCAAGTACTTTGCAGCAAACAGAGATAAGTGGGCAGTTGAAACTGCATTCACATATCCCGGTGCTATTCAGTACTACGGACCCGCTTCCGTATGTGACCTTACCACAAGAACACTTGCTCTTGAAAAAGGACAGATGTAGTAGTTAAGGACATAAAAAATAATACATATTGTAGCGACTTCATAAAAAAATATGGAGTCGCTATTTTTTTGTGAATCATTATGGTGTATAATGGGTTACATAAAGTGGGATACTAGTGTTACGAATGGCATTTGGTCAACTTCGAATATACCCAAAAGTACTCAGAGGGAGGGGCGCCGTGATTTCTAAGAAAGTCGGCAAAACTGCATTATTTACATTGGGCTTAGGTTTATGCCTTTCCTTTTTGTACCCTTCTTTAGACTCTTATGCTTCGGACTTTGTGAGCGAAGTTTTGGATGAAGTCAATGATTCCATTGATACAATCAGAGAAAATAAGGAAATACTTGCAACCATATATCTTTGTGACACCTATGACATAAAGGATGCTCCGAGCAAAACTGCGGGCACCGTTCAAACCGTCTTTAGCGGCCAGTCCGTTACCATTTTGGAAAATACCACCGATGAGGAAGGAAACGTTTGGGCTAAGGTGTCATTTTTCTATGGGGAAGATAAGTACGGATATGTAGAAAGAAGCTATCTTGCCACAGCGGATAATGATTACTTAGGCGCAGAAGAAGATGCGGGAATAGTCGATAACAAAATCGAAGACCCGATAATAAACTTCATAGCTCCAAAGCTTTACATGAAAAGCGGGAACCTTAACTTAAATTTGGACGGCTTAAACAGGGCCGGCATTATGTCGGAGGGCGACACAGATTCAGATGTTTCTGAAAATGAAATAGATATGTCGTTAACAGACGGAGAGGACGGAGAAGAAACCCCTTCAAATCCGGATCCTTATCCCGCTGATATTATGGCTTTCCCCGAAAGCTACAGAGAAGCTTTGGCAGCACTTAAAAACGCTCACCCAAATTGGACCTTTGTAAAGATGCCAACAGGCGTGTCATTTCAGACGGCGGTAAACAGTGAACTTGGCGATAAAAGCTTAATTCATTCTTCACTCGGCGCGGCAGTAAGAGAAGGACTTTACGGTCAAAACACCTGGTATTACGCAACTCCCGAAATCCTTAGCTATTACATGGATCCAAGAAACTTCTTAAATGAAGAAAAGATATTCCAGTTTGAACTTTTAACATACAATGCCGAATATCACACGCAGCCGGCTCTTGAAACCTTCTTAAGCACTACATTTATGAAAGGCCCTGCACATGCTCCCCAAATGGACATAACCTATGCAGACATTATTTGGAACCTCTCAAGAGTTAAGAATATAAGCCCCTTCTTCCTTGCATCAAGAATCTATCAGGAGCAGGGAAACGGCACTTCGCCTATGATTTCAGGCACTTACCCGGGATATGAAGGGTATTATAACTACCTAAACATCGGGGCAAGCGGAAAGACAAACACCGAAGTAATTACAAACGGTCTTTCCTATGCAAAGAACAGTGGCTGGTCTGATCCCTACAAAGCCATAGACGGCGGAGCAGATCAGATATCAAAAAATTACGTTTTAAAAGGTCAGGACACCTTATACCTTCAGAAGTTTAACGTAAATCCC
Source organism: Lachnospiraceae bacterium (assembly GCA_016291405.1). GTDB lineage: Bacteria > Bacillota > Clostridia > Lachnospirales > Lachnospiraceae > UBA1258. The sequence goes on from JAEEXG010000008.1 coordinate 62,040, forward strand.
GCAACAGGAAACATGTACGGACATCAGTACATGCAGAATATTTCCGCGGCCTCATCGGAAAGCTCTTCCACAAAGAAAATGTATGCGGGAGCGGGTTCTTTAAACCAGAATTTCGTGTTTAAGATTCCTGTATATAACGATATGCCCGATACTCCGAGCCCCTATCCTCAGAGCAATCAAAAGGCAGTTTTATACTTGCCGGATAGTGCAGCTTCAAACAACGTGACACTATCATCGGAAGTTTGGATTGACGGCGTAAAGAAAACAAGCACAAGCAGAAACAGATACATTGTGGTGGACACAGAGTCTCAAAGCGCCACAAATGCAGTTATATATAAATACAATTCCGCAGGTACATGCACGGGTATGTATGTGTGGTTATTAAACTACGCTAATGGCGGATATTCGGTAACATATGAAAGCGAGTTAGAGGACTTGCTTAATATTGTCGGGTTCTCGATTAGAATCAAAGGTGATTCAGGAATAAGAGCCATGACATCGATCAATAGAAACTTGAGGTTGAAACTCTTAAATCAAGGAGTCGATGGCTATAAGGCGACGGAATATGGAACCGTTGTAATGACGAAGAACAACCAAGCAGTTTATCCGTTTGTAAGGGGCGGTGAAAAGACAGCCGTAGGTCTAGCGTATGGAACGGATAGTTCAGGAAAAAGAATTGATGCCATCTATGAGACGGTAGATGGAAGAGATAGATTCACTTCAGTTTTGATAGGACTTCCGGCTAAATCATATAAAAAAGACTATTCCTTCAGAGGATATATAGTTTTAAAGAATTCTACCAGAACGATAGTAATCTATGGACCACCTTCATCAAACAGTATTTATAACTTGGCAAATATTTATATTGCCGGAAGATATTATAAACAGGGTTCAGCTGCAGATATTTTCTTACGACAGATAATTGCGGATGGCGATAATCCGCCAACACCATAGGAGGGACAAAGATGAAGAAAAATAAATCTATATTCTTATTAGCATCGATTCTTGCATCGCTGGTTCTTCCGGCATGCACGAATCCCTTTGAAGCAACGATTCACAGAGGCAATGAAGGATTATTTGATTCATCAAAGAATAATGCGAGCCAAGGCTCATCTCTTTCAGAATTAGACGGAGAGCTAAAAGAGGTTCTTTCGCTTATGCAAAAAGAAACCGCAGAGGGCTTAACCAAAGACGAATACATGACACTTGCTTCTTTGTGCGAAGGAAAGGGCATGGTGAAAGCAAAGAGGGATGTATTGGAAGATGCATACAGACTTTTTCAAGACCCTGAAATTTTGGAAGAGTGTGAAAATATAAGCGTAAACGGACTTGAAGAAAGCGATGAAGTTGTTAAGCTTCTAGACGCTGTTCTAACCGGAATGGCTACAGGAACAGGGGATTTGTCCGAGGCGGCAGATCTGATTGACAGTGACGGTTTCTTCGATACCTTGATGCCTAAACTTAAAGAAGGAAGAAGAAATTACTTTTACGAAGAAGACGCTGAGCCTTATTTTGTGCTTACGGTAGGTTATGCCGAAAACGGCGAGAAGGCTGTGGAGGCATACTTCTTTGATAAAGCAACAAAAACTTGCTATATACTTCAAAAAAGGTTAAACCAGTTTTCTTTCTTTACCGAAATGGGTGAATTTGAGAACCTTGAAGATGTATTTAACAGATTCAAATCAGAAACCTTTGAAAAACTAACAGTCGATAGCTATTCGGGAGTTATGAAGAAAGAAACCGGAAGCATAAAAGAAGGGAAGCTTGTAGGAGACTACGAAGCGGTTGTTGCATACTTTGATAACTATGCAAACGACAAGGTTTCTACCCTTATAAAGAACATGGATAATTACTCAAAGGTAGTATTTAAAGGCGCCTTTGATGAAAACGGAAAACCTTCCGTTGAAGCGCTTAGCGATAAAAACATAGAAAAACTCGTTAAAACCGAGGATGGAAAAACGGCAATTGCTTACGCTTATACAGAAGACTTTTTGAAGTGTCTTTATAAAGAAGTAAGTATCGATGAAAAGGACTCGGTTTCTTTTAACAAGACAGAATTAAACATTCCTGTCTATCCACAGATTGTTAGATATGATTATGCAAAGGCAATTGAAAATAACAAAAAGCTTCTTGATGCAAGAAAGTCGATTAACGAAATCGGTGACGGAAAGCAGCTTGTAAAGGTAGTCGATTCTAAGATCATGATTTATTTAGACGGCGAATGGGTTGAATACGGAAACCTTTCAGACCTTGCAAGTGAAGACCCCTTCCGTGAGTACAATCAGAAGAATGACGGCGTAATCGCAAACGTAAATGCCGGAACTGAAAACACTATCGTAAAAGAAGTTGCTTCCATAGATTCAAATAAAGAAGAAGTAAAAGAAACAACCAAGAATGCAACAACAGGAAAAACTCAGACCGGCACATCTAAGCCTGCAACGAGCACCAAGAAACCTGTTGTGGCAACGCCTACACCTCAGGCACCGACACAGACTCCTGCGGCTCAGCCTTCTCAAGGTTCTGATTCCGGAAGCAGCGGAGGCTCATCAGACCATTCAGAATCTCATGACAGTGGCTCATCAGGCGGTGGCCAGGCAACGACTCCCAATCCCGGACCTTCAGGAGGCGGAGATTCAGGTAGCGGTTCATCAGGCGGTGGAGATTCGGGCGGAGGCGACAACGGCGGCTCCGGTGGAAATACTGAGAGTTCAGGAAGCGGTGGAGATGGTCAGGATGTAAACGCAGGTGATATAGATGATGATGGATGGGGACCAGTTATCCCTGCAACACCTTAATCGTAAAGGAGACAGATATGGTATCAACAGCATCAGTGGTAGTTATGGTTATCAACATGATTTTCGGAGTGGCTCTTCCGATATTTTTGCTTCTTTGGTTTAAAAAGAGGTATAACGCAAGCATAAAGGCCTTTTTATTCGGCTTATTAACCATGTTTGTGTTTGCATTTATACTTGAGAGCATAATGCATTCAGTGGTTTTATCCACAGGCTTAGGACAGAGCATTTTTGCAAGCACTTGGGGCTATGCGATTTACGGAGGCTTTGCCGCAGGTATCTTTGAAGAGTGCGGAAGATTCATCACAATGAAGTTCTTTTTAAAGAAAGAAGCCGATAACCCGCATAACGCTTTAATGTACGGCGCAGGACACGGCGGAATCGAGATGGTGATGCTTTTGACCATGACCATGTTTAATAATCTTCTTTACTCGATAATGATTAATACAGGCCACGCCTCAATTATCACAAGCGCTTTGGATGATGCAAACAAGGCTGTTTTGGAAGAAACATTCAACACTCTTATAGCTTATCCTCCCGCAAAATTCCTTTTATCTTCATGGGAAAGAGTGTCAGCAATGGCGGTACAGCTTTCTTTATCCGTACTTGTGTGGATTGCAGTAACCAAGGGCGCAAAGAAAATATGGTTTTTATTCCTTGCAATTTTAATGCATGCTTTTCTTGACGGAATGCTTATGCCTTTAAAGGCAGCAGGCCTATCGGACGTTTTGCTTGAAGTTTGCATTATGATAGTTGCGGCAGTTTATGTGTGCATTGCCTACTTTACCTGGAAGAAGAACTTAGCGAAAGAAGAAACTGCATAAATCTTAAAAGACTCCTTGTTTTCTTTACACATCTTAAGTAAATGTGGTAAAGTGTCATTGTGCTTTTTACAAAAAGCAAATGAACTATAAGGAGGACAAAAAGTTGGGTATTGAATCAATCGATGCTGAAGACGATCAGTTTGCGTATCGTTATGACACACAGCTTTTAATTGACAGAAGAGACAAAGACTTAGACGAAGATGAAATAGCAGATTATATTACAGATCATTTCGAAGGAAACAGCCTTATTGCAGCAGGCGACGAGGATTTGATTAAAATCCATTTCCACACAAATGAACCTTGGAAGGTGCTTGAGTATTGTAACACTGTCGGAGAAATCTACGACATCGTTGTTGAAGATATGATAAGACAGTCTAACGGATTACAAGGTTAATTGCATTTTAAACCTCAAAGTTATCGCTTTGAGGTTTTTTAATGCTTTTTTTATTGATGCAACTATTGCTATAAGGTAGAATCTTTGTAAAAGTCGACACAATAAGGAGAATTTACTGATGAAGACTCAGTCAAAGATTTACAAAATGGTTTTAAGCGCAATGTTTTTGGCACTTGCCATGGTGCTTCCCTTTTTAACGGGACAGATTCCTCAAATCGGAAAAGCACTTTCACCTATGCATATTCCCGTGTTTTTGGCAGGTTTCTTTGTGGGCCCCGTATATGCTGCAATCCTTGGATTTGTGGCACCTCTTCTTAGAGCCGTAATGTTTGGAATGCCCGCACTTTTCCCAAATGCCACGGCAATGGCCTTTGAGCTTTGCGCATACGGCCTTTTTTCAGGGCTTATATATAAGGCACTTCCCACAAAGAAAATATACATTTACGTAACCCTCATATCATCCATGCTTCTTGGAAGACTTGTTTGGGGCGCCGTGATGTTTTTCCTTATGGGAATCGGAAAAGCAGAGTTTGGAATTGAAAAGTTCTTGGCAGGCGGTTTTATAAACGCTGTTCCCGGAATCATCCTTCACATTGCGCTTGTTCCAATCATTGTTATGGCTCTTAGAAGCTATACTATAAAGAATCAATAAGCTTAAACATTATTTAGCTTTTCCTTGATTTGCAACGGCATCCATTTTGGCTTTCAAAGCTTCCTGGTCACCAAGATAGTAGTGCTTAATAACTTTAAAGTTATCGTCAAACTCATACACAAGGGGAACAGCTGTGGGAATATTAACACCTATTATTTCTTCGCTTGAAAGGTTGTCAAAATACTTAACCAAAGCTCTTAGGGAATTTCCGTGAGCCGCAATGATAACTCGCTTTCCGTCTTTCATGTCCTTCTTTATAACATCTTCAAAGTAAGGAATTACACGTTCTATTGTGGTCTCCAGACTTTCATTTGCAGGAAGCAAGGCCTTGTCAACGTTTCTGTACATTTCCTGCTTTGTGGCACTTCTTTCATCGCTTTCCTCTAGTGCCGGAGGCTTTACGTCAAATGAACGTCTCCAGATTTTAACCTGTTCTTCGCCGTATTTTTCTGCGGTTTCAGACTTATTTAAGCCCTGAAGTGCGCCGTAGTGACGCTCGTTTAACTTCCATGATTTGTGAACGGGTAGCCATGCCCTATCCATTTCATCAAGTGCAATGTTTAAAGTGTGAATCGCTCTCTTTAAGTAAGAAGTGTAGCATACGTCAAAATCGTATCCTTCTTCTTTCATTATCTTACCGGCATTTTTTGCCTCTTCACGGCCCTTATCGCTTAAGTCAACATCGGTCCAACCAGTAAAAAGGTTTAACTTGTTCCATTCGCTTTCGCCGTGTCTAATCAGTACAAGTTTCATCATAATAGAAATCTCCTATCTTTAAACGAATATTACTTGTAGCCAATTACACATATCTAAAGATAAAATACAGCATTTAAAGCAAATTAGCAACCGCTAACTAAAGAAACCATATCGCCCTATCGGCGATGACTGGTAAATATAAGCCTATTAGTCAATATAGTTCGCAAATTCTCTCGTTATTATTGTTTACATAATCAATAAGCAGTGATAAAATTTATAAAGAAGTGCAAAGGTGGGGTAGGCAATTTGCCCATCCTGCTTGTGTGTGTGGGATAAAAGGGAAATTTAGTTAGAAAAAACTCTTAACTTAATACTCGGATGCAAATACTTAATGAAAAGAGGTTTTTTTATGACTAAGCAGCAGTACAAAGTAGCAACAAGATTTGTGTTGCCCGTAGTGATTCTTGTAATGATATCACTCATCGCAACAGACGTAATTGTTATGAACAGAAATGCTAATAACGCATTGTTTGCCATCATTTCACTTGCGTTTAACGTTCTTTCACTTATCGCTATCGGCGTAAGTGCAATCAAGTTAAAGGGAACAAAGACCACCGGCTATATTGTTATATTGTCAGGTTCTGTTGCCTTCTTTATTTTTTCTTTTGTGACAATCGTTCCGTCAATCTACAGTTATGCTATTCCAATCATGATTTGCTCAATTGTATATCTTGATAAGAAACTGACAGTGATTTCTACTGCTGTTCTTTCTGCGGCTATTGTGATTCTTAGCATAAGAATGGGCATGCAGGGGCTTTTATCTCAGGATGATTTGATCGCGCTTGCTTTCACGTCTATAGCCTGCATCTTTGCGGTTATAGGTGCCAGAAAGATTGTTGCGAATTTTGAAAACGAAAATCTTGATGCGGTTAACGAGTTTGCGGCATCGCTTCAAGATACCAATGAGAAGGTAGTGGATGCGGCAAGACAGATTATGGAAAGCTTTGAATCATCAAAGGCAGCCACTAAAAACCTTGAAGCTTCTTTGGAAAGCAACCAGTCATCGGTTTCTTGCATCGCTGAAAGTACAGAAACTACGGTTGAAAGTATTCAAAAAGAAGCCGAAATGTGTACAGAAATTCAAAACAGCACAAAGGAAGCTGACACTTGCGTAAATGCAATGCTTTCAGACTTTGAAAACTCTCAGGCAACAGTAAAAGAAGGAACCGAGCTTGTAAAAGAACTTGGTGTTCAGGCTAATCTTGCAAAAGAAGCAAGCAGTAAGACAATCGAAAGCACAGGCTTACTTGTTACAAAGGTTTCAGAGGTGAGAGATATCTTAAGCGTTATTTCTGAAATATCAGGTCAGACAAACCTTCTTGCACTTAACGCTTCAATTGAAGCTGCAAGAGCGGGAGATGCCGGAAGAGGATTTTCAGTTGTTGCCGAAGAAATAAGAAAGCTTTCAGAGCAGACCCAGGATGCAACAGACAGAATCGATGCTGTTATCACTTCTTTGGAAGAAGAAGTTTCAAATGCCGAAGAAAACGTTAACATCACAATCGGTAACGTTGATAAGCAGAATCAGATGATTGAAAAGAGCAACGAAGTATTTGCCCGCATAAATGAAGACATGGAAAGACTTGTAAAGGGCGCTGCAAGCGTTAAATCTCAGATTGACAGCATCGTTGAACATACAGGAAAGATTACAGACAGCATCTCAGACCTTTCTGCCGTAAGCGAAGAAGTGGCCGCAAGCTCAAATGAAGGCGTAACAACAGCGCAGGAAGCTTCAAAGAATATGAAAGAAATGGCTGATATCTTAGATTCAATCAATGCTAAGGCTAAGGAATTGGAAGATATAATAAACGGCTAAACGGAGAAGGTAAATGAAGTTACTTTTAAAGGGCGGTAAGATTTATGACGGAACGGGGAGCGAGCCCTACGTTTCCGACATTCTTACCGAAGACGACAAAATCGTCTTAATAGAAGAGAACATAGATGTAAAAAGGGCGGACAAAGTAATCGATATTACGGGGCTTTCAATATCCTCAGGATTTATTGACATCCATTCTCACAACGACTGGTTTGCAATTAAAAAGGATCCGGTTCCTTTCTTTGAGCCCTTCGTAAAGCAGGGTATCACCACATTTGTGGCGGGAAACTGCGGCATTTCAACAATCGGCTTTAATGAAGGAAGCGAATACACCGACAAGCTCGGAGGAGGATTATTCTTCTTTAAAGACACAAGGGGAAAGTATCCTGATTTAGATTCTTTGAATAAAGAAATCGATAGGAAAATCCCTACAAACATGGCAACCTGCGTGGGACACTGCTCTGCAAGAGCCGCTGTTTCGGGATATGCAAACAGAAAGCTTACAAAAGATGAAGAAGAAAAGATGCTTTCTATCCTTGAAGAAAACCTTAAGCAGGGCGCTGCAGGCATTTCCCTTGGCTTAATGTATGAGCCGGGTTTATACGCTGACATTGAGGAACTAAAGAAGGTTGCGGCTCTTTGCATAAAGTATAATAAGCCACTAACCGTTCACCCAAGAGCCAATTCGGCGGTTTCAATGGCTTATCCCGAGCTCCTTGGAAGGTCGCACCTTTTAAGAGGCGTTGATGAATTATATGAAATCGGAAAGGGCACAAACTTAAAGCTTCAGTATTCCCATGCAATATTTGTGGGAAGAAGGTCTTTAAAGGACCAGCCCGAGTTTTTAAAGCTCATTCAAAAGATGCGTGAAAGCGGCATGGATGCCTGGTTTGACATTTACAATGAGCTTAAAGGCGTGTCGGTTATAACAGTCATTCTTCCCACCTGGTATCAGGGCATGAGCGAGGAAGAAAGAAACAAGCCTTTAAATAAGCTAAAGCTTCGTCTTTTAATTAAGGCTACGTCTATGCTTTTAGGCTTTGGCTTTAAGGATATTGAAGTGGCATACATAGGCGAAGGCTTTGAAAAGTACGAAGGAAAAACTGTCCATGAGCTTGCAAAAGAATATGGCATGAGAGACCTTGATATGTACTTAAAGCTTTGTAAGGAATCTGACTTTAAGGGCCGAGTAAACATGGGCCCCTACACATCGGAAAAGATCATTCACGATTTTGAAAAGAATGAATTGTGCCTTTACATGACGGATGCGTGGGTGGAAGAAAAAGGTATCCAGAACCCCGCAATTTATGATTGCTTCCCTAAGTTTTTAAAGGATTCAATAAAGGGCTACGGAGACACCCTTCCAAACACCATAAGGCGTATGACAGGTCAGAGCGCCGACAGATTTATGCTTAAAGACAGAGGATATGTAAAGCCCGGTTTCTTTGCTGACTTTACGGTATTTGACGAAGAGGAATTGCTCATTTCTCCATTTGATAGGACAGAGTCTTTTGGAATCAAGGACGTAATTGTAAACGGCGAAGTGGTGATGCTTAATAAAGAAATCGATTATAAGGCCTTTAACAGTGCGGGAAGAGCGCTTAAAGTTTTATAAGTTTATATACGATTAACTTAATCTGCTATAATAAAAGATAGGGGGAATGAGAATTCCCCCCTTTTTATTGCATTTTTTGAAAGGAAAAAGGTATATGAAGAAAAAGTTTCCCTTCTTTATGGCTATAATACTTGTTTTGCTCCTTGTATTTTTAGAGCTAAACAAAAACACTGTACTAGGATTCATGCTGGCAATTACTTTAAGCGCCGTTGCTTGCTTTTACTATCTTTACTTTTATGATGACAAAAAGAAAAAGAGCTTGACGATTCTTTCATGGGTGGCTTCTTTGTGCTTAACGGTTTTATTTACCTGGCCACCCGTAAAGGCTGTAAAAGCAGTGGATGTGAGGAATCCTCAAAAGACTGAAGTTGTAAGCATAAAGAACGGTGACGTGCAGGGAGTTTTAACGAAAGATAAAAAAGTGGAAGTCTTTGCAGGAATCCCTTATGCAAAGCCTCCCGTAGGAGATTTAAGGTGGAAAGAGCCCGTAAGCCCCGATAACTGGGATGGCGTTCTTTTAACCGATAAATTTGCGCCAATGAGCATGCAGCCTGTGAACCTTCCGATTTATGATTCGCTGGTTCAGATAATCGGATTTCATGACTATAAGATTTCTTTAAAAGATAATTACCGAACGCCCGTTAGCGAGGATGCTTTGTACGTAAACCTATGGAGACCTGCAGGGGCAAAGAATGATGATAAGCTTCCCGTCCTTGTGTATGTTCACGGAGGTTCTTTAAAGACAGGGCAACCCTGGTATGCAGACTATAGCGGTGAAAGCCTTGCAAGGGACGGAGTAATCGTTGTAAACATGGGCTATCGACTTGGAGTGTTTGGATATTTCGCAGATGAAGAACTGGCCAATGAATCTGATAACCATACAACCGGCAATTATGGTCTTTTAGACCAGATTAAGGCTTTAGAGTGGGTTAAAGAAAACGTAGAAAGCTTTGGAGGAGACCCTGATAATATTACAGTTTCAGGTGAGTCCGCAGGGGCAGCTTCCGTTAGTGCAATTTGCGTATCGCCTTTAGCAAAGGGACTATTTAACAGAGCCTTGTTAGAAAGCTCCACCGTAGCACCCGTAAGCCCCACCCATTCATTTAGACTAATGGATGAGGCCTTTGATAGCGGAAAAGAGCTTAAAAGTAAATATGGCGTAAAAACTGTTAGTGAATTAAGGGCTTTAAGCGCCAAGAAACTGGTTAAAGAGGCAGACACCCAGCATCATATGACGGTTGATGGATATGCCTTAGAGAAGACTCCCTATGAATACTATATGGCGGGAGAATACAACGAGGAAGCTATGATTCATGGCTATAACAGGCGTGAATCGGAGTCGTTTCTTCTTTTTGACAATGCTAATTTAAAAAACTACGAAGAAAAAATGCGTGGGTATTTTAAAGAGTATTACGAAGAGGCCATGGTTTTGTACCCTGCAAAGACGGATAAAGAGGCCAAAGAAAACTGGATGGAAATTTGGGGAGCTGTTTTCTTTGATTATCCTCACTACTGCTTAAACAGACTTGAAGTTAAAAACGGTGTGCCGGTTTACCAGTATTATTTCACCAAAGAAAACGGACGCTTGGGCCCTTGGCATAGCGGAGAGGAAGTTTATCTTTACGGAAATATTCCCGACGGTTCAAAGCTTTATTCTGAATACGACAGAGAGCTTAGCGGTAAGATGAAGGGGTATTTCTTAAACTACATAAAAACAGGAAATCCAAATGGATCTGACCTTCTTTTGTGGGAAGAAAATTTAAAGAGCGAAGACGTGATGGAATTTGGAGATAATTACTCCATGATAAAAGAAAGAGAGCATGAGCTTTTTAACCTTTTAGATAAAATGCAGGGATTTAGCTTAGATTAAGTATTAAAGCCACCGAAATAACTTCGGTGGCTTTATTATTACTCATTTTTAAATTGTTTAATAAACTCCCAAGCGGCTTCAATGCTGTGACGCCTGCATTCATGGACCTGTCCGCTTACGCTTGCAAAGGCGGTTCTAATAACGCCGTCGGCGCTCTCATAATATCTTACAGTCAGGTCACTGTCACGCTCATCATCGTGAAGCACTTCTGTTTTATCCGGAACTTCCCCGTAAACCTTGTCTTCCCAGGTTTCTTTCTTACTAAAGTCTAAATCAAACTTTTTCTTTAGCTTATTTATCTTTGCCACATGCTTAATGCGCACTAAGCTTTCTTCATCCTGGAAAGGAAGCTCAGGAAGTGTGGAATCTTCGCCTCCCGAATAGAAAATAGGCTTACTGACACTTGTGTTAACCCTGGGGTCTCCCAAAGATAGCCCCCAAGGATTGTTTCTAATGGGGAATA
>JAEEXG010000091.1 GCA_016291405.1 Lachnospiraceae bacterium
GTAACCGGGTTCTTTTTTCATCGCATTCTCCATTGTTTCCTGCGTTTGAGAGTTTTCTTTTGAGGAAACAGAAGTGCCTTCGGAGCTTGCCCCGCCGCACCCTGTCATCAAAAGAAGCCCTGCCAAAGCAATGCAGGAAAGTTTCTTTCTTTTCATTAATCTACCTCTCTATTTCCTTAATCCTTTCGGATAATGGTTCTTTAAAATGCCACGGTCGGCCTTGGCAAATCCCAAAGAGCAGCCCCTTAAGAAAAGCACTGTCCAGCCCTTTAAATCAGGGTCAGTATTAAGAGTTTCGCCCCTTAAATATTTAATTGCATCATCATCTGAGATATCCACATGCTTGGTTAAATCGCCTTTAGTTATGCACAAAGCAAGGGAATGGGAGGGCTCTAATCTGTTTTTCTTACTTACCGCTAAGTGTAAGCCTGCTCTTTCAACCTTAAGCCCCTGCAAGGAAGTAATCTTTGGAGGAAGAAGATATATGTTATCTCCGAATGTAGCAAGGGTTCTTCCTTCTAAGAGAGAAGAAACCTTTTCTTCCTTAATGCCGATTTCATTAATCAAAAAGTCTTTAATTTGAAGCCTTAAGCTTTCTTCGGACTTTGAAGGCTTTGCGCCCGAAAAAACGGAAGGTGTCAAAGCACCTGCTTTAGAAAACTTAGCAACAAAGTGTCCTTCGCCCTTATCTTTATGAGGCCACAAACGCTTGCTTTCAACCAAAGAAAACTCAGGGTGCTTAGATAAAAACTCATTCACACTTCCTTCGTTTTCCAAAGAATTGAAAGTGCAGGTGGAGTAAACTAAGGTGCCGCCGGCCTTTAACATCTGTGCCGCATTATCAAGTATCATTAACTGCCTTTCATGGCACATCTTTGTGTTTTCTAAGCTCCATTCAGGGATTGCGTTTTCTTCTTTTCTAAACATTCCTTCCCCTGAGCAGGGAGCATCAACCAAAACTTTATCAAAGAAGGAAGGAAACCTTCCTGCAAGGGAATCGGTTGATTCATTTAAAACCAAGGCATTGCTTATGCCCATTCTCTCAATATTTGAAGACAGAATCTTTGCTCTGTCTTTAACATATTCATTTGAAACTAAAAGCCCCTTAGAATCCATTCTTCCTGCAATCTGAGTGGACTTTCCACCGGGCGCCGCACATAAATCCGCCACCACATCACCGGGCTTTGGATCAAGCATAGCAACTGCAGACATGGCACTTGGCTCCTGAATATAGTAGGCGCCACCCTCATGAAGTGGGTGCCTGCCGGGCCTATCTTCTTCTTTGTAGTAATACCCTTCCTCGGCCCATTCAACAGGCTCTAAGCTAAAAGGCATGTTCTTTTCGAAGTCCTCTTTACCGTATTTAAGGGGATTCCTCCTTAGGCCGTAGTATCTTTCTTTGCTATATGATGCGATAAAATCATCAAGCTCATCACCAAGCAAATCCTTTACGCTATCTATAAAATCTTTCGGTAAAATAATCTTCTTATCATCCATGCTCTCATACTATCACGCACGCTTTCGCCTTCGCAACCGCTAGGGGGTTAAGTTGCTTGAAAGTTGTATGCTCCGATATTCAACAAAGTATTTTTGGTGCACCTTCGCAGGCCGGATGTGTCCGGCCCGCTTTAAGCGAAGGTAAAAAATATTTTGTTGAATATCGGAGCATACAGCCCCCAAATACTAACAGCACTGGTGGCGCAACACCCCCTCAAAGCGCAACAATTGATAAGAAGAAAACATTGATTGATAAGAGGATATTAATAAGTTTCAATATAATGAAAATAGAGCGCGAAGTAGCATCTTGGTGAATTTGCGCGTGTGAATCTTCAAAGATTCTAAACATGGAAACGTTTATGACAAACGGGAGAAAGAATGAAAACAGTATTACTTCATAACAAGGATACAAAAGTTGCCTTTTTAGTGGATAAGGCGGCCGATACCGGACTTGTAAAAGTCGCAGGTAAAGTAGCAAATGACTATAACCTTATTACAGGCGAAAAAGAGAAGCCTAAGAAGGTTGCAAAGTTAGATGAAAAGACACCTTCTGTTTTTGCGGGCATTGTTGGGGAGAGCGAAATCCTTGATAAGCTTGAAAAAGAAGGAAAGATTGATTTAAAGGATGTTAGAGGTAAGTGGGAAGTTTATAAAATGACCGTTGTGGGTAATGCCATTATTGTTGCGGGAAGCGATAAGCTTGGCGCAATTTACGGTTTATTTAGTATTTCCGAACTTATGGGTGTGTCACCCCTTTGCTGGATTGCAGATTCTGTAATACCTAAAAAGAAAGTCCTTAAGATAAATGTAGATGAAAAAGCTTCGAAAGAACCCAGCGTTAAGTTTAGAGGTTTCTTTATAAATGATGAGTGGCCCTGCTTTGGTAACTGGACATTTGAACATTTTGGCGGATTTACGGCTGAAATGTATGATCATGTTTTTGAACTTTTGTTAAGACTTAAAGGTAATTACTTGTGGCCTGCAATGTGGTCTTCAAGCTTTGCTTGGGACGGCCCGGGCCTTAAAAACTATGAGCTTGCCACAGAGTACGGAATCTACATCGGTAACTCTCACCACGAGCCTTGCTTAAGAGCCGGTGAAGAGTACAGACACGTTAGAGGAAAAGATTCTATCTACGGCGATGCATGGAACTATCATGCAAACACAAAGGGAATAACAAGATTCTGGAAAGATTCCATGGATGAGCGCGGAATGTTTACTTCCGTTGTAACCGTAGGTATGAGAGGTGAAGCGGACACCACAATTCTGGGTGCCAATGCTACCTTAAAAGATAACATCGACTTACTTAAAGATGTTATTTTGTGCCAGAAGAAGATAATCAAAGAAACTGAAAAGAAATATAACAAGACCTTCCCCAAGGTACTTGCTTTGTATAAAGAAGTAGAACCTTTTTACTATGGCGATAAGGATACGGAAGGCCTTTGCGACTGGGATGAGCTTAATGACGTAACATTAATGCTTTGCGAAGATAACCACGGATATCTTCGTACGGTTCCCGATGAAAAGATGCGTAATCACCCCGCGGGCTTTGGTATGTACTATCACGTAGACTACCACGGAGATCCAATTTCCTATGAATGGATCAACTCATCTCCCTTACCTTTAATGTGGGAGCAGATGAGCCAGGCTTACGATTACGGCGTTAGAAACATCTGGATTTTAAATGTTGGTGATTTAAAGCACAATGAGTTCCCCTTAAGCTATTTCCTTAACTTGGCTTACGACTTTGATAAGTGGGGAACAAAAGCTCCTAACACCACATTTAAATATACAAAAGAAGCCTTAAAGCTTCATTTTGGCAATAAGTTAACGGATGCGCAGGTTAAGCAGGCTGCCGATATTTTGACAGAAACAGTTAGAATTAACGGCCTTCGCCGCCCCGAAGCTTTAAACGAAGACATTTATCATCCCTGCCACTTTGAAGAAGCGGATGAAATGTTAAAGAGAGTCGATGCTCTTGAGAAAAAGCTTGCTAAGTTTGAAGAAACCCTTTCAAATGAATGCTTCAATGCATGGTATTCACTTGAAGGTTTCCAGACAAGAGCTTCAATCACGCTTTTAAGAATGCAGTTGTTTGGAGGAAAGAATAAGCTTTACGCTAAGCAGGGCCTTAAGAGTGCAAATGATCTTGCAGACTTAGTTTACGAAGAAATCATCGAAGATAAAGAGTTAAAGAAAGACTGGGCTAAGTTTAACCACGGAAAATGGAAGGGCCACGAGCTTGCAAGCCACGTAGGCTTTAGAAAGTGGAACGATGACGGCGCAAGATATCCAAATCAGTCTTACATCGAGCCCTTCGATGCGCCCAGACTCTTTGTAATGAGAGCTGACTCAGAAGAAATTTATGATAAAGTTTACGGTCCTGTAATGAGGATGCACATAGACGACTTCTTGTATGATGAAGAAAACACAGTTCGCATCAAGGTTGCAAACACAGGCGTAAAGAAAATTAACGTTAAGGTTGAAATCCCCGACGTTAAGTGGCTTAGCGTAGACAAAGAAAGCTTAAGCGTTGTAAATGAATCAATCATTACCTTTAAGTGCGATAAGTCAAAACTTAAAGGCGATAAGGAAGAAACCGCCCTTGTTAAGGTAACGGATTCAAGTACCGTTGTTGAACTTGAATTTAAGGTCGCAAACCGGTTTACAAAGGTTAAAAAGGGTGTGGTTATTCCCGGAAGATTTGGTTATTGCATAGAGGCAAAGAACTTTGAAAAAGAAGCTCCCAAGGGCTTTGAATGGAAAGAGCTTAAGGATTACGGTTTCTTTGGAAGCGGTATGAAGGTTTATCCTGATTTAGGTAAGTATAAAAAGGGAGAAGAACCTTCACTTAGCAAAGATATCTATGTAAACGATCCCGGTGAATACACTTTGGAAGTGGTATTTACACCCACAAACCCTCTTACAAGAGACGGTAAGCTTGGCTACAAGGTTTCTTTAAACAATGAAGAAGGTAAAGTATTAAACACCGTTTCA